>CAZPMA010000012.1:0-42918 GCA_964587535.1 uncultured Bacteroidales bacterium
CTGTTTCATTAAAAGAAACTGAAGTTAAAAACGAAGAGATATACGATGTGCCAGACGCACCGCCACCAACACCTGCTGATGATCTTCCACCACCACCATCAAAAGATGTGAAGGAAACTGAATTGCCACCTCCGCCACCACCAAAGAAAGGTGTCCAAAATGTTATTGTTGAAGATATTGCTAAGCCACAAGGCGGATTTAAAGGATTGTCGGATTATATTTTTAATGAAATTGAAAAATTGAAAAATAAATATGAAGGACTAACAACAGAAGTATTCTTTGTGGTGAATGAAAAAGGAAAAGTTACCAATGTGGAAATTGAGAAATCATCCGGAAACGAAGAAGCTGATGAAGCTGCCATTAAAATTATTGAAAACATTCCTGATTGGAAACCTGCTTTTCAACGAAGTAAAAATGTAACTTCTGATTATACCATTGGGATTAATTTTTAGTTGATTATAATTTCAATGAAAATTGATTTGTTTAGCGGACTTGGTTTTTATCAAGTCCGTTTTTATTTATGCTGAATTTCAATTTGTGGCATAGGAATATTTAGTTCCATATAAAATTCAATTCTATCAATAAGTTCACCAATTATTAAGAAGGTAATTCCAGCATAATAGGCATCATAGTAAGATAATATTATTGAAAACATTAGAGACAACATTCTTAAAACAGAAATCAAGATATATTTTCTTGAAATATATTTTCGATATATGTAAAGTGTGAGTCTACATGAAACTAGAAAGACCACCACTAACTTATAATCCATTAGAAAAGCTGTTAATGTTAATCCTATTAAAAGTGTATTTGCTGAATGTATTTTTATAGGCCATTCCCATTTTGCCAAGCGATATAACATATCAATTGCTAACAGCAGTACAAATCCAATTAAAGCAGGAATCCAAACAGGTATTTTGATGATATAGAAATCAATAAAAACGCCTAAATAAAAAAGTCCAAAAGATAAAATCTCCCTGCTCAACCATGAATTTTTAATATTTGTTATTGATCGCCATGCTCTAAACTTTTTACCAAGGTGCGAAGTACTTAAAAAAGCCCCTACAAAACCAAGGCTAACGAAAATAAACTTCTGGATTGAATTAAACATTTCTGTTTTCCCGGAACTATAAAATGCTACTGCTGCAGTACATAATAAAGTAAATATTATGAGTGGCCACTCTTCTTTGACAGCAATCTTTGAATGTTCCTTCTTTTTTATATAATCTTTATCCTGATTTTTAAAAAGTTCTTGATCTATTTCCGGACCTTGCCTGTTTCTAAGTCTTTCCATTTTTAAACTTGAACCAACTTTTACAGGAACCGGACTTGATTTTAAAGCTTCTTCTTTCGTAAATTCCATTTGTGTAAAATCCAAAGCTCCTGTTGGACATAAGTTTGCACACGCCGGTTTAAGGTTTTCTTCAATTCTATGATTACAAAAAGTACATTTTTCAATGATTCCTTTTTTAGGATTAAATTTTGGGGCATCATATGGACATGCCCATGTGCAATATTTACAACCAATACATTTTTCTGGATGATGAATAATTGCTCCGGTTTTTTCATCTCTGGAGTATGCTTGTGCAGGACAGTTTTTTAAACAAGGAGCATCATCACAATGATTACAGGCTAAAGACAAGTAAAATAGTGGAAGATCAGGATAATGATTTGTATTAGAATTATGAATATTTCTCCATTGATCATTAAGCTGGAAACCATTTTCGTTTATACATGCAACAAGGCATGCGTGGCATCCTACACATTTATTCTGATCAAATATGAAAATATTTTTTTCCATCACTATTTTACTTTCTCATAATCAACCATGTTATCATGAAATGCTGATCCGTGACCCATATCAGTTTCGCGACCTTTGGATAAAATATTAGGGCAAGCACCTTCTTCGTGCCAATAACCGTTCACAATTACAATATTTCCAGGTCGTAAGCTTGCATCAATTTTTGCTTTTATGCTTAATTCGCCACGATCGTTATAAACGCGAATCATATCATTTTCCTGAATTCCTTTCGTTTGGGCGTCGGTTAAACTAATTGTTGCAATAGGTTCTGGATCAATAATCTTAATGCTTTCTAAATTTCCAAATTGAGAATGAATCCTGTTTTTTGTATTTGGAGACATTAAATTATAAGGATACTTATTACTTTGATGTTTTCCTTCGATTAACCTTTCATATGTTGGTAAAGAATTTACACCCCAGTTTTTATTTGCAGTCTCCGAATAAAGTTCTATTTTACCCGAAGGCGTATTGAATTTAAAATCATAAAAAGCAATTTCTTGCAATCCCGGAGCTAAGACAGGCCCTTGTCTTAACTTTTCAAGTGTAATTTCAGGAAATGGTTCAAGCTGTTTGTTTAGCCATGCTTCAATTGATTCATCAGAAGGATAGGGGATGTTTTTTTCAATTTCATCATTAGTAAAACCTAATTTTTTTGCAAGCAAATAGTAGATTTCTGTTTCAGGTTTTACTTCACCAATGGGGTCTATAACTTTTTGGCGTAACTGAATGTATGGATTCCAGTATGATGATATAATATCCGATTGCTCGAACATTGTTTTTGCAGGCAATACAATATCTGCTTCGCGGGCAGTATCAGTCATAAATTGTTCTACAACCACTTTATATTCTATCTTTCTGAACGCTTCTTTTACTTTGTTGCTGTCCGGATTTTGCGATACAGGGTTTCCACGTTCAACCCATGCCATTTTAAGTTCCGGATTTGTTAATTGTAACATATCTTCTCCTAATCTGGCTGTTGATATTGCTCTACGAAAAATTCCATTTGGCTTTTCGGGTGGAAAATAATTTAAAGGTTCTTTTACTTCGCTGAATATATCGCCCTGTAAATCGGCATAGTGCCAACAGGCACCTTTTTTTCCAATGTTCCCTGTAATAATTGATAAAGCAAGTAAACAACGAGTGGTTTGGCCACCATTTGAGTAGCGCTGCATTCCATAACCCGGAATTAAGGTCATGGGTTTTACAGTGCCTATATAATGAGCGATTTTCTCAATAAAATCAAGCTTAACTCCACACTCTTTGCTTGCTTCTTCAATTTTAATTTTTAAAACAGACTGCTTAAATTCACTGTAACCTAATACATGTTTATCAATAAAATCCTGATCAATCCAGTTATTTTTTATTATAATCTTAGCTATTGCTAAGGCTAAGATCCCATCTGTGCCGGGGATAGGCTGAGCTAGTAAATCAGCTCTTTCTGAAGAAGCCGTTCTGCGGGGGTCAATATAAATTAATTTGGCTCCATTTTGTTGTGCTTTTTCTATTGGGATCATCTGCTGAATATTCGATTCGGCTGGATTCTTACCCCAAACAACAATCAGTTTAGCATTTTCTAAATCCCATGGAACATTATGTTTGGCTTCACCTAAGGTTAATCTTGTTGCTTCTAATCCTGCAGGCCAGCATAAATTTCCGTAAACTGTTGTAGCACCTCCATACATTCGCCAGAAATTTGAACTTACTCCATTTAGTAAGCCTGACATTCCGCTCGCATAATAAAATAAGATAGATTGTGGAGTGTAATTTTGCTTGTAGAAGCTTAAGTTTTCTGATATTTCTTTTAATGCTTCATTCCAGGTAATCTGTTTAAATTCTCCATCTATCTTTTTTAAGGGATATAAAATTCTACGTGGAGAGTGTACACGTTCAATATAACTTAATCCTTTTAAACAGATTCCTTCGGGAGTAGCTTTGTTTAATGGTTGTGGATCAATTTTAACAACTTTGCCATCCTCTGTCCATACCTTAAATGAGCAGGTACTATAACAATTTCGCGGACAAGCTGTATTATGAATTTTCATATTATTTTATCTTGATAAGGCATCTTCAATGACTAAGGTGAAAATATCTGTCATATTCAATCCCATAGCTTCAACTTGTTGAGGAACAATACTGGCAGCACTCATTCCAGGAACAGTATTTACTTCCATAAAATAAAGTTTGTTGTTTGAATAGATATAATCTATACGAACAATTCCATTTAATTGAAATATATCGTAAATCTGTGAAGAGAGATTTTGAATTTCTGTTGTTAATTCATCTGGAATACGTGCAGGAGTAATTTCGTCGCACATTCCAGCTGTATATTTAGCTTCGTAATCGAAAAATTCATTTTTACTTACAAGTTCTGTTGGAGGAAAAATAATTGTCTCTTTTCTTGTTTTTACCAAACCACAGGTAAGTTCAATTCCATCAAGAAATCTTTCAATAATAACTTCGTTATCTTCTTTATAAGCTTCTTCTATCGCTTCTTTTAGCTGTCTTTTTTCTTTAGCTTTTGTTACTCCAAAACTTGATCCGGAACGATTTGGTTTTACAAAACAAGGTAATCCAACAGAGTTTATTATTTGAATAGCATCAATTGTATCTCCTTTCTTAATTGTAATAAAATCTGCCAAAGGAATGTGAAAAGGCTTTAAATAATTTTTGCTAAATATTTTATTAAAAGTTAGGGCCGAAGAGAGTGTGTTTGAAGTAGTATAAGGAATTTGAAGTGTGTCAAAATAACCTTGCAATTTACCATCTTCACCGGGAGTCCCATGTATTGTAATTAAGGCACAGTCGAAATTCGTTTTTTGCCCATTTAAATTAAAACTAAAATCATCCTTATTAAGGATAAGATCACAAACCATTTCATTTTTTACAATCCACTCTGTTCCTTTTATTTCAATTGTGTATACATTGTATTTTTCTTTATCAAGCCATTTAGCTATTTGATTAGCACTATTAATTGAAACAATAAATTCGGATGAGTCCCCTCCTGCAACAATTGCAATGTTCTTTTTCATATTTCGACAAATTTTATATATCAAAAATAAGATTTATGTAGATACAGAAGTGTAATCTTATAAAATAATTTAAATAAAAACAAAAAAGCTACATCGGGCGATGTAGCTTAATAAATTCAGATAATCGTTATGTTTAATTAAATCGATGACTTTACTTTTCCCCAATTTTCTCCTCTTTTAATTCTGGTAACCTGCATTTCGCTTATTGAAAATAATTTGGCAATAACATTTTGTTTTACTCCCTTCTCAAGCATTCCTTTTAAAACTTTTACGTCTTCTGGCTTTAATTTGGAGTTTCGGATAATTCCTTTATTCTTGATTTTATTAATTTCTTGTAACCGAGGCATTATTCTATTGTATGCTTCTTCTTTTGTTAACCACTGTAAATTTTTATAATGATTATTCTTTTTATTCCAATCAAGATGAATTGCAATGGTTTGATTATCATTTTCTTTTGCAACAAAAACAATAGCTACAAGTTTATGTACAAGAAATGTTTTCTTTTTACCATTTGTTTTAAAAGTTACTGTATGAAAACCTTTTGTCAGTCCCGGTTTTAGTATTTTACCATCAGTTTTATTGTAACAATAACTTTTAACTCTACCGTAATTGCTAACCTCATATTTTTTATCTGCAAATGGAATTACTTTCCATTCTTCATCCTCTATTTTTCTTAGGTTTCTTTCTGCCATTTTTCTAATTCTTAGATAACGTTCAAGATTACTTTCTGTACAAGATTACGCAATAAAAACTAAATAGTTTAAACGTTATGACGAATGATATCTTTTTAATGATAAATGAACATTTAACACCTGTCAAAAAAGGCTGTGGGTTAAATATCTAGTGTCTTATTTTATATCATATACAATATGTCTGGGTTTGTGATATCTTACTTTATCACTGTTCGTTTCAGCATATTATATTGGTCTTCGGGCTTTAAAAAATAAAATTGTTCTTTGTTCTTTATATTAAAAATGCTGTCTTTTTCTTCAGACCACCTTGTGCCATCATAAATAGCGACATAATGTTCGCCAACTACTTTAAATTTGTTTCCAGTAACTAAAATGCCAGTATTTTCATCTAAACCAATTCCTAATAATTCGGGTTTGTTTTTAGTTATTTCAAACATATCAAAGTGTCTGTTTCGTGCTAGCAGGTGCTGATCAATTGCAATGTTTTTTATTAAGGAAAACCCTTCTTCGTGATCTCCCATCATTATTGTATTGGCTTTTGTATCACCACGCACCAGATATGAGCCTTGTATGGTTGCTCCTGCAGATGTACCCGCTATTACTCCTTTTCTGTGTAATATTCCGTAAAGCTCTAAATGTGTCAGGGTATTTAAATAAGCATCAACTAATCTCCATTGCCGACCTCCTTGAATCCACACACCTGTTGCTGTATGTAATGTTCTTACAAATTCCGGATTATTTGCTTCTGCCGGGTTTCTTGTATGTATGATAGAAATTTTCTTGAACTTATATTTTTCAAATCGACTAATTAGCTTTTTAAATTCTGGATCTTTTGAGATGCTTTCGTCATCTCTTGCTGTTGGAATTATAACTATTTCAGCACTATCTCCTCCGGCCAGCTCTTTAAACATTGGAATAAATATTTTATCATCAGCATGTCCTCCAATTATTAGTAAAGTTCCATATTCGGGACCTACAGTTTGGGATAAAAGTTCAATGGGTATTAAAAAAATGATTAGTATTAGAAATATTTTTAATTTATTCATGTTGTGATGATTTAATTACATTTTTGATTTGTTCTATGGATGATCTAGAAGTTACAAGTTACAAATAAAATTATAAGATTAAAGCACGATTTTAATATGAAGGTTTATACATCCCGACCTGTAAGATATCTTTTCCACTTATCAATTACTTCAACCATATCATCCGGAAGATCTGAGTTAAATCGCATAAACTCGCCCGTTTTTGGATGTTTAAATCCTAATGTTTTTGCATGTAATGCTTGTCGTGGTAGGATGTTAAAACAATTCTGAACAAATTGCTTGTATTTTGTAAATGTAGTGCCTTTTAATATTTGATCTCCGCCATATTCAAAATCATTAAACAGCGGATGGCCAATGTGCTGGAAATGAACACGAATTTGATGAGTTCGTCCTGTTTCTAGGCGGCATTCAATCATTGAAATATAACCTAATTCTTCGAGCACTTTATAATGAGTTACGGCATGTTTTCCTTGCGATCCATCGGGGAATACCTGCATTACTTTTCTGTTCTTGATATTTCGACCAATGTGACCTGTAATGGTTCCTTCTTTTTCTTCAAAAGTTCCCCAAACTAAAGCGATATATCTTCTTTCAGTTGTTTTATCAAAGAATTGTTTTGCAAGCTTGTTTAAAGCGGTTTCTGTTTTTGCTAATACCAATAAACCAGATGTGTTTTTATCAATGCGATGAACTAATCCCGGGCGCATATCTCCTGAATTAAATAAAGGAAGATCTTTTAAATGATACATCATTGCATTAACCAAAGTTCCGTTATAGTGACCATACGAAGGGTGTACTACCATTCCGGGCTCTTTGTTTACAATAACTACTTCATCGTCTTCATAAATAATATTTATCGGAATATCTTCAGGTATTAATTCAATTTCCCTGGGTGGGTAAGCCATAACAATTGAAATAATATCGTTTGGCTTAACTTTGTAATTCGATTTTACAGGCCTATCATTTACCAGAATATTCTCTGCATCGGCCGCACTTTGTATTTTGCTTCTCGAAGCATTTTCGATTCTATTTACCAGAAATTTATCAATACGTAAAGGTTTTTGCCCCGGATCAACTTCAATTCTAAAGTGTTCAAATAACTCCTGTTCTTCGTTTTCGTTTAATTCTTCTTCTTTCATTAAAACACTTTTAACGTATTATAATAAATTTCTTTGTGACAGCTTTTTTGCCAGGGTAATTGATTCGTATAAAATAAATACCAGGACTAAGATTAGAAATATCAATTGGTGAATCTGTTGAAATATTGCTTTGATGAATCCTTCCAAAAGAGTCAAAAATTTCATATTGATAATTAGAAATGTTATTTCCTTCGATATTAACCTGCAAATAATTGTCAGCTGGATTAGGATAGATATTTATCTTTATTTCTTGTTCATCAAAATCAGGGATAGAATTAATTATATCCAGCGACTTACCTAAAACAGGTCTTATCATTACACTCCCTTCCAGTTCTGATTGTTTCCAGTCGCTTGAAAATTTGTAAAATAATTTATTGTTGTTTATCTGATTTAGGTCAAAACCAACATTTAACATGTCTGTAAGATCTTGCTTTTGCCAGCCTACGTAAAAAACTTCATCTACTTCAACTATTTCATCAAATTTAAATAGTTTAAATTCGTTTAGCTCCTGATCTTTTGGCAATAACTGATAAGATAAAGTGTAAATAATATCTCCCGGCTTTCCATTATTATCGTCCCAAACATGGATGTTAAAATATCTATCATCGTTGTTAGCATTCTGATTAAAATAAATCTGAACCCCACGAATTGTATCTTTCATGTAGGAATCAAAACGCATTGCTACCATTGCATTTTCTGTTCCTTCGCCAATTATTCCATATCCATTTTCTGCAGTGCCATCATCATATGAATAGTAATTATAGAATTTTTGGTAAAAAGTGGTAGTGTCGTTCCATCTGTAAATCTCATGTTGTGAAGAGTCGATTTCTACAACTCCTTGAATCTTGAAAAGAGAAGAGTCAGAATAAGGATTAAATGGGAACTCATAGTTTAGATAAAGGCCATAAGTTGTTTTTATATGTGGAAGCAAATCAGCTCCAGACTGACCTGAAATATGATGTGAATAAGCACTATTCATATCATATATATAGTAATCAAGATTCCAGGCAAAATTATTATCATAATAATTTATAAATGATAAATATGCACGCTCTTCTTTAATGGATTCAATTAAAATTTGTCCGTAATGTTGATGTGGTATTGCAGTATAATTTTTAAGAATAGAATTTACTGTTGTTAAAAGTGCAGCATCTTTTCTAATGGTATCATTAAATGCTCTGCCGGAATCTAATTGAATATAATCAATATGCCAGTGGTCTGAGTTGCCCATAGTTCCTTCAACATCTGCAGAAGCCGTTATGCTGGCATAATTTCTAAAACGAAACTGAAATGTATCGTTTAAGTAAATCTCATCATTTATCGGAAGAATCACTTGTTGAAATATTTCAGTCAGATTAATAGAGTCTTTCGTAATAATATATGTGCTGTCATTATGAAGGTGATATTCGTATAATATAGTATCAACATTATTATACCTTACATTCCAAACATTATACCATTGACTCGAATCTTCTGAATAAAAATCCAGTAATAATGAGTCGTTAATTTCAGGATTATCACCAAGTCCGCCTGGTTCGTAATAAAAACTTATAAAGATGCTATCATCAACAGGATAGTTTAAATTGATTATTTTTGATGTTAAAGTATCTGCCGGGAAAGGCATGCTACTGGCATTAGAAAATAATTTACCAGTTTCATCTAAAGCATCTAAAGTTGCTGTTCCAATACTAGGCGGATTTATGGGGTAGGTAAGGTTAATAAAAGCAAAGTTATCTACCCAATAAGCTGTATCAGGATATCCTATCGATTTTGCAAAATCAGTAATAAATGGAAGTGTGAATACAGACTTCGAAATGTCAACTTTTGTAGCTTCTTTTGATTTTTTCTTTAAAACAGGATTAAATTGTAAGCCTGACAGACGCTCTTGTCCATACACATTTACAAAACTAAATACAGTTAATAAAAGGATTATATATGAAATTCTTTTTTTCAAAGACTTTATCTTATTGGTTAATAGTGTCTGTGTCGATTGTTAAAGAGTCTGGTACAACAGTAAACTCCGGATACAAAATTGTGGAGTCAACAGTTAACCACACATCAATGGTAGATCCTAAGCGGATTCTTTTATTTTCTTTATACGATGGATACTGTCTCCATACTTTAGCTTCAATGGAATCCAATCCGTCAATAATCGATTCATCATAAATAATTGCTCCTGTATTAAGTGCTGATCTTAAAATTCTTTCTTTTGCTTCTTGCAAAGTGTAATGGTCAAGATCAGGAACCTGGGTGGTTTGATTGCTTAATCCCATGCCAAGCACTAAATCAATTTTTGATCCTTTGGGAATTGATGTTCCTGCTGGTATTTCTTCCCCTTCATATTTTTGCTTAAGCACATTGTTAACTGCAATGTCCGGAATGTGAATTAAGCGACCTATTTCTAAGCCTAAATTTTTTAGAACAACTTCTGCCTGGCGGTGAGATACTCCAACAATGTTAGGCATTTTTACTTTTTCCGGGGTAAAAGCATTCATGATTAAAAATATACGGCGGTTTTTTTTAACTTTTGATCCTTTATTTGGATTTTGATCAATAACTGTTCCCCGGGGTCTTTCGTTGTTAAAAACAGAATCGACTACTTCAATTCTCATTTTATTTTTTTTAGCAAGTTTTTGTGCATCGTCTACCGATAAACCATAAAAACTAGGGACTGATAATTCTTTTCCGTGGTGAGTGTATACACGTATTGTTAAAAAAGTTAATATTAACGCAATGGTTAATCCTCCTAAAGCATAAGCCAGATGCTTAAAAAAAGTTTTGCTAATTAAAAACTTAAATAGGGTCATTATTTTCTTAATCTAAAAATTCATCAATATAGTTAACGGTGAGACAAATATAAAATTATGTACGCACAAACTAAAATTAATTGTAGTTAAAATATTATCTAATACTCTTTAATAACCTTATAAACAGTATCACGTTCAACGGGTAGTTTTCCGGCTTGCTTAATTAATTCAACAAGTTCGATTGTCGACATGCTTGGTTTTTGGTCTTTTGCTCCGGCCATAGAGTATATTTTTGTCGAATCATCAATAGTACCATCTATATCATCTACACCAAAAGACAGAGCTATTTGGGTAACATCTTTACCAAGCATTGGCCAGTATGATTTAATGTGATCAAAATTATCAAGATAGATTCTGCTTATGGCAAACATTTTAAGATCTTCCAGTGTATTTACTTCGCCTAAATAAGATAAAGAATTATTAGCCATTTTATATTTTAAGGGAATAAAAGTATTAAAGCCTTTGGTTTTATCTTGTAATTCACGAATACTATCCAGATGTTCAATTCGATGTTTTTTATTTTCGATATGACCATAAAGAATCGTGGCATTAGATGGCAGACCAACTTTATGCGCGCTCTCATGCATAAAAAGCCATTGGTTTGCAGTTGATTTTTCATGACAGACTTGTTTTCTGATTTCAGGATTAAATATTTCGGCTCCGCCCCCAGGAATACTGTCTAGTCCGTATTCTTTTAATTTATATAATCCTTCTTCAACCGATACGCGAGCTTTTTTAATCATAAAATCCAGTTCAACAGCCGTAAATGCTTTTATATGAATAGTTGGGATGATTTTCTTGATTTCCTGCATCATCTTTCCGTAATAATGCAAATCTCGATTAGGATGAACTCCTCCAACAATATGAACTTCAGTTAGCCCTGTTTCTTTATATGGTTCTACTTTTTTAAGTATATCATCAATTGTATACTCCCAACTTCCTTCCTGATTTATTTTACGGTGGTATGAACAAAATTTGCAATCGTAAATACAAATATTGGTTGGTTCAATATGAATATTTTTATTGAAATATACTTTGTTCTTGTTTTTCTTAAAATTTATATGATTGGCAATAATACCTAAAACTCCTAAATCAAAATTAAATAACTCAATTCCTTCTTCTTGAGATAGCCTGGTATTATTATTAATCTTATCTATAATTTGACTTTGTGTGTCTGATAGCGACATTAATTCTTGTAATTCTTTTAACATTTAATTTTTTTTACAAAAATAACAGAATTTATAAGTATTCAGAAAAATAGAAACAAGGAATAGCTAATAAAGTTTAGGGGTATAAATAAAAAAGTTAAGGTTATACGTATAACCTTAACTTTAAATACTATATAAAAAGTTAAATTACTTTCTAGAATTGAATTCGTCGGAAACAGTAAGTTTCTTTCTTCCTTTTGCTCTACGTGCTTTTATCACTTTTCTACCATTTGCAGTTTCCATTCTTTCTCTGAAACCATGCTTATTTTTTCTCTTTCTGTTCGAAGGTTGAAATGTTCTTTTCATCTCAAAATATTTTTACAATGTTTTACTTTTTCTTTTGGAATTGCAAAAGTAATGTTTTTTTCTAACCTGCAAAAAGTTTTTAGTATTTTATTAAATTAAATTGGTAAATAAATTATTTTTTTTGTTTCAAAGAATGATTCTGTAAAGAACTCAGAGATTTTATAAGATCTTATTCCGGATTCAAAATTTTTTAATTCTTCTGAAAGATCACCACCCTTCAGATATAAGATTCCATTTTTAAGGTCGTTTTTTGAACCAGAATTAATTTTTGTTTTTACCCAGCTATAAAATACAGGGAATGCGGTTACTGCTCTGCTAACAACAAAATCAAATTTTGAATTTACTTTTTCGGCTCTAATTTGTTCTGCGGTTAAATTTCTTAATTGAATAGACTTCGAAACTTCTTGTACAACTTTTATTTTTTTTCCAATGGAATCAACGAGATGAAATCTGGAATCAGGAAATAATATAGCTAATGGAATTCCGGGAAAACCACCCCCCGTTCCTACATCAAGAATGTTAGTTTTAGGCTTAAACTGAATTACTTTTGATATTGAAAGTGAATGTAAAATATGCCTTTCGTAAAGTTGATCCATATCTTTCCTCGAAATAACATTGATCTTATTATTCCAATCTTCATACAATTCTTGTAACAATTCGAACTGATTATATTGTTTCTCTGATAAGTCAGGAAAGTATTTATGAATTAATTCCATAACAGGAACTATTTAATGTTTGGGTTACTATGTTTGAGAATATTAAACAGTAATTCTCTTGCTCTGAATAACTGTGCTTTAACAGTTCCAATAGGCAAGTTTAATTCATTAGCAATTTCTTCGTATGAATATTCCTTAAAGTATCTAAGTTCGACTAAGGTTTTATATCTTGGTTTTAGTTTTTCGACAACTGTTCGCATCAATTCAATTCGCTGGCTCTTAATCATATCTTCTTCCGGATCCAGCGAGTTAGATTGTAGAGGAGTGCCCAAATTTTCCTGATCGTCTGATCCTTGATCGAGTGATATTAAATTGGCTTTCTTTTTTCTAATAAAATCGATACAATTGTTTGTTGCTATTTTAAATAACCATGTACTAAACGCATAGTTAGGGGTGTATTGTGTAATATTTTTAAAAGCTTTTCCAAAAGCTTCAATGGTTAAATCCTCTGCATCACTTTTGTTATTAACCATTTTTAATAACATATAATAAATGGCATCCTTATAACGATCTAGTAATTCAGCATATGCTTTTTCATCACCATTTGCGGCTAATTGAACTAAGCGATAGTCATGTCGGGCCTTTTCTGAGAGATTAGGATTTACTTCCATTTTCTTTTAGTTGTAAAATAGTTAGCTAGAACAAACGAAAAATTCAAATATGGCATTATAAAATCATAAAAAAGCGAAGGTAATAATAAATATTTTTCATTCAAACGCTTCATTGCAACTTTATAAATAGTTAATTGAATTACAGTTCTAAACAAAAATGCACCTAATATAAATAAATAATATTCTTTAAACCAAATTAATGATAAAACGAATAATGGATAATAGAATACTCTGCTTATATTTTCACAAAAAATACGCCATTTTGTTCCAAATCGGTAATATATTCCTGTGGTGGTATGTCTCCTTTTTTGCTTAAACCAATTTGAAAAGCTTTCCTCTGCTACTGACCTGGTTATTGCAAGATGATCAATCTGAACAACGGTATTGTTTTTGTTTGCAACCTCACTTATAAATAAATCATCATCACCGGATTCTAAATGATGATGTTTTGCAAAACCTTTATTTTTAAAAAATATGGATTTTTTATATGCTAAATTTCTTCCAACACCCATATAAGGTTTTCTTGCAGCAGCAAATGTAAGATATTGAATTGCAATAAATAAAGTGTCAAAACGGATTAGGTTGTTTATAAGTTTTTTTTCCCTAAAGTATCCTCCATAGCCCAAAACAATATCTTTTTTATTTGTAAATCTTTCTTGCATTTTATCAATCCACATATCACTTTCGGTTTGGCAATCCGCATCAGTTAAAAGTAATAATTCGTTTTTTGCAGCTTTTATACCAATGGTAAGTGCAAGTTTTTTTGAGTGATAAAATTTGTCATCCTGCTTAATTGTAGTTGTTCGCAAATGACTGTATTTTTTTTGTAAACGTTCTAATACAAATTCAGATTCGTCTTCAGAACAGTCATTAACAACAATTACTTCGTAATCTGGATATTTTTGGTTTAAAATTGATGGTAAATATTTTTCGAGATTTTCTTGCTCATTTCGGGCACAGATAATTACTGAAACAGGTTCTTTTCTATTATTTGTTGCCAGTTTTTTCTTTTTAAAAACAATCCTAATATAATAATACAGGTAATAATATAACTGTACTAACAATATTAATCCAAAGGATACAAGCATGAAATAGAGTGGGTTATCCAGTAGATAGTTTAAATAATTCACAATTTTTTATGATTATAAGTATTAAAAGACAATTTTATTAAACATTTTCTTGTTAAACAAGAATTGTGAATCTAAGAAATGAATTATTTATTCACATTTAGTTATCTTTGCCCCGAAATTAGATGTTTATGAAATTTGAATTAATTGCAAAAGATCCAAAAACAAAGGCTCGCGCTGGGGAGATTACAACAGGTCATGGTAAAATAAAAACACCAATTTTCATGCCCGTAGGTACTGTTGGTAGTGTTAAAGGTGTAAATCAGAAAGACTTAATAGAAGATGTTAAAGCACAAATAATTTTAGGTAATACTTACCATTTGTATTTGCGCCCCGGAATGGATACAATGCAAAATGCAGGCGGATTACATAAATTTATTAATTGGGATAGACCAATATTAACTGATAGTGGGGGATATCAAGTCTTTTCTTTGGCAGAAAACAGGAAATTACGTGAAGATGGTGCGCACTTTAGTTCTCATATTGACGGCTCGAAACATATTTTTACTCCAGAGGGTATTGTTGATATCCAGAGAATAATTGGTGCTGATATAATTATGGCATTTGATGAATGTACTCCTTACCCTTGTGATTATGATTATGCAAAGAAATCAATGGACTTAACACATCGTTGGTTAAAACGCGGATTAAAAAGGTTTGATGAAACAGAGCCTTTATATGATCATAAACAGACATTTTTCCCAATTGTTCAAGGTAGTGTTTTTAAGGATCTGAGAATTGAATCAGCAAAAACAATAGCATCTTACGAGCGAGACGGATATGCGATAGGTGGATTGTCTGTGGGGGAGCCTGTCGATGATATGTATGATATGATTGAAGTAGTAAATGAAATACTTCCTGAGGACAAACCTCGTTATTTAATGGGAGTGGGTACACCTGTAAATATTTTAGAAGGTATAGCACGCGGAATTGATATGTTCGATTGTGTTATGCCAACAAGAAATGGCAGAAATGGAATGTTATTTACAAGAGCTGGGATTATTAACATAAAAAATGTTAAATGGAAAAATGATTTCAGTCCAATTGAAGATAATGGAGCATCTTTTGTGGATGAAAAGTTTAGTAAAGCATATTTACGCCACTTAATTGTTTCTAAAGAAATTTTAGGAGCACAAATAGCTAGTTTACATAATTTAAGTTTTTATCTTTGGTTAGTAAATGAAGCAAGAGAAAAAATTCTTGATGGAAGCTTTTATTCATGGAAAAAGCAAATGATTGAAAAACTATCAGTAAGATTATGAGTTTTTTAGGAATAAAGAAGATAGATTTATATATAATTAAAAAGTTTCTCGGAACTTACTTTTTTGCTATTGTAATTATAATAAGTATTGCAGTAGTATTTGATATTTCAGAGAAAGTAGAAGATTTTATCGAGAAGCAAGCTCCTTTAAACGAAATTGTCTTTGATTATTATATGAACTTTATTCCTTACTTTGCAAATCTATTCAGCTCCTTATTTACATTTGTTGCTGTAATATTTTTCACATCTAAGATGGCTTATAATACTGAAATCATTGCTATTCTAAGCAGTGGAGTAAGTTTTAAAAGGATGATGTATCCATATTTTATCTCATCATTAGTTATAGCTCTTTTATCCTTTGTTTTATTAGCCTATATTATACCTCCTGCAAATGCAGTTCGACTTGATTTTACATATAAATATATTAAAAAACCTATCAAGAATATAGATAAAAATATTCATCGCCAGATTGAGCCCGGTTTATTTATATACATAAAAAATTATACTGTGAAAACAGATATTGGATATAAATTCGCGATGGAAAGGTTTGAAGACGGTAAACTAAAATCAAAATTGATTGCAAATGATATAAGATGGGATTCAACAACATCAAAATGGACGATTAACAATTACTACATTAGAGATTTTGATGGAATAAGTGAAAAAATTACTACAGGACGCAGAATTGATACAACTTTAAATATGTATCCACATGAGTTTAAACGTTCTGAAGACTTTATGGAGACAATGACCTTGCCACAGCTTAATAAATTTATTGAGGAACAAAAAATGCAAGGGGCAGATAATATTGTTGCCTTGTTAATTGATAAATACAGTCGTTTCGCATATCCCGTTTCTACTTTTGTTTTAACCTTAATTGGGGTGGCATTATCTTCAAGGAAAGTAAGAGGAGGGATAGGAATGCATATCGGGTTTGGCTTATTGTTAAGCTTCTCTTATATACTATTTATGAGATTTTCTACAATGTTTGCCATTAGCGGAAGTATGAACCCATTATTTGCTGTATGGTTGCCAAATATTGTGTATCTAATAATTAGTGCATTTTTATATCGTTTAGCTCCTAAATAAGTGTGAATACAACTTAATTTTTTAACTTTGTTTTTATAATCTAAACTCTCTGATTAAAATTATTAGCTTGGTTTCTAATGGTTTGATTATAAAAGTGTTTTTTAAATTACAATTATATTTTTATAAATAAGATGGATTTTGTAATGTTGCACTTTGTTTTTTTAAGATAAACTGCCTATGATAACTGCAATAATGCATAGGTGAATATTAACTAAATGTAAAAATATGTCTTTAAAAAGAAAAATTCTTGAACTTCAAAAGAAGCGTGAGAAAGTTCTCCAGGGTGGTGGTGAAAAAGCCATTGAAAAGCAAGTTGCAATGGGGAAAATGACTGCTCGTGAAAGAATTATTACACTATTAGATGAAAATTCTTTCCACGAATATGATTTATTTGTGGAGCACGAAGCTCGTGATTTTGGAATGGATTCTAAAACATTGCATGGTGATGGAGTTATTATTGGTACAGGTACTATTTATGGTGCTCCAATATGTATTTATGCTCAGGATTTCACCGTAGCTGGTGGATCATTAGGATTAATGCATGCAAGGAAAATTACCAAAATAATGGACCACGCAATGAAAATGAGAGTGCCTATTATTGGAATTAACGACTCTGGTGGTGCTCGTATTCAAGAAGGTGTTAACTCATTAGCAGGTTATGGTGAAATTTTCTATCGTAATACTATTGCTTCTGGCGTTATACCGCAAATATCAGTTATATTAGGGCCTTGTGCGGGGGGAGCTGTATATTCACCTGCTTTAACCGACTTTGTTTTTGTAGTTGATAAGATTTCTAAGATGTTTATTACCGGACCCGAAGTAATAAAAACAGTTCTTGGCGAAGAAATCTCTATGGAAGATTTAGGTGGAGCAAGAGTTCACAGCGAAAAAACAGGAAATGCGCACTTCTATGCTGAAAGCGAAATCGAATGTTTCGATCAAATTAAAAAGCTAATAACCTATATTCCATGGAATAATGGTAAAAAAGCTATGCCTTTTGAACCAAAAGAACCAAAAGTTGATCAATATAAGATAGATGAAATTGTTCCGGGAAATCCTAAAGAACCCTATGATGTTCGTGATGTTGTTAGAGCAATTACTGATGATTCTGATTTTTTTGAAATTCAAGAATTATGGGCATCAAATATGGTAATTGGTTTTGGTAGATTAGACGGACAAACGGTAGGTTTTGTATGTAACCAACCACTTGTTTTAGCTGGTGTATTAGATGTAGACTCTTCTGATAAAGCTGCTCGTTTTATACGTTACTGTGATGCATTCCAAATACCAATTGTTACATTGGTTGACCTTCCAGGATATCTTCCAGGAGTAGATCAAGAACATGCCGGAGTAATTCGTCATGGTGCAAAAGTACTTTATGCTTATTCTGAAGCAACTGTTCCAAAAATTACAGTTATTCTTCGTAAAGCATATGGTGGTGGGTATATTGCAATGAACTCGCGCCATTTAAATGCCGATTTCGTTTTTGCATGGCCGGGTGCCGAGATTGCTGTTATGGGGCCTGAAGGTGCTGCTAATATTATTTTCCGTAAGGAAATAATGAGTGCTGATGATCCTGAAAAAATGCGTAAGCAAAAAGTTAAAGAGTACAAAGAGAAATTTGCTAATCCTTATGTTGCTGCTGCAAAAGGTTATGTTGATTCAGTTATTGAACCTGAAGAAACCAGAAAACTATTGTTACATGCAATCGAAGTTTCTCAGAATAAAGTTGATAGAAAGCCTATTAAAAAACATGGAATACCACCATTTTAAACATTAGCTTATGGCAACAAAGAAAACTGAAACAAAAAAAGCCACAGTTCCAAAAACCGGTGAAACTGTAAAATCAAAAAAAGAAGAGGTTTTGCAAGATAAAAATGAAGCTCCAAAGGTTCGTTTTAATACCTTAATGATACAAGAGCAAGGAGCAAAATATAAAACACTTTTTACCGAGAAGTATAAAAACAGATCTAAATGGGAAAAACCAGATATGAGAGAAATTTATTCGGTTATTCCAGGTACTGTGATTAAAATTTACGTTGAAGAAGGTCAAAAGGTGAAAGAAGGTGAAGTTATGATGATTCTTGAAGCAATGAAGATGAAAAATAAAATCACTTTCCCAATGGACGGAGTTGTAAAAAAGATCAATGTGAAGGAAGATCAGAAAATACCAAAAGGATATTTAATGATTGAACTTAAATAAAAATGAAAATCCGAAACGAAAGTTTCGGATTTTTTTGTATTATTATGTAATCCTATTCCTAAATTTTCGATTGCCTTATGCTTATTTTAAATTTTACAACTAGTTTTCTTCTTCAATTTGTTCAAATTCTTCCAGACATTTTTTTAGCTCATCTAAATGTTGTTTATACATTTTTTTATTGATATATTGAGAAATAGGAACCACTGCAACACTGAAAACCACAAAAGCAATACTTAATTTAATAATAGTTAAATTCTCTAGAGAATATAAGAGATCTATAACTCTTTCCTTTTCTGCTGCCAATGATAATCCTAAGAACATTCCAAATAAAATAGTAAATGGGAATAAGATATATTTTGTGAAGTTGCTCTTATTAAATTTTACATATCTTTCAATATCATTTATTGTTTGTTTTAATGCTGGTTTTAGTTGATCAGTAGATATGACCGTGTTTTTAACTTTTAAATAATTGTAAATTGCAAAAGCAATTAATATTCCAAAGAATACTAACGATAATGCCATAACCAGATATTTTTGGTTAGTATCAATGTTTGTATATAACCAAAATAAAACAAATATTGTAAGTAACACACTGCTATACACTTCTATCTTATAATTTCGTTTTACCTTGTTTAAAGCAGTATTTGATTTTCCTTTAATGTTTAATCTAGCTTCAATATCTTGTTTGTCAAGAAGCTCATTATCCTTAAAAGAGTTTTTCCAAGTTTTTTTTATATCATCAAAGTCCATATTCAAGCTCTTTTAAAATGGTTTGTAGTTTAGTCTTAATCCTATTTATTTTTACACCAACATTAGACATTGTAATGCCTGCAATGTCAGAGATTTCTTCATAGGAGTAATCATCCATATATAATATAATAATGGCTTTTTCAGCCTTGTTAAGTTTATTTATGGCTTTATGTACCATATTTTTTCTGTCTTCTTTTTCCTGATATGATTCTTCTTCAGGAATATTAACAGGAAATTCAGGAACAGAATCTTCCGCATTCTTCTTATCTTTTCTAAATTGAGCAATAGCCGTATTAAGTGCTACACGGTACATCCATGTAGAAAATTTTGATTTTTTATTAAATGATGGATATGATTGCCAAAGCTGAACCAGGATATCCTGAAAAAGATCCTGCTGACACACTTCTTTATCACAATACATTCTGGAAACTTTATAGATTATCCCCTGATGTTTTTCTATTAATTCAACAAATTCTTCCTTTAAATCTTGCGTGCTCAAAATTTTATTCAATTATTTATTTTGTTAGTAGCTTAAAATTATTTTTTCTTACAAAATTTGTGTCGATAAACAAGAAACGTATTCAATTAAGTAATACGAAACAAATTTAATATCTTTGATTACCAAAGAAAATATAAATGGAAAAACATAAATATACCAACAATTATATTAAGATCGAAAATGCAAAAGAGCATAACTTAAAAAACATTGGTTTAAACATTCCGCATCATAAAATAACATGTTTTACCGGAGTTTCCGGATCAGGAAAATCTTCTTTAGTATATGATATAATCTGTAAGGAAAGTCAACGTAGATATTTTGAAACTTTTTCATCATATGCAAGGCAGTTTATTGGTAAAATGAGCAGACCCGAAGTTGAGAAAATTGAAGGTTTGATGCCGGCCATTTCTGTCGACCAGAAAACGGTTAGCAAAAATTCAAGATCAACTGTGGGAACTATTAGTGAAATTTATGATTATCTAAGGTTACTGTTTGCCAGAGTGGGTCAGAAATCAGAATCATATTCTGATGAAAAACTTAGAAGAAGCTTGTTTTCTTTCAATAGTCCTGAAGGATATTGTGAGCACTGCAAAGGACTTGGTGTTGAAGATCAAATTGATCCGGAATTATTAATTAAAGATGCCAATAAGAGCTTACGAGAAGGAGCACTTAAAATAACAACTCCGAGTGGTTACACTGTTTATTCGCAGGTTACAATTGATGTAATGCAACAAGTATGTGAATCAGAAGGATTTAATGTGGATATCCCCTGGAAAGATTTAACCGAATTTCAAAAAGATATTATACTTAATGGGAGTGATAAAATTAAAATTCCTTATGGTAAGCATAACCTGGAGTCAAGGATGAAGTGGAGTGGAATTACAGCAAAACCGAGAGAAGAAGGATATTATAGAGGTATTCTCCCAGTAATGGAAAATATTCTTCGTGTTGACCGAAATCCTAATATTTTAAGATTTGCCCGAACAATTAAATGTACACATTGCAAAGGAGATAGATTAAACAACAAAGCCTTGTCTGTTAATATCGACGGCAAGAACATTGTTGAATATGCTAAGCTGTCAATTGATAAACTTAAAGAAACGCTAACTAATATTATTTTTGGATACAAAGAAGAAAAAATTGCTAAACCAATCATTGATAAGATTATTGAGCGATGTGAAAACCTTGATGAACTTGGCTTAGCTTATTTAACATTAATGAGAGAATCTACAAGTCTTTCCGGGGGCGAAGCACAACGAATTCGATTAGCAACACAGGTAAACAATGGCTTAAGGGGTATCCTATATATTCTGGATGAGCCATCCATTGGTTTACATCCACGCGATAACCAACGGATGATTTCTATTATGAAAAAAATAAGAGATCAGGGGAATACAGTGTTAGTTGTTGAACATGATAAAGAAACAATGCTCCAATCAGATTATATTGTGGATATTGGACCTTTAGCCGGAAAAAATGGAGGGAAAATTCTTTTTAATGAGTATGTCAAGAATGTAAATGGCTTGAATATTAGCGAAAGCAGAACACTTGAAATGCTGAATAGTAAAAGTGATAGCAGTATAAATTATCATAGATTAAAAGATAGTTGGTTAAAAGTTAAAGGAGCTACAATTCATAATCTAAAAAATTTAAATGTCAACTTTCGATTAAATGCATTAAATGTTGTGACAGGGGTTTCGGGAGCCGGAAAGTCAAGCTTAGTTTTTGAATTATTAGGAAAATATTATAATAATACATTTAAAAATGAATCGACCAGTAAACTGCAAGTTGTTGCAATTGAAACAGATCAAGAAATTAAAAAGATCATTGAAATAGACCAAACACCCATAGGTAGAACACCAAGAAGTAATCCGGCAACGTATAGCAAGGTATTTGATCATATTAGAAAGTTGTTTGCAACATTACCGGAATCAAAAAAGAATAAATGGACTCAGGGTTATTTTTCTTTTAATACGAAAGGTGGGCGATGCGAAGTGTGCGAAGGGGCCGGAACAATCCAAACCGGAATGCATTTTTTATCTAATGTTGAGACTTTATGTGAGAACTGTCAGGGGAAAAGATATGAAAAGGAAACCCTAGAAATAAAATATAAAGGAAAGAGTATTGCTGAGATATTGGAAATGGAAATATCAAATGCAGTTGAATTCTTTATAGATGAACCTAGAATTCATCATTATTTAGAAATCATGAATGAGTTAGGTTTAGGATACCTTTCGCTGGGGCAATCAGCAACAACTTTGTCTGGGGGTGAAGCACAGCGTTTAAAATTAATAAGCGAATTAGTTAAACCTACAAAGGATCATACTTTATATTTGTTTGATGAACCCACAACAGGATTGCATTCTTATGATATAAAAATTCTGATTCAGGCGATAAAAAACTTAACAAGAAAAGGTCATACAGTAATTGTCATTGAGCACGATTCTGAAATTATTAAATCTGCAGATCATATTGTTGATCTAGGTCCTGATGGAGGTGATAATGGAGGTCAGGTAATGTTCGCGGGATCTTATATAGATCTTCTAAAATCTGAAAAATCATATACTGCACAAGCTTTAAATAATAATCTTGCAAAAATATCACACCCAAAAATTGATCTGGAAAAAATAATTGAAGCTCCTATTTCATTAAAAGGAGTAAATACACATAATTTAAAGAATATTGATGTTGAGATTCCAAGAAATAAGCTTACGGTAATAACAGGAGTAAGCGGAAGTGGAAAATCTTCATTGGCATTTGATACTATTTTTGCAGAGGGGCAGTTTCGATTTACCGAGAGCTTTTCAACTTATGCCCGAACATTAATTCAGCAAAAAGCAAAACCCAACATTGTTGAAAGTAACGGAATAACTCCAACAATAGCAATTGATGGAAAGTCTGTAACAAAGAATCCAAGGGCAACGGTTGGAACAGTAACCGGACTGTATGATTTATACAGATTGCTTTATTCAAGAATTTCGATAGGAGAAAAAAGAGAAAGATGCAATGAACTTTCCAGTTATTTCTCGTTTAATCATCAAAGTGGTACGTGTCCAAAATGTAATGGATTAGGTTTTGAATATACTTGCGACCCGGATAAATTAATTACAAACCCTGAGATGGCAATCTATGCTGGTGCTATGAAAGGATCGAAGCCTGGTTTGTTTTATGGTGATCCTTATGGACAGCACATGGCAATTTTACAGAAAGTAGGCGAAAAACATTCAATAGACTATAATGTGCCGTGGAAAGATCTTAGTCAAAAGGCTAAAGAAATTGCTTTATATGGAACAGGTGCAACAGAATATGATGTAAGTTGGAAGTATAAAAGAAAAAACAGGGAAGGGACACATCAGTTTAAAGGAGCTTGGCAAGGATTGTGTTATTTGATAAATGATGAGTTTATCAGGAAACAAGAGCGACAAGGCTTAGATAGTGTAGCAGTTTTAATGAAACAGGTCAATTGCTCTGAGTGCAAAGGTTCTCGATTAAAATCAGAAGTGTTGAAGTATAAAATAGATGGAAAAAGTATACACGATATTTCACAATTTGAAGCAACTGACGCGATAGGTTTTTTTAGAAATCTTGAGCAAAAATTAAATAAATCGGAATTTGAAATTGCTAATGATTTAATTAAATCAATTATTGAGAAATTACAAGCTATGTGCCAGATTGGTTTAGGATATCTAAGTGCAAACAGAACAACCATGACACTTTCAGGCGGAGAAGGAAGAAGGGTGAGAATGATATCTCAGATAGGTGGTGAACTGATAGGAATTACTTATGTTCTGGATGAACCAACTGTTGGATTGCATCCAAAGGATTCGAAGAACCTGATAAAGCTTTTAAAGAAATTATCTGAAGAGAATACCGTTGTGGTGGTTGAGCACGACGAAGATGTTATAAAATCAGCAGATTATCTGATTGAACTGGGGCATGGAGCAGGAATCAAAGGCGGTGAGATAATTGCAAAAGGAGAGAAAATAGAATTTTTAAAGAACACGAAGTCTTTAACATCAAAATACTTAAATAATTCTTTTGACTTTAGTTCAGAAAAAACGGAGTTAGAATTAGATTTTAATTTGAATATTCAAAAAGCAAGAGTAAATAATTTAAAAGATATTGATATTAGCTTGCCAATAAACGGGTTGACTGTATTTTCAGGAGTTTCTGGAAGTGGAAAAACAAGTTTGGTTTTTGATGTGATTGGAGAGTCTACAAAATATAATCGCAATGTAAATTGTAAAGAAATATCGGGGTTTGAACATTTTGAGAGTGTTTTTTACATGGATCAAACTCCTATAGGAAAAAACTCCTTAAGTACTCCAGCAACATTTTTAGGACTATACGATGAAATTAGAAATCTTTTTGCCAAAACAGATCAGGCAAAAGAAGCTAAATTAAAATCAGCACATTTTACTTTTAATTCAAAGGCCGGACAGTGCGAAAATTGCAAAGGCCAGGGGCAAATTAAAGTGTCGATGGATTTTCTTTCGGATGTATTTGTTATTTGCCCTGTTTGTAATGGTCAGAGATTTAAAAATGAAGTGTTACGAGTTAATTGGAATAATTTAAATGTATATGAGATACTGGAAAAAACCATCGATGAAGCTGCTGAGATATTTAATGAAGAAAAAAGGCTAAACTATGCATTTTCTTTACTTAAGGATTTAGGATTAGGACATTTAAAACTAGGACAATCGGCAACGACATTATCAGGAGGAGAATCTCAAAGAATAAAACTTGCAAAGGAGTTAATAAAAACTAAAAAGGCTAAAAGTTTATATTTACTAGATGAACCAACTACCGGCTTACATTTTGCAGATATTGAGAAGCTAATAAAGGTTCTATATAATTTACGAGCAGAAGGACATGCCCTATATGTGGTTGAGCATCATCCATGGTTATTGAAAGCAGCAGACCATATTGTTGAGCTAGGACCTGATGGGGGAGAAAAAGGAGGATATATATTAAAATAAGTACGTATTAAAATTTTTCCTGATTTTGACACTAGGTCACCTTAAGAAATAGATGCTTAATATTTCTTTTTCAAGATAAAAAAGAAACAAAAAATCTGAGCAAAATGATGCTTCAACCCACTCTAAAACAAGTGCTGAATGTTGATAGTTGTCAAGTAACTACAATCTTTTAACAAGAAAAGAACAAAAGAAATAAATTATTTTATAATATCTAAATGTTATATTGAAGCTAGAATAACTACAGTCCCTTTTCTTTAAAATATGTTCTTATTAAAACTTTTTTTAATTCACGTTCCAGAATTTTATGCGTTACAATTTCAGAAAGAGTTTCAAACTCATAATTTGGATCATGTTTTGTTAATTCTTTTGGGCTAAGATCAATCTGATAAAGCAGTGACATTAATTTTTCATAGTCATCACTTAAAAGTATATCTATATATACTTTTAATTGTTCGAATAACTCTTCATAGGCGAATTCCATGTTCCCCGAAAATTTGACTTCCATTCCAAACATGGCAAAGTCTTTACGCACTTGCTCGGCAGTTAATAAAACAAACTTTTCTTCTTGCTTTGAACGTTCAATCTCACTTCTGCTAATTAATTCACTCATTCGCTTTTTGGCATTTGTAAAGTATTTAATATAGCTTCCACTTGTCTTAAATAGTTGCGTTTATCAAATTGTGGAGCATACACAAAACCATCAATACCAATTATTTTGTTGTTTTTTTCATCCACCAATGTAAAATTAACAAAAGGGCCACCCATAAAGTCATTTTCGATTTTCCACAAATTTCGAATTTCAGTTACAGGTATATTATTAACTGTTATTTCTCGGGTATATGGTATTGCCAAATCTTCAACTGTCATCCATGTTCTTTCTTTTGGACCAGGAATATATTTTTTTGTAAAATAGTTTCTTTTTTGGAAAATATAATCTGTGGTTATTTCTTCATCAGATTTATCAAATGAATACACAAGGATTCCCTGCACCATATCACCACGCCCCTTGTTTTCAATCCAAACAAAGTCTGTGGTGTCTATTTTAATAGAGTATCCCTTGGGTAATACTAATCTAACCCCAAGTTTCTTTTCTAAATGATTTGCCATTCCATACTCTTCATATTTTTTATAATTATCAGCATAGCGGTTCATTTCAGCTTTTAGGACTCTATCAACCATTATGTCTCCTTTTTCTTTTACTATTTGTTCTAATGATTCTTTGTCAGGAGCGATAATGTTTAAAATTAACTGTGGTTTAGCCCATAAATCTTCCTGAACAACAATCTTTGCTTCCGATATTTTCTTATCAATTTTAGCAAATATTAAAGTTCTGTGTGTTTTAAAGATATTAGAGAAAGCACTATATGGGATATGTACTAAATCAAACATAGGTTCTTTTTGGGGTAATGCGGGATGAGCTTGACTAAATTTATTTCTAAATTCTTGTCCTATATTTGAATTCCATTGATTTGGTTCAATTACAAGAACAACTTCTCCTGCTTTCCCGGTAACATTAGGAAGTAACTTAGAGCCTTCGTTATCTTTACAGGAAACAGTAAATAATATTATACCGATTAAGAGAATTGATAATTTTTTCATAGTATATTTTTTAATGCTTATTTATTCAAATATATTTTTAGCTTTTTACCTGGTTTTAAATCTGTTTCATCAACTATACTATTTTCTTCTTTTAATTCTGTAATAGATCTGCAATTAAATTTAGTTGCAATGCCATAAATAGTATCTCCTTTTTGCACAGTGTAATATATGTAACGATCAGTTGTGTCTCTTTGTTGTTGAGTGTTATTTTTTTCTTCTTCAATTACTCGGGCAACATGCGGATCAACCCATATATTTAATTGTTGTCCAACACTTAGATCATTTGTTGGCAAACTATTCCACGTTTTAATATCATCAATTGTACAATTGTATTTAATTGCAATTTTGTGGAAATATTCACCACGAGATACTTCATGCACAATTTTAATTTTTCCGTTTTTTTCTCCGGCTTCAGCAACCACATCATTAAAATCTTTTTTCTTGATTGATTCATCAAAGATTGCTTCTTCATTTCTAATGAAGGCACGAACTTTATTACTTGGTAAAGAAACTATGGCAGGTTCCTTCATTTTAGGTATGTGGTTTAATTTGTATGATGGATTCAGATACTCTAATGTTTCAAGTGGAACATTTATTACTTCCGCAATTCTCTCTAAAGTTGTTTCTTTTTGAATTTTTACAGTATCAATGTTAATATGAATAAATTTTGATTGAACAGGTTCTATGTTATGATCTTTATAATAATTCATAACATAATTAACAGCAATAAAAGCAGGAACATATCCATTTGTTTGATCAGGAAGATATGGTTCAATTTCCCAGAAATTAGTTTTTCCACCTGATCGTTCTATTGCATTTCTTACAACTCCAGGCCCTCCATTATATGCTGCTAATGCTAATTGCCAGTCATTATATATTCTGTATAGGTATTGTAAATAACTGCAAGCTGCTTCGGTCGATTTATATGGATCACACCTTTCATCCACATACGAATTAACTTCCAGATCAAACATTTTACTGGTATTAATTTTAAATTGCCATAAACCAACTGCTGCAGAAGATGAAACTGCTCTTGGATCTAAGGCTGATTCAACAATTGCTAAATATTTAAGTTCCAAAGGAAGCTGGTATTTATCCAGATATTCTTCAAAAATCGGGAAATACAATTCAGCCAATCCAATAATTTTAGCTAAATGCTCACGGCGCTCAATGGTATAAACATCAATATATCTTCTTACTCGCTCGTTATATTCTAATTCGATTGGTGTTAAATTATTCAGTTCTGCTATTTTATATTCATAAACCAAATCGGGATATATTGGAATTGAATCTTTCTTTATTAAGTTTTCTTGGTTTTCTTCAATTCGATAATTTAAATTATTTATTGAGAATGCACCATTAGACTGGAAAACAAAAATCAATAATATTAAATAGCAAAATTCTCTGATCATAACTGCTCGTATATTAACTCTCAAAATTTGGTTTATTTGGTAAAAATAATATTTAAAGCTGAAATACATTTGAAAAAAGAAATAAAAAACCTGCTGAAAATTTTCAGCAGGTTATAAAGTTTCTATTTTATTAAGATCTATTTTTCGTCATCTGTTTTATCATCGTTATCTTCTTGATTGGCTTTTTTAAACTCTTTGATTCCTTTACCCAATCCC
The DNA here is from genome assembly GCA_964587535.1 of uncultured Bacteroidales bacterium. Taxonomy (GTDB): domain Bacteria; phylum Bacteroidota; class Bacteroidia; order Bacteroidales; family UBA12077; genus UBA12077. The sequence continues at coordinate 28,491 of CAZPMA010000012.1, forward strand.
TTCATTAATTCCGGAATTTTTCTGCCACCAACAAATAATAAAATAATTAAAACGATAAGTGCGATTTCCCAACCGCCGATCATACCAAGTAAAATAAATAAGTTTTGCATATACTTTGATATTTAGTTAATAACAAATATAAGATTAATTATTTATTTATAAAATGCCTAAAAATATCATTTCCATTTGCATATAATAATAAAGCCAATAATATAATCATACCAGCTATTTGAGCATATTCAAGAAACTTATCACTTGGTTTTCTTCCAGTAATCATTTCGTACAGCAAGAACGTTACATGTCCTCCATCTAAGGCAGGAATCGGAAGTACGTTCATGATTGCAAGAATTATTGAAAGGAATGCTGTTAGATTCCAGAAAGCTTGCCAATCCCATACTCCAGGGAAAATTTTTCCTATTGTAATAAAACCACCTAATGATTTATATGCTTCTGTTTTTGGAGAAAACAATAATTTTAGTTGTTTTAAGTAGCTTTTAAAAGTGTCTATTCCCTTGTTTATTCCAGCTGGAATAGATGCTAAGAAACCATATTCCATTCTTTCAAGTTCAAAATGTTTTGCAGGCCCGTATGCATAAACACCAATGTACCCATCTTTCGAAACTTGCACATCAAAAGTTAAGGTATCTAAATTTCTAAGAACACTTAACTGAATTAATGTGTCTTTATAATTTGCCATTTCTTTCATGAACTGATCATGGAATTCAGCATTAACACCATTAACTGCTATGATACGATCATCAACTTTTAAACCAGCATCTTTAGCTCCTGATTCCTTTCCAAACTCACCAATTACATAAGGAACTCGAACATCAATAAAATCTTTACTATTTAAAAGTTCAGCAATCAAAGTTTCGGGAATAGTAATTTCTTTCACATTTCCATCTCTTTCAAGCTGTATTGTTTTTGCTTCATTTAAAACGATGTTCAAGACAATTTCATGAAAATCTTCAATTTCATTATTGTCTACAGATACTATTTTGTCTCCATTTCTAAGACCTATGTTATAAGCGGTAGAATCAACTACAATTCCATATTTAACATTCTTTGTTGGCAGATATTGATCTCCCCAGGTATAAAGAACAGCTGAATAAATAACTAATGCAGTAATAAAATTAACCAATACTCCTCCAAGCATAATTAATAAACGTTGCCACGATTTTTTTGATCTGAACTCATGAGGTTGTGGTGGTTGTTTCATTTGTTCTTTGTCCATCGATTCATCAATCATACCGGATATTTTAACATATCCACCAAGGGGCAACCAACCCATTCCGTATTCTGTTTCTCCTTTTTTTATTTTAAATAATGAGAACCAGGGATTAAAAAATAAATAAAATTTTTCTACACGTGCTTTAAAAAGTTTTGCAAAAGCAAAATGTCCAAATTCGTGTAAAACAACCAATAATGATATACTTAAAATGAACTGTCCTGTTTTAATTAAAATTTCCATCTATTTATTTGTTTACCTGTTTATTATTGTTTTTGTGTATTCTCTTGTTTCTTTATCTGTTTTTATTAAATCTTCCAGATCAGGATGTTTTATGAAATCAATTTTGTTCATTGCTTTTTCAATCAATTCGGTCATTTCACAAAAACCAACCTGATCGTTTAAAAAAGCATTAACAGCTATTTCATTGGCAGCATTTAATATGCAAGGCATATTTCCACATTTATCCATAGCTTTAAAAGCTAATGCAAGATTTCGAAAATTTTTCAAATCTGGTTTTTCAAATGTTAGCTGAGGATAATCCCAAAAACTAAATCTCGGAAAATTTGTTTTTATCCTTTCCGGAAAACTAAGAGCATATAAAATTGGCAGCTTCATATCTGGCAATCCCATCTGCGCTTTAATAGAACCATCTTCGAACTGCACAGCAGAATGAATAATTGATTGTGGATGAACAATTACTTCAATTTGGTTTGGATTAAGCCCAAACAACCACTTTGCTTCAATTGCTTCCAATCCTTTGTTCATTAAACTTGCCGAATCAATACTTATTTTGGCACCCATATCCCAGTTAGGGTGCTTTAATGCATTCTCTTTAGTTGCTGTCTTTAAAAAATTAATGTCTCTTCCAATGAATGGTCCACCTGATGCAGTTAAATATATTCTTTCAATTGCATTCTGACCTTCACCAATTAAACATTGAAATATAGCCGAGTGTTCAGAGTCAACAGGATAAATACTTACTTTATTGTGAAAAGCTAATTTTTGAACCAGTTCACCTGCAACTACAAGGGTTTCTTTATTTGCCAGTGCTATATTTTTCCCCGCTTTAATTGCATTTATTGTTGGTAATAATCCAGCATATCCTACCATTGCTGTTAGTACAATGTCAATTGTATCCATTTCAACAATTTGTGATATAGCATTATTACCAGCATATACTTTTACCGGAAGATTTGAAACTAAGCTTACAAGCTGATCGTATTTTGTTTCATTTGCAATTATTATTGTATTGGGGCTAAATTCATTTGCTTGTTTAGCTAATAAATCAACATTATCATTTGCAGTTAACACTTCAACTTCAAAATTATCCGGATTTTTTCGAATTACTTCTAAGGCCTGAGTCCCAATTGAACCTGTCGAACCTAATATTGCTATCCTTTTTTTCTTCATCTTCCCCACACTGTAAGTATACTAACTAAAATGCAACATAATCTTCCGGATCAATTGGTGTACCATTGTGCCACAATTCAAAATGCAAATGGGGACCACTTGTTAATTCGCCTGAGTTTCCTATAATAGCTATAGCCTCACCAGCTGTAATATGATTGCCTATTTTTTTAAGTAATTCTGAATTGTGTTTGTAAACAGAAATTAAATTATTTTGGTGTTGTATCTGAATAACATAACCTGTTTCTAATGTCCAGTTTGCCATTATTACTGTACCATCCAAAGTTGCTACTACTACTTTATTTGATTCGGTTACGATATCAGTACCATAATGGTTTTCATTGGGATTAAAAGAATTTGTTACAAGCCCTTTAACCGGAGGAAAGAAATGTATACTTGAAAAATCAGTACGATTTGATCCGGAATTTAATAATGTTAAATTAAATAGTTCTTCTTCTTCTATTTGCTGCCTTAAAAGCGAATCATGTTCTGATTTGTCAAATGTAATATCCTGGTAGTTAATAGTAGTATCTTGGGAGTTCTCATAACTCATAGGAGTGCCACCACGAATAATTGTATTTATACTTTCGAAATATCTGTCTCTAATTTTTATTTCTTTTTCTAATGAATCAAGTTTATAGACATTGTTAATTATATTTCTTCTCATATTACCATCAGGGTACCCGGGAATAAATTCCCTTATTGGAGTAAATGCAATTAGAATTGTTACTCCTGAAATCAATAATACAATTACCATTCCTATTACCGAGAATAGATTTAATCGCGAAAGTCGTAAAAAACCAACTTCTTCAAAAGTATCATCGTTGTATATGATTAAACGATATTTGTGCTTAAGTTTATTAACTATATGTTTCTTTTTTTCTTTGATCATTAAAGTAAAATTTATGCAAAGATAAAAGATTTCAGTAAATGAATCTATTTTTAATCAGCTTACTAAAATAGACTAAACAAATGAATTAAACGAAAAGTTTTTCATTTTTATATTTTAAGAAGCTTATCATTAAATATTCTCAATAATTACTTATTATATTTTATTCATATCGTAATGAGTGCGCAGGATTTTGAGTAGCAGCATTGTATACTCTCCAAATAATAGTAACAAATGAAATGACAAATATTAATATGATTGGAATAGCAAAACTATATATATTCGGACTCATATGATTTGCCCAGATGCTTTCCATTAACATTTTTGCCATGTAATATCCTCCTCCTGAACCAAGAACTGCTGCAATTATAATTAAAACAGAGAAAGGCTTAGTTATTATTAGCATTATTCTTTGAACAGATGCCCCATGTACTTTTCTGATACCTACTTCTTTCGTTCTGTTTAGCACGCTTAGGCTAACAAGTGTATATAGTCCAATTGAAGAAAGGAATAATGCAGAAACAGCTAAAAATACAAACATGATTCTTATGTTCGTATTAATTTGTTTTGATTCTTCCATAAGTTCTTCCTGATATCGACCTTCGTAAGGGTAATTTGGAACCAATTCTGCCCATTGATTTTGCAAATAATCATTTACTTCGGTAATATTTTTTTCAGAAGCCCTGATAACTATTGTTCCAAATTCTTCTTCTTGTGCCAGTCGATATATTAATGGTTCTATTGGTGCCCATGATCCGTATAAATAAACATCATTTGCAACTCCAATTATATTTAATCCCAGAGTATCGTTAACATAAACGGTTTTACCAATAGGATCTTTAAATCCGAAATCTTTCACAAACTTTTCGTTTACGATTATATTGTTTTCTGCAAAATCGCCTGCACTATTTTCTAAATTGAAACTTCTGCCTTTAAGTATATTTACTTCCATAGCTCCCAGGTAATCATACCCAATATGCATTACTGCGGTTTCTATTTTTTTATCAAGATATTTAATTGATCTATTGTAGTTTCCATATCCTATATGATAACTTGTTCCTGCATAATTTTCAACTTTTGGATTACTCTTAACAGCTTGTTCAAAAGGTTTATAATCTTTATTATTATGCATGCCTACTACAATTAAATTATCTTTATTATATCCTAAATCCATGTTTTCCTGATAAATAGCATTTTGAGCAAACATAACTCCCATAACGAGGGCAAGGACTGAAGTAAAGAACTGAAACCATAATAAGAATCGGGATAAACTATTTTTATTTTTAAGTTTTAGATTATCTCTGAAAATTTTTATCGGGTTGAATTTACTAATGTAGAATGCGGGATATGCTCCGGCAAGAATTGTTGTAACAATCCAAAGAAGGAAAATTACTAATATTAAGGTAGGGTTATTTTTAAAATTTAAATCGATTTCAAGCCATTCCCACATACTCGAATATTCAGGTACAAGGAATCCAGCAAGGAAAATCCCAAAAACAATGGCAATTAAACTAATTATTAGGTTTTCACTCAAGAATTGGATTATGATATGTTTTCTTAATCCACCAAATACTTTCCTAAGTCCAATTTCTTTTAATCTTTTTCCGGCAAAAGAAATAGAAGAGTTCATAAAATTAAAAGCTGCAATAATTAATATAAAGATTGCCATAATTGGCGGTGTAGCTACAGCAGCAGGATGAAAACTTGCCCATAGCCAGTTTGCCCAAACTTCTCTGTCTTCAGCTATATCTTTTAACGTTTTAACAAAGAAACTTGTGATGACCCAATCTTCACGGGCATCATTCTGAACAGGAATGTATTTTTTTAGTTGTTCATTTATCGAAGGTATATTTTCTTTATTTCTAACTAAAAGAAAAGTTGCTGATACCCAACTATCCCATTTACTATCATCAATATCCCACATATCTTCAAAATTCTCCAACTGTGTTAGTAAATCGTAATGGAAACTTGTGTTTAAGGGTAAATTCTCAAAAATCCCAGAAACCAAAAAAGTAGTTTCAACATCTTGATCATTAATGATTGATATTACTTTTCCCAATGGATTTTCATCTCCGAAATAAATTTCAGCAATTCGTTCGCTTAGTAATATGTTACCCTTTTCTTTTATGGAATTTTTATCGCCTTTTATCACATTTAGTGTAAATACATCTCCCCAGTTTGGGTCAACATAACCAATTCCTTTACTGAAAATTTTATTGTCATACTTAACAGGTGAGTATGAAGTTCGGTATCGAGTTATAGCATCAACACCTGAAATTTCTTGTTTCATTAAAGGAGCTAAAGCAAATGGAGTAATTCCATATTCTTGTTGGCGATCCTGAATTTCTCTTGTAATGTTTATTTTGTAGATATCATTATAATTTAGATGCTGTTTATCCCAGTCGGCATCATATTTATTGTTTAAATAAGCTGTTATACACAAAGCTAAAGCGACTGCTAAACCTAATATATTGATACCAACAAATAAGAAATTTTTCCATAGGTATCGAAATGAAATAACTAAATAATTCCGGAACATAATCTCTGAGTATTAATTAATGTGATTTCAAATGTATTTTTTAGTTCTTCCTTTTTCAAATAAACTTTATCAGGCAATCAACTTTAAGTAATCAATTGATGAAAAACTGTATTGAACAGGATTTATTATAGACGAATTTAATTAAATATTGATGCATACTCAAAAGTTTTGGATGAATTTTTAGTAACTTGCAAATAATCTAAATAAATTAATATGGCATTAAGTGAAAGTGGTGAACGTTTGCGCAAAGTGATTATAAAAGCTATTGAAGATCACATAATTACACCGGATGAATATGATGAGATTATAAATATCAGTTTAGAAGATGGGCATATTGATCACCAGGAACAGGCATTGCTTAAAGAACTTCAGCAAATGATAGAAAATAATGAAGTTAAGTTTGCTAATAAGGAAGATTGAACGAACAAATTACATTTAAATTAGTTTACTCGTTATAATAAACATAAATAGGCATTGGGTATGCCTATTTATATTTAACATTATGTTTTCATGAAAAAGATAACTCTTGGTTTTTCTACCTGCCCTAACGATACTTTCATTTTTGATGCAATGATTCATCAAAAAGTTGATACCGAAGGTTTGGATTTCGAAGTTATTATGGGCGATGTGGAAGAGCTGAACACAAAAGCGTTAAATAATGAGTTGGATGTTACAAAGATTAGTTACCATGCGTTTTCGAAAATTGAAAAGAACTACTTGTTACTCGACTCCGGAAGTGCCCTGGGATATAAAAACGGACCCTTATTAATTAGTAAACATAGAATTTATCCGGATGAAGTAAAAGATATAAAAATTGCTATTCCCGGATTTAATACTACAGCAAATTTATTGTTGAGTATTGCTTTTCCTGATGCAAAGAATAAGAAAGAATATTTATTTTCAGATATTGAAGAAGCAGTTCTTGATGGAGAAGTAGATGCTGGATTAATTATTCATGAAAATAGATTTACATACGAAAATAAAGGCCTTAAAAAGATAATTGATTTGGGAGATTATTGGGAAAAGGAAACTGGGCTCCCAATTCCTTTAGGGGGAATTGCTGTCAATAGAAACCTTGATAAAGAAATACAGTTAAAAGTAAATAGGATCTTAAAAAGAAGTGTTGAATTTGCATTTGAGAACCCAAAATCAGCGTATCCTTTTATAAAACAGTATGCTCAAGAAATGGATGAAGATGTAATGTACAAACATATAGAACTTTATGTGAATGATTTTACAAGAGAATTAGGTGAAAAAGGAAGAGAAGCTGTTAAAGCTTTATACCATAAAGCAATTTCTTTAGGAGTATTATCGAAGATGAATGAAAAAATTTTCTTGACTTAATATTCTTATTAGTCTTTATACTTGTGTCTTTAAACAAGTTGTTAAGGCAAATAATTTTTCTAATTTTGTATTAGAATAGTAGGAAGATAAAAATACAGAGTATGATTATAGTTACAGGAGCTGCAGGTTTTATAGGCAGCAATATGGTTAGCATGTTAAATAGCGAAGGATTTAAAGACATCTTAGTGGTTGATGATTTTTCGCATCCTGAAAAAAATAAAAATCTTGAGGGAAAAACTTTTAGGCATAAAGTTCATCGAAGCGAATTGATAGAATGGATTGATGGGCATCATCGTTTTATTCAGTTTATTTTTCATATGGGTGCACGTTCGGCTACAACAGGTTTCCCAAAAGAAGTTTACGATGAACTGAATCTGGATTATACAAAAGCTGTCTGGAATAAATGTATTGAATATGGCTTGCCGTTGGTTTATGCATCATCTGCTGCAACATATGGTTTAGGAGAGTTCGGTTATGAAGATAATCACGAGATTGTTGAAAAACTAAAACCATTAAATCTGTATGGCGAATCAAAAAATGATTTTGATAAATGGGCCTTGGTACAAGAAAGAAAACCTTTCTTTTGGGCAGGACTAAAATTCTTTAATGTATATGGTCCGAATGAATATCATAAGGGTAGAATGGCTTCTGTAGTTTTACATGCTTTTAATCAAATAAAAGCTACTGGTAAAATGAAATTGTTTAAATCACATAATCTTGATTTTCCGGATGGTGGACAAACCCGTGATTTTGTTTATGTAAAAGACTTGAACGAAATCATGTTCTTTTTAATGAATCACAGAAAAGATTCAGGATTATACAACGTGGGAACTGGCACAGGGCGTACATTTCTTGATTTAACTAAAAATACTTTTAAAGGAATGGGAGTAGAAGAAAAAATTGAGTTTATTGATACTCCTGTGGATATTAGAGACAAGTACCAGTATTTTACAGAAGCTAATATGAGTAAACTTCGATCAATTGGTTACGACAAGCCTTTTACTAGTTTAGAAGATGGAGTTGAAGATTATGTGAAGAATTATTTGATTGATCATAAGTATAACTAAGATATACTAGTCATTCAGGCTCTCTCGAAAATTTTTGGGAGAGCCTGAATCTTTTTTATAAATTATTCAAATCTTCAACAAACTTTGCAATATCTGTATCAATAAAACCTTTCTCTTTTGCAGCATCTTCCAGAGTTCCCCAAATAGGCTCACCACAGGCAATGCATTTTATTCCTTTTTCAGACAAATATTTTACCGAAGCAGGAACTTCTTCAATTAGTTCTTCAATGCTAATATCTTTTGTAATCATAGCTGTTGTTTTTTATTTTATACATCTAAATTTCACAATTGTTCAAATTACTCAAACTTTATTAAAGATCGCTTTAGGAGCCATTATGCTTAGAGTTATAAAGCGACTTATCATAAATAAAATAAAAGCAGCCCATAAACCATGATTCTGAAAAAAGTGATGCAATATAAAATAGGAAGGGATGAATATTAGAAATGTTGAAATCAGCATAGCATTAAGCATGCCGGCAGAAGCAGTTACTCCTATAAAAATACCATCCCAAATAAATGCCCCAAAACTTAAAATAGGAATTAAGTATACCCAAATTAGATAAGGTTTAATATTTTCAATGACATCTCGATTGTCAGTTAGTATTTTTAGTAATGCTTGATCGCCAAAATAATAAATAAGTGTAAATATCAAAGACAATAGAAGGCCCCAATAAAAAAGTAGTTTGGTAACTTTTAATAAACCTTGTTTATTTTTTGCTCCAAAGTATCTTCCGGCTAATGCTTCACCCGCATAAGCAAAACCATCAACCACATATGAAAATAAGGTGAAGAATTGAAGTAATAGAGTATTTACTGCTAAGAGAGTATCCCCGAACTTTGCCGATTTTGCAGTAAAAAAGGATAAAGCAATTACCAAACTTATTGTGCGTATGAAAATATCTTTATTAACCTTAAAGAAAATCTTCAATGCATTTTTTTGAATAATATTTTTAATTAGAAAATACTTTTTAAGCCGCTTCTTTTGCTTCAATAAGAATATGATTCCTAAAATTAAACCTGAATATTGAGCAAGAACAGTTCCCAAAGCTACTCCTGCTGATTTCATTCCCATAAACTTTACAAAAAAGATATTGAAGCCAATATTTATAATATTAATTGTAATGGCTATAAGCATTGGAATTTTTGAGTTTTGCATACCAATGTACCAGCCAGAAATAGAATATATTGCAATGGTGGCTGGTGCAGCCCAGATTCTAATATGAAAATACTGCCGGGCAAAGAATTCGACTTCATCACTTCCATTAATGATGAAAAAACTCAATAAATCAATGGGTTTCTGGATAATAAGTAGAATTATAGAACCAATTAATCCTACAAATAATGCTCTATACAGAATAGTAAAACTTTCCTGAAAATCTTTCTTCCCAAATGATTGAGCTGTAAAACCACTGGTTCCCATTCGTAAGAAACTAAACCCCCAGTAAATAAAGTTAAAGATCATGCTACCTAAGGCAATGGCTCCAATATAAACTTCTGATTTTAAATGGCCAACAAGAGCCAGATCAACAATGCCTAACAAAGGCACTGTAATGTTGCTGATAATATTTGGTACGGCAATATTTAGTATTCGTTTATTCAAAATCAGGGATTTATAAAATGCGAAAATAATTTTTTAAAAATCATTAAACAATTACAAAACTACTTTGTTATAAAGATAAATTAATTAGAATGAATCTAAATAATAATGTTTAATCAATAAAAAAATAAGAATTATGGCTTTTGAATTACCAAAATTATCATACGATTACAATGCATTAGAACCACATATCGATGCAAGAACAATGGAAATACATCATACTAAGCATCATGGTGGATATACAAATAATTTAAATAATGCAATTAAGGATACGGAGTTAGATAGCATGTCTATTGAAGATATTTTGTTAGATATTTCAAAATACTCTGTTGCAGTAAGAAATAATGGTGGTGGATATTACAACCACAAATTGTTTTGGGAGATCATGTCACCTAATGGCGGTGGAGAACCAACAGGCGTTTTATTAAATGCAATAAACAAAGATTTTGGATCTTTTGCAGAATTAAAAGAAAAGTTTAATAATGCTGCTGCTACCAGATTTGGATCAGGATGGGCCTGGTTAGTAAATCAAGATGGTAAATTAGTAGTATCATCAACTCCAAATCAGGATAATCCATTAATGGATTTAGCTGAAGTAAAAGGAACTCCAATTATGGGTTTAGATGTTTGGGAACACGCGTATTATTTAAAATATCAAAATAAACGTCCCGATTATATTGATGCTTTCTGGAATGTTATTGATTGGGATCAGGTTGCCAAGCGTTTTGTTTAGGGTTCTACCTGTTAATAATTATAGTTTATTAACAGTTAGGTTTAATTGTAATTTAGGTTTCGAAAAGTCGGGGTAATTTGCCCCGGCTTTTTTGTTTCAATAATTAATTCCCTAAATTTGTTTAACAAAGATTGTTAAACCTTAAAAACAGTAAAATTATGGCTTTTGAATTACCCAATTTACCTTATGCATACGATGCGTTGGAACCAGTTATCTCTAAACAAACGCTGGAATTTCATCACGATAAGCACCATGCGGCTTATGTAAATAACTTAAATAGTTTAATAAAAGGCACTGAGTTTGAAAATGCTGATATCATTGATATCATCATGAAATCGAGTGGGGGTATTTTTAATAATGCTGCTCAGGTTTGGAATCACACCTTTTATTTCGATCAGTTTGGAAAAAGAAACACAAATGAACCGACTGGTCAGTTAGTGGATGCTATTAATGCAAGTTTTGGTTCATTCGAAGAGTTTAAAGAGAAATTTTCGACTGCAGCAAAAACATTATTTGGATCGGGTTGGGCATGGTTAGTTAAGAAACCTAATGGAAGTGTAGATATAGTTCAAACTTCGAATGCCGCAAATCCAATAACTGATGGTTTAATTCCAATTCTAACATGCGATGTATGGGAACATGCTTATTATTTGGATTATCAGAATAAGCGACCTGATTATGTTGCCAGTTTCTGGAATATTATTAATTGGGATATTGTTTCTGGCAGATATTAATTTATTTAGTGTTTAAAAAATATCTTTGTGTTACTCTGTGCATACTTTGTGAAGCTTTGTGGTTAAAAAAACAAAACTATCATAAGCTGAAAGTATGCGAAAGATCATTCATGTTTGAAAAGAGACCATAATTATCATTAAAATAGTTAAGTGGATAAAAATACAATTAGTAAAATTCTTTATAATCATTTTAAATTATATAATCAGGTATTTATTTACCTTTTAATATGGAGTGATTTTTTTATCTTCGAAACCGTTAATACGAATTACAATTAAACAGAGATAAACTATGAGTTCAATAAAAGGTACAAGAACAGAGCAAAACTTATTAAAATCATTTGCCGGAGAATCGCAAGCTAAGAACAGATATCAATTTTTTGCTAAACAGGCAAAGAAAGAAGGTTACGAGCAAATAGCAGAATTCTTTAATGAAACGGCTTTGCAGGAAGAACAACATGCTAAAACATTCTTTAAATTTTTAGAAGGTGGAATGGTTGAAATTACAGCTACTTATCCTGCTGGTATAATCGGAACAACAGCTGAGAATTTAAAAGCTGCAGCCGATGGTGAAAACGAAGAATGGACAGAGTTATATCCTGAGTTTGCTATAATAGCAGAAGAAGAAGGATTTAAAAAAATTGCTACCGCTTTTAAATTGATTGCTAAAGTAGAAGCCGATCATGAAGCTCGTTACAGAAAGCTTTTAGCAAATGTTGAAGAAGGAAAAGTATTTGCAAGAGATGAAAAAGTTCGTTGGGTTTGTCGTAAATGCGGTCATGTTCACGAAAGTACAAAGGCATTAAAAAATTGCCCTGTTTGTGGTCATCCTGAAGCTTATTTCGAGATTGAAAAAACAAATTATTAAGAAAAATAAAAAATCAAATATGAAAAGATGGTCATTATTGACCATCTTTTTTTTGTATATTTCAAAAAAAAACCAATTGATATGTTAAAAGATTTAGTTTTAAAAAGCCGAAGTTATCGTAGGTTTTATCAAGATCATAAAGTTTCTTATGACGATTTAAAGGACCTAATTGAACTAGCAAGGTTTACTCCATCAGCCCGAAATCTACAACCATTTCAATATTATCTGTCTGCTGATATTGAAACAAACAATAAAATATTTTCTACATTGACATGGGCAGGTTATTTAAAAGATTGGGACGGACCAGCAGAAGGAGAAAGACCTGCAGCCTATATTGTGATCGTTGGTAATAGAAGGTTAACACAAAACTTTTTTTGTGACCATGGAATTGTTGCACAAACGATTTTATTAGGAGCAGTTGAGAAAGATTTAGGAGGGTGTATTTTGGCATACATAAATAAACAAGAATTAAAAGATTTATTAAATATTGAAAGGCATTTTGAAGTTTTATTGGTTATTGCCATTGGAAAACCAAAAGAACAAATTGTACTTGAAGATGTAAAAGAAGGAAACATAAAATATTATCGCGACGAAAATGGTGTACACCATGTTCCAAAAAGAAGCCTTGACGATTTATTATTGTAGTAAATTTACATATTTAAGATACGGGTAGCTAAAATAAGAAAGAGCTTCAATTGAAGCTCTTTCTTATTTTTATTTATTGAATAATCAATTTCCTTATATAAAACTCATCATCTATATTAAATCGAATGTAGTAAACACCTTGCGCAAACTCAGAAATATTTATTTCTTCAATGGTATTCTGAATTCCCGTTAACTTATAATTATAGATAATTTGTCCTTGAACATTAATTAACTCAATCTTTACGTCTTTCGAGTATTGATTGCTAATTTCAATGTTTAAATAATCTGATGCAGGGTTAGGATAGTAAGAAATGGTATAATCATTGCCCATAATCAAATCATTGGTTGAATTTAAGTCAATACAATAAATTTCTCCATATCCCTGGCAGCCATCAATATCTGTTACTGTCACAGAATATAATCCTGTATTAGTAATCGTTATGGATGCTGTAGTTTCACTTGTAGACCATAGATAGTCAGGATAAGTTTCGGTCATTGTTATAGTGTATGACCCGGCAAAATAAACTGTATCATCAACGCCAAGAGTAACATCCGGAGCAGCCATATCAAGATTACTTGTTAAAGTATCATTTGCAGTATTTCCGTAATTTACAAGTTTAACAAATGTTTTAAGTGCATTTATTCCTCCGTGATCAAAATTAAGTAGCTGAGTAAATGTATAGTCTTGGGTATCATCAATATTCATTGGTGAAGATAAAACTAAATCTTCTGTTACTATATCAAGTTCATTTAACTTATAACATACAGCTACATTAGTTCCGGCACTAAGATCAAGATTACCATCATTTATTAACTGCAAGCTTACTGTATAGTCTTTGTCACTTTGCCAGCATTCTTCTTCAGGTGTATACAATTGTACTACACTTAAATCAGGTTGTATTGTAAATGTTACCATTAGAGAATCTGAGCCCTCACAACCATATTCATTTGTTACAGTTACTGCATAATAGAAACCAGTGTTTTGATCGTTAATATCAACTGTGTAAGTAGGATCTGTTGTGTTGTCAAACCATAAGTATGAGTTATAAGTTCCCGGTACTATTATTTCATAACTACTACCTCCGGCAACATATGGATCACCTAACTCAAGATCAGGAGTTAGATTATCGATGTATATGGTTGTTGTATCCTTATCAGTTACATCAATGTTAGTCAGTTTTGCATATACCTTAAATTCATGATTTATATTTTCAGAGATATCTACAGTACTACCCATTGTGAATAATTCAGTTTCATCAGGATATAAATCACTAGATAAGGTATGTAGTTCACTTACGTAAGATCCTGAATTTAATCGATATCCAACTTCTACTTGTTCACCTGTAAGCAGTGTATCTGCTCCATAATTTGTAACTC
>CAZPMA010000013.1:0-41857 GCA_964587535.1 uncultured Bacteroidales bacterium
ATTATTGATTAAAGTTCCTTCCAGAACCGTGCAGGCGCCGCAATCTCCTTCACGACAACCGATTTTTGTACCGGGCAGATTCTGTCCATATCTTATAAAATCCAAAAGCGTTGTTCCCGGGTGTGCATCGGTGTTTATTATTTTATTATTTAAAACAAATGTTATCATAATCTAATTTGTTAATAAATTGAAATTTATAGTTTTATAGCTGACAAACAGCTTCAGAGTGTTCTTTTATAGATACAGCATTTTCGATATTATCGAACACATGAACAACATCAAAGTCATTCGCTTTAATCTGACAATATATTTCTTGTCCTTCGTGTAAATATAATTTGTGTATTATTCCTTGGGAGATTTCTACAAATAACTCAAATCCGCAATCTACAATACAAAAAATACCTTCAGGACTATTGATTATTTGTTTAACTTTTCCTTTTATTTGGTTCTGAATACTTATACCTTCTTGTTGGTAAATACTTAAAGCAACATCAATGGGACGCAAACTAAGCTGAATTTTTGTTCCTTGCTTTATAGATTTATGTAATAGTTTCGAATGATCAGATATCTTAATTTCCTGATCATTACCAAGAACTAGATGATATATGTTTTCAAATTTATTATATTCTTTATAAGATACTTCGAATGTATTCTGATATTTTTTCGGTCTTACCAATTCTGGTTTTTCACCGTTTTTGATGATATTAAAAATATCGCCACAAGCCGTACATCTTCCTTTCTCGATAATAACTACTTTACGAGTTAATTTTAAAATATCTTCCAAATGATGACTGATAATAACCATTGGAATTTTAAAATGATTATTAATACGCAGCAAATATGAAATGATTTGCTTTCTTTTAGAACAATCTACGTTTGAAAATGGTTCATCAAGCAGTAAAAGTCTGGGTTGGGAGAGAAGTGCTCTTCCAATTGCTACTCTTTGGCGCTCGCCACCAGATAATTCACGTGGTTTTTTATTTAAAAGATCCTTTATCTCTAAAAGTTTTACAACATCTTTAAAAGAAATGTATTGTTTTTTCTTTTTTGAATATCGTTTGCTGAATAATAAGTTTCTTTTAACATTCAGGTGTGGAAACAGATAATTTTCCTGAAATACATAGCCAATATTTCTATTTTTACCATCCTTAATAATATTATTATCAATATCGACCAACGATTCGAAATTGAGCCTTATTTTACCTTTTTTTGGATTGTCAACACCTGATAATAAATTAAATAATGTAGTTTTTCCTGCACCCGATGGACCAAATACTCCAGTTATAGAACTATCGGTCTTAAAATCATAGTAAAAATGATTACTCCCTAAAGTATGTTCAACCGACTCAAAATTTATAATCATCTTACAAAGTATTTTTTCTTTTTATTTAAATATTCAGATGCGATAATAGCTGCAAGCGAAATAAGCAAAGAAACAATTACCAATCGAGTAACCTGCATTTCTCTTCCGGGAATTTGCATATTGGAATATACACTTAAAGCTATTGTTTGCGTTTTTCCTGCAATATTTCCAGCAAAGGATATAGTTGCACCAAACTCACCTAAGCTCCGAGCAAAAGCCAAAACAGCGCCACTTAAAATACCTGGAAATGCCATAGGTAAATAAACCCTGAAGAATGTTCCGAATTTTGAAGCACCCAGTGAACTTGATGCTTTTTCGTAGTTTGGATCAACCAGTTCGAAAGCTGCTTTGGTATTTCTTATGGCTAATGGCAAAGAAACTACTACAGATGCGATAATCAGCGCAGCAAAATTAAATGCTAGTTTTATTCCAAGCGTTTCATATAACCAATGACCAATAATTCCATTTCTCCCCAAAAGAATTAAAAGTAAATAACCTGTAACAACAGGTGGAGCAACTAAAGGAATATTTACTAATCCTTCTACTAAAAATTTACCTATAAAGTTTTTCCTAGCCAATATCCAGCCCAACCAAATAGCTAATGGCAAAGTTAGAAGTGTACTAGTAAAAGCAACTTTTAAAGTTAAGAATATGATTGATATTTCGTTTGGGCTAAACATAAATAAATATTTATTTGTTTAAAGTCACGAAAAATAGAAAATCATAGATTTTCATTATTTTCGTGGATGCATGAAATGATTTAAAATCATAGATTTTGCTCATTTCGGCATTATAAAGCCATGCTTTGTAAATATTTCTTTCGCTGTATTGCTACTGAAATAATTGTAAAATTCATTTGTTTGTGAATTACTATTAATTAATCCTATATAAAAGTTTATTGGCTTATATAAATCAGCAGGAATTTCATAAGCTATTTTTATTTTATCAGATTTTATTGCTTCGGAATAATAAACGATTCCCCAATCACATTCTCCTAACTCAACATAATGTAAAACAGATGTAACATCTTTAGCTAAAATAATTTGATCTTCTATTTGCCTATACCAAGTTAAAGTATCTAAAAACTGTTTCGCATATTTACCAACAGGAACATATTTAGGATCACCAATTGATATTTTATTCTTTACAGCTGATTTAATATCAAAATCATCATTAAACTCAAGGTTTACTTCCTGATCTTTTGGGCAAATAATTACAAGTTTATTATTAGCTAATTTTGAAATAGATTCCCGATATAGTATACCATTTTCAATTAAAAAATCAATCCATTGTTTATTTGCTGAAATGTAAATATCTGCTTCGGCACCAGATTTTATTTGACGTGCTAATGCCCCTGATGCGGCAAAATTTCTTTCTATTTCGATGGCATTTGTCAGATTAAAAGAATCACAAACTTCGTTGGTTGCAAGCATTGTACCTGCTGCAGCAAATATACTAATTGTCTGTTTTTCTTTATTACTGCATGAATAAAGTATTATTACAATTAGAAATAATATTACAATGTTGAATAAATATTTATAACGACTATGTTTCATGTAAAATGATTTGAAAAGTAATTTGCATAAAATTACAAAAAATAACTTAACAAGATGGGAGCTAGCTAATAATAGATGCTTATTCTGAGTAGAAAAACATTTTATGAATTTTTTTCTTTTTGATTAGTAAAAGTAAATGAAAAACAAAAATTATTCTAATGAAGTTAAATAAGGAAGAAATAAAAAAGGCTCCAATCCCGATAGCTATCGGGAGGAGCCTTACTAACTAAACTTTCAATTTTTTCTCAATTGATTCTATTTGACTTTTAAAGCGTTTGTCTGTATCCATTAAGTTGTTTACAGTTTTACAAGCATGTAATACAGTTGCATGGTCTTTTCCTCCAATCAAAGCTCCAATAGAAGCTAATGACGATTTAGTTAATGATTTTGAAAAGTACATTGCAATTTGACGTGCCTGAACAATTTCACGCTTGCGTGTTTTTGATTGCAATAAATCAGGAGACAAGTTGAAATAATCGCAAACCACTTTTTGAATATAATCAACAGATATTTCTTTCTTAGAGTTTTTAACTAATCTGTCAATCATTTGTTTGGCAAGCTCAAGTGTAATTTCTTTTTTATTTAAAGTAGATTGAGCTAATAATGAAATCAATGCACCTTCTAACTCACGAATATTAGTTGTAATATGCGATGCAATGTATTCAATTACTTCTTCAGAAATATCAATTCCATCATGATAAATCTTTTGGCGCAAAATGGCTATTCTTGTTTCAAAATCAGGAGCTTGTAAGTCAGCAGATAAACCCCATTTAAATCTTGAAAGCAGTCGTTGCTCCATTCCTTGCATTTCAACAGGTGCTTTATCTGATGTTAAAATCAATTGTTTCCCTGATTGGTGCAAGTGGTTAAAAATATGGAAAAATATATCCTGTGTTTTTTCTTTACCTGCAAATTCGTGAACATCATCAATAATTAATACATCGATCATTTGATAAAAATGTAAAAAATCATTTTTATTGTTATTTCTTACCGATTCAACAAATTGTGTTTGAAATTTATTTGCATTTACATAAAGTACGGTTTTTTCAGGGAATTTTTCTTTTACTTTAATTCCAATAGCTTGCGATAAGTGAGTTTTTCCCAATCCAGAATCACCGTATAAAAACAATGGATTAAAGGCAGTTCCCCCTGGGTTATCTCCAACTGCATTTCCTGCAGAACGAGCTAATCGGTTGCATTCTCCTTCAACAAAGTTTGTGAAGTTATTATCCGGATTTAACCTTGGATCAACATGTAATTTTTTAATTCCAGGAATAATAAATGGATTTTTAATTGAATTTTCTTCTGTAGATAAAGGTACTGAAACAGGTTTATTTCTTAATTCTGTTTTATTATTCGTAGGAAATTTTACGGTAAAAGGTTTATTATTTGAATAAACGCTGTTTTCCATTACAACACTATATTCCAGTTTAGCATTTTCCCCAAGTTCTTTTCTTAAGGTCTTTCTTAAAATATCAATATATTGTTCTTCAAGATATTCATAAAAGAAAGGGCTTGGAACTTGAATAGTTAAAATATTCTCTTCAACTTTAAGAGGTACTATCGGCTCAAACCATGTTCTATAACTTATAGAAGGCACATTGTCTTTGATAATTTTTAGACAACTACTCCAAATTTCATGATAGTTTTTGTTATCCATTTAACTCACAAATATTTAAAATTTTTACTCACGTTCTTTTCAGGTTAAACAAATTTGTGAAAAAAAAAAGGAAAAAAAAATTTAAAATGGGTTGTTTTTTTCGAAAAAAATATATGGGTTTTTATATCAGTCGATTAAATTTAAAAACTTTTTTTAAAAAATATAAATATCAGATAATCAGTGATATAGTAAATTTTTGTGTTAAGTTTTTGTTAATTAAACATTTAATTAAAATTATTTAAACAATAATATTAAAAAAGATATTTTCGGTTAAAAAGTACTTGAATTTTTTAAGAAATTTAGATTTATTCTAATCAAATTTTGTAGGAAAATTTTCTTCTATTTTTTATCCTTTTTTCCAAAAAGTGAAAAGTGTACGTAGCGCTTAGGATTTTCATTTAAATCTATAACCAAATTATCCAGATCGACAGTTAATTTATTTAGGTTGTTATACAATGAATCATTATGAATTAACATTCCAATTGTTCCTTCTCCATTGTTGATCTTATTTGATATTTCACTAAAATCTGCCAATGCTCTGTTTGCATTTAATATCGTATTTTTAATATTTGCCTGATCTAAAGAATCACTTAGGCTAGAAAAGTTTTCTAAAATATTTGTTATTTGTTCGTTATTGTTCTTTAGGTTTGTTGAGATTGATTCTACATTACTTAAAATTACATTAAGTTTGGATTCATCCGATTCAACTAACACACTCATTTTGCTTGTAATCTTATCAATATTTGCTAATGAATTCTGAATATTTGCTTTTTGTTTATCATCAAAAACTTTTAAAATTGAATCTATATTTTCAACGAGGCTTTCAATTTTATTTTTCATAGGGATTAATTCATCCGATATACTACTTATCATATCGGTTTCTAATTCTCCCATAATAGTATCGCCACTTGAATAATACTCATTTGAATTTGTTAAGTTAAGCTTAACAGCTTTGCCTGCAATTAATGTTGCGGGATAAATTATTGCTTTAGAGCCCTTAGGTAGTTTAAAGTTTTTATTTAGAGAAAAACGTATTACAACTTTTTCCTGGTACAAATTATGAAATCTAATGGTTTCAACAACACCAATTTTGTATCCGCTTAAATTCACAGGACTAGCTTCTTCTAAACCATCGATATTATTGTACACTGCATAATATGTATTTGTTGATGCAAGTATATTTTTTCCTTTTAGGAAGTTATACCCCCAAATAAAAAGAGATATGATTATTGTTGCAATTAATCCTATTTTAACTTCTTTGGCTAATTTCATTTCTTTAGTTTTTTATTCTTTTTAAAGCTTCGCTTACCGGAATAAGTTTGCTGTTTTTTTCAACTGCAATTATGAAAGCATCAGGAAACTTATCTTCAATATTTTTTTTGTATTCAATAATGTCTGCATAATTAGTATAGGAGCCAACAGTATATTTATATACATTTTCTATTTTTAATTCTTCAACATTTTCTAAACCTTTAAATTGTTCAGGATTTAATGAAACAGAATTTGCTGATGAAGCAATCTGGATTTTAAACACAACATCTGAAGTATCAGAATTTTTATTCACAATTTGAGTTACAAAGTTACTTTTTTCTTCAATCGCTGTCTTATAACTTTTAAATGCTCTATATATGGCCGAGGCAATATATTCTTGTCCTTCTTTAGTTCTTAAAAACTTTTCTTCTTTGGGATTTGTTAAATATCCTGTTTCAATTAATACACTTGGCATTGTTGTTTTCCATAATACCAGGAATCCGGCTTGTTTAACCCCTCTGCTTGTCCTTAATGCACGGGTTTTAAACTCATTTTCAACAAAAGAAGCATAATTTAGACTTTGATCTAAAAAAGTATTTTGTAAAAACGAAAACATGATATATGATTCAGATGAAGTTGGATCAAATCCTTCATATTTGGTTGTATAATCATCTTCTAACAGAATAGCAGCATTTTCTTTTTTTGCCAATTCAAGATTTTCTTCCGACTTATGCAATCCCATAACATAAGTACTAGTGCCAAATGGTTTATTGCTTTTATGACCATCTACATGAATTGACATGAATAAATCTGCCTTATTCTTATTAGCAATTTCAGCTCTTTCGTGCAATGGAATAAATACATCACTTGTTCTTGTATAAATAACCTTTACACCTGGAATATTTTCTTCAATATAAGTTCCAACCTTTAATGCAATAGCTAAAGCAATATCCTTTTCCTTAGCATAAATACCATGTGTGCCGGGATCTTTTCCTCCGTGACCAGCATCAATAACAACTGTTTTTAATGTATATTCATTAGTTTCTTGACTGTAAATCTCTGTAATAGAGCAAAAATTAAGAATAATTAACAGTATAATTGTAAATTGGTATCTTATTTGTTTAAAAAAAATCGTTATAAAATAGGTCTTCATTGTTAATGTATACAATATTTTAGTTAGTTTTGGAACTCAAAAAAATAAACTGTAATTGCACAAAAATAGTATAATAAAATTGTATTTAAAATTAAGATATTTGGTTTTTTTCATAGTTTTTGTTTTAGTGCTTCATCACAAAAACTTTGCCCAAAATAAACCTGTTATTGAAAAGAAATTTTTAAGTCGTCAGGAACAGACTGTTAATACTATAGATTCAGTGCAATATAGTGCTAAAAAAGATACCACAAATACAAAGCCTAAAAAGAAGTCTAACAGTATTATTGATGCTCAAATAATTTATAGTGCACAAGATTCTATTGTTCTATCCAGAGACTCAAAAAAAGTTTATTTGTACAATAATGCTAAAGTTGAATATGGTGATGTAGTGCTGGAAGCATATTTTATTGAGTACGATCAGGAAAATAATTATGTCTATGCCGAAGGATACACAGATACTTTGGGACATATAGATGGTAAACCTAAATTTAAGGAAAAGGGTGAAGAATTT
Source organism: uncultured Bacteroidales bacterium (assembly GCA_964587535.1). Lineage (GTDB taxonomy): Bacteria > Bacteroidota > Bacteroidia > Bacteroidales > UBA12077 > UBA12077. The sequence goes on from CAZPMA010000013.1 coordinate 7,495, forward strand.
ATTGCACGTACAATAAAATATAACTTTAAAACAAAAAAAGGATATATTGAAGATGTATTTACTGAAGAAGAAGAAGGATTTTTACATAGTGAACAAACAAAAAAATTAGAAGACAATAGTTTCTTATTAAAAAAAGGGAAGTATACAACTTGTAGTAATGAAGACCACCCTCACTTTTATTTATCAATGACTAAAGCAAAAGTTATTCCGGGAGAAAAGATTGTATCTGGTCCTGCGTATCTTGTTATGGCAGATGTTCCGATTCCTTTAGGAGTACCTTTTGGATATTTTCCTAGCCAAAGAGAATATTCTTCAGGAGTAATTATTCCAACTTATGGAGAATCAACAAATAGAGGATTCTATTTACAACATGGTGGATATTACTTCGGAATTAGCGATAAAATGGATTTAGCAATTACCGGTGATATTTATTCTAAAGGATCATGGGGAACAGATGCGCTATTTCATTATAAAAAAAGGTATAAATTTTCAAGTAGTTTTGATTTCTCATATGCCGAATTTAAAAGAGGAGAAGAAGGACAAGAAGATTATTCTAATGAAAAGAATATGAGAATCAGGTGGACACATACTCAGGATGCTAAGGCGAATCCAAATTCAAATTTTTCTGCTAATGTGGATTACAGTACCTTAGAATACGATAATTATAATAGTAGATCCATTGAACAAAGAGCTCAAAATCAAAAGCAATCAAATATTGCTTACTCAAAAACATGGCCTGGCAGCCCATTCAGGCTAAATATGAATTTAAGACATTCACAAAATAGCAATACAAAAGATGTGAATTTAACGGTACCTGCCATCACTTTTAATATGAACAGACAAAACCCGTTTAGAAGAAAAAATTCGACAGGTGATACGAAATGGTATGAAGATATTGAAGTGCAATATTCATCAGAAATGAAGAATACAATTAGTACAAAAGATAGCCTTTTGTTTAACGATACTAAATGGTCTGATTTTGATAAAGGGTTCAAACATAATATACCGATAAGCACTAATATTAAAATATTAAAATATTTTAACTTAACTCCTAAAGTGGAGTATACTGGTATTTTATATCCAAATTATGTTAAATATAGTGCAGATACCATTCGAAATGCAGAGACAAATAAAATGGAAGTAGAGACTTCTGTTGATACAATTAATGAAGTGCGATATGCTCAGTTGATAGAGCCATCAATTTCATTAAGTGTAAATCCGAATTTTTATGGTATGTATCAAATGAAGAACCCTAATTCAAAGGTAGTGGCTGTTCGACACGTAGTTACCCCATCTGTGGGAATCAGATATGTTCCCGATTTAGGTAAAATGGTTGAAGGGTATTATTCAACGTATTATAATGATACATTGCTGCAGAACGAAGTAGAATACTCTAAATTTAAGAATGGGGTCTATCAGTTCCCTGCAGCTCCGGGTGAAAGTGGTTCAGTGAGTTTTGGATTAAAAAATAATTTAGAGATGAAAGTCCGTTCTGATAAGGATACTTCAGGAACAGGGATGAAAAAAATAAAACTTTTAGAAAGTTTAAATTTTACTACAAGCTATACCCTTTTTATAGAAGAATTTAATTGGGCACCTATTTCAATAAGAGGTAGAACATCACTTTTTAATCAGAAGCTTAGTGTGAATTTTGGCGGTTCATTAAATATGTATGCATTAGATGAAAATGGTACTAAAATAAATAGAATGCACTGGTTTAATACGGATGAAACAGCTTTTTTAAAGAAAATAGGTCGTTTAGAAAGATTTGATTTTTCATTAAGCTTTAAATTCAATAAACAATCAAGTAGTGGTAATTCAGAAAGTGCTAATCAGAGAGGTAATCTCGATAGGGGTTACTCGCAAAATCCTGTAGAGCAGGAGATGTTAGATTATCAGGAACAAATAATGACATATGTTGATTTTGATGTACCATGGAGTTTAAATGTAGACTATAAATATGTTTATTCTAAAACAGGCCTAGAAGAAACAAAAAATATTACTCAAACAGTAGGTTTGAATGGTGATTTGAGCTTAACAAAAAATTGGAAAATTAGCTTTAGGGCAAATTTTGATATTGAAGAAAAAGAGCTTTCAAATGCGTCGGTTAACATACATAGAGAATTACATTGTTGGGAAATGAGATTTACTTGGATCCCGGTTGGGTATATGCAGAGCTACTCATTTCAGATTAATGTTAAAGGATCCACTTTACGTGATTTCTTAAAATATGACAAAAAGAAAAGATGGCAAGATAATCTATAAACAACTACAAAGTTTATAAAGTTTAGATCTTGTTTTTTTGCTCAATTCTTTAATGTTTAACCCAGTTTTTAAGCATCGTAGCCCCATATTTTGTCATTATCGACTCAGGATGGAATTGCACACCACGAACATCAAAATACTTATGCTTTAATGACATAATATGCTTATTATTTGAATCTATAGAAGTTACTATTAGATCTTCAGGAAAATTTTTAGGGTCAACCATCCATGAGTGATATCTACCTGATTTAAAAATATTAGGAGTATCTTTTAGAAGGTAATCTTCATGAACAATCTCTGTGTCAAATTCACGGCCATGATTTACCTCAATCATATTTAATAATTTAGCACCAAAATATTCTGCAATTGATTGATGTCCAAGACAAACTCCTAAAATTGGCTTAGATTCTTTGTAAAAATCTAGTATTTGATGCATTATTTTCACATCAGAAGGTATGCTAGGCCCCGGTGAGAAAACAATCTTATCAAATTGCTTAATTTGATCAAGATTTATTTCATCATTTCTTTTTACTTCAACTAGTGATGCATATTGTTCTAAAATATGAACAAGATTAAAAGTAAATGAATCGTAATTATCAACTATAAATATTTTCACAAAAAATTAATTTTATTAGCAAGCAAATTAAGTTAATTTTGTGAATCAAAACTATAAATATATTAAATCATGAAAAAAATATTTTTTACAGACAAAGCGCCAAAGGCTGTTGGACCATATAGTCAGGCTGTTGAAGCAAATGGAACTTTATATATCTCGGGTCAAATTCCCATTAACCCAGAAACAGGAGAAATGCCAGAAGGAATAAGTGCTCAAACTGAACAGGTAATGCAAAATATTGGAGCTATATTAGCACAAGCGGGTTATACTTTTGAAAATGTTGTTAAGTCTACTTGTTTATTGAGTGATATGGATAATTTCCAGGCAATGAATGAAGTGTATGGAAGTTATTATAAGGAAAATCCACCGGCAAGAGCTGCTTTTGGTGTTGTTAAATTGCCATTGGGTGCATTAGTTGAAATTGAAACTATTGCTGTTAAATAGTAGATATTAAATATATTAATAAAAAAAGGAGCTTAAGCTCCTTTTTTTATTGTGAAATATTTTTGCTTACTCAGCTATAATCTCGAATTCAATATCAACGTTAACTTCTTTATGAAGTTTAATTGTAGCAGTGTATTTTCCAACTTCTTTAATTTGGTCTTCAGGTATAGAAATATTTTTTCTTTCAACTTCATAACCTTTTTCTTTCAATGCTTCAGCAATTTGAATTGTGTTTACAGAACCAAATATTTTTCCAGTTGAACTTGTTTTTGCTCCAATAGAAAGTGATATTTTTTCCATTTTCTTAGCATTCTCAAGAGCTTCATTTTTGATTTTTTCTTCTTTATGAGCTCTTTGTTTTATGTTTTCTTCGTGCATCTTTTTTGCCGAAGGAGTTGCTAAAACAGCTAAACCTCTTGGAATAAGATAATTTCTTCCATAACCGTTTTTTACAGTTATGATATCATTTTTATGACCTAAGCTTTGTATATCTTCTTTTAGAATTACTTCCATTTTTATTTCCTCCTAATTCTTATTTTAACATATCAGTTACATATGGCAATAAAGCTAAATGACGAGCTCTTTTTATTGCTTTAGCAACTTTTCTTTGGTATTTTAAAGATGTTCCTGTAATTCGTCTTGGTAAAATTTTACCTTGTTCGTTTACAAATTTCTTTAAGAATTCAGGATCTTTATAATCGATATACTTAATCTGATTTTTCTTAAAACGACAGTATTTTTTCTTTTTAATTTCTACTGTTGGGGGTGTTAAGTATCTAATTTCTGATGCATTTTGAGCCATGACTTATTCCTCCTTTTTAGTTTCTTTTTTACTTCTTTTCTTTTCGCTGTAAGCAACTGCAAATTTATCCATCTTGAAAGTTAAGAAACGGATAATTCTTTCATCACGTCTGTATTCTGTTTCAAGTTTCTGAATTAACTCACCTTCTGCTTTGAACTCAATTAGATAGTAAAATCCAGTTGATTTCTTTTGGATAGGATAAGCAAGTTTCTTTAATCCCCAATCTTCTTGATGCACTATTTCAGCACCACCATTTTTTAAAATTCCTGTGAATTTTTCAACCGCTTCCTTCATCTGATTCTCAGACAAAACGGGAGTTGCAATGAAAACGGTTTCGTAATTGTTAATCATAATAAATAATTTAGTTATTAATTAATGAGCCGCAAAATTAAATTAATTTTTTATTTATACAAAACATATACTAACTAAATGAATTTAAAATCATTAAATTTTTTAAAACTGAATTGTGAATAAAAAATGATAAGCTTTATGAAGTTTTTAACTGTAATTACTTAAAAATTTTAACTTTGTACTTCAATGTATATTTAAGATTTTATGGAAAATTTTATTGTTTCAGCCAGAAAATACAGACCAACAACCTTTAAATCAGTTGTAGGACAAAATTCAATCACTACAACCTTAAAAAATGCAATTAAAAGTAATCATTTGGCACAAGCATACTTGTTTTGTGGACCTCGGGGAGTTGGAAAAACTACCTGTGCTAGAATATTTGCTAAAACAATAAATTGTAAGAATCTTGATGAAAATGTTGAACCTTGTAACGAATGCGAATCATGTAAATCATTTAATCAGAATAGATCTTATAACATACACGAGCTGGATGCTGCTTCAAATAATTCAGTTGAAGACATTAGAAATTTAATTGAGCAGGTTCGAATTCCTCCCCAGGTTGGTAAATATAGTATCTATATAATCGACGAGGTTCATATGCTGTCTTCACAAGCTTTTAATGCATTTTTAAAAACCCTGGAAGAACCACCTGCTCATGCAGTATTTATTTTAGCAACTACCGAAAAACATAAAATAATACCAACTATTTTATCCCGTTGTCAGATTTTTGATTTTAATAGAATTAAAGTTGATGATACGGTTAACTATCTCGAACAAATTGCTAAAAATGAAAATATAACTGTCGAACTTGATGCATTAAATATCATTGCACAAAAAGCAGACGGTGCTATGCGTGATGCTTTATCTATATTTGATCAGGTTGTAAGTTTTTCTGGTAATAATATTAGCTATCAAAACGTGATTGAAAACTTAAATGTACTTGATTACGATTACTATTTTAAACTTGTTGATGCTTTTTTATCTAATAAAATTGCAGAATCCTTATTAATTTTCGACGAAATAATTGATAATGGGTTTGATGCTCACCATTTTATTAATGGAATAAGTGAGCACTTCAGAAACCTTCTGGTTTGTAAAGATGAAATAACATTGCAATTATTAGAAGTAGGAGCTAACATAAGAGAACGCTACAAAGAACAAACAAAACAAAGTAGCGCTGAATTTTTATTTAAAGCTCTTGAAATATCCAATAAATGTGATGTTTCCTATCGACTTAGTAAAAATAAAAGACTACATGTTGAATTAGCTTTAATTGAGTTGTGTAATATCACAGCTGAAAAAAAAAACTCTGAATTAGAAATTAATGATGAAGAAAAGAGTCTAGATCAAAAGAACATAGTTAAAGAACCAGATCAAAAGCTTGATATAAAAGAAAGTATACCCGATAAAGAAGCGTCACAGGAAAAGAAAACCCCAAGACCTATCCAATTCGGAAAACCCAATTCGTTTTCATCTTTTTCGATAAAGGAAAAGTTAAATCATAATCAAAATACATCTAAACCCGAAAATAGTGATGATGAAGATGATAATATCGACGAAGTGCATGAAGACTATGAAGAACAGGAATTTACTGAAAAAGATTTAATAGAAAAATGGCATAAATTTTCTGATAAAATGGGAAGTAAGCCTCGCATTTTTAATACGCTTACATCAAAAGATCCCAAGTTAGAAGATAATAATATTGTTAGTTTTGTAATTGATAATAATTTACAAGAAAGTAAAATCAATGAAATAAAAAATGAGCTTATCGCGTATTTAAAATCTGAATTAAAAAACGATAGTTTAGATTTAAAACTAATAATTAACGAAGTAGAAGAAGAAAATAATAAATTATATACTGCTGAAGATAAATTTAACCATATGATCTCAAAAAATCAGGATCTTGGGAGTCTAAAAAAAGAGTTTAATCTGGACCTTGAATAATTGCGTATTTAATCATTAACTTTGTACAAGAAATTATCAAAATAATCATAAAAATTCAAAGCTATGTTATCAAAAACAATCGAAAAAATTTTAAATGAACAAATAGAAAAAGAAGGTTATTCTTCAAATTTGTATCTGGCAATGGCAACCTGGGCTGACAAAGAAGGTTATGCAGGAATTGCTCAATGGTTATTTGCACAGGCTGAAGAAGAAAAAATGCATATGATGAAATTCATAGAATACATAACTGAACGTGGATGCCATGCAATTATTCCTGCATTTAAACAACCACCTGCAAATTTTGAAGGTATTAAGATTCTTTTTGATCAGGTTCTTGAACATGAGCAATATATTACAAGTTCAATCAATGATATTGTTGCATTAGCAATTAAAGAAAATGATTTTGCAACACACAACTGGATACAATGGTTTATAACCGAGCAAGTTGAAGAAGAATCTTCTGTCCAGGCAATTATTGATAAACTTAATTTATTAGGCGATAAAAATCTTTACTTATTCGATAGAGATATTATGGGATTAAGAGGCCAGGAATAAGTATAAAAATAATATAGAAAGGAGTTCTGAAAAGAACTCTTTTTTTATTCCAAAAATTGCAATGTTTAACGAAATTTAACACTATAAATTAATCTTAATATATTACATTTGTAGATTACTTAAAAAAATACTTTAAACACTAATAAGATGAGCTTTGCAAATAATTTACTAACGAAACTTTTTGGAAATAAATCGGAGAGGGATATTCGTGAAATTAACCCTGTAGTTGAGAAGATAAAAGAAGAGTATGAAAAGCTTGTACATTTTTCAAATGATGAATTAAGAGCCAAAACTAAAGAAGTTCGTGAAGAAATACAATTGTACATTAAAGATGAATCAGCCAGAATAAAAGAATTAAAAGAAAAAGCTGAAGATGATGATATAGATGTAATAGAGAAAGAAAAGTTTTACGATGAAATCGATAAAATAGAAAAAATTATCGATGATAAACTCGAAGAAAAGCTAAATGATGTATTGCCGGTAATTTTTGCTGTTGTTAAAGAAACTGCCAAAAGATTCAAAGAAAACGAAATAGTAGAAGTTACAGCAACTGAATTTGATAAAGATTTAGCTGCCGTTTATGAAAATGTTGAAATAACAGGTGATAAAGCCAAATTTCATAACTCATGGATTGCTGGTGGTAATGAGATTAAATGGGATATGGTTCATTACGATGTTCAGTTAATTGGTGGTGTTGTGTTACATCAAGGTAAAATTGCTGAGATGGCAACCGGTGAAGGTAAAACATTAGTGGCTACATTACCGGTTTTCTTAAATGCACTAACAGGTCGTGGCGTACATGTTGTTACTGTTAACGATTACCTTGCAAAACGTGACTCTGAATGGATGGGACCAATATACCAGTTTCACGGATTATCAATAGATTGCATTGATAAACATGAACCAAATTCAGAATCAAGAAGAAAAGCATATAATTGCGATATTACATATGGTACCAATAATGAGTTTGGTTTCGATTATTTAAGAGACAATATGGCAATTAATCCTGAAGACCTTGTTCAGCGAAGACATAATTATACAATTGTCGACGAAGTTGACTCAGTTTTAATTGATGATGCGCGAACTCCATTAATTATTTCAGGTCCTGTGCCAAAAGGTGACATGCAGTTATTTGATGAGTTAAAACCAAAAGTTGAAATTTTATCCGAAGCGCAAAGAAAACTTATAAATCAAATACTTGCAGAAGCAAGAAAAGAATTAAATGATAAAAATACCGAGAAAGCCGGATTTCTTTTATTACAAGCTTATAAAGGATTGCCTAAGAATAAGGCACTTATAAAACTATTATCCGAAGAAGGAAATAAATCTTTAATGTTAAAGACAGAAAACTTCTACATGCAGGATAATAGTAAAAACATGCATAAGGTAACCGATGATTTATTCTTTATTATAGATGAGCAGCATAATTCAATTGAATTAACTGATAAGGGTATTGACTTAATCACATCAAGTTCTGATGATTCAGATTTCTTTATCTTACCAGATATAGGTTCTGAAGTTGCCGAAATTGAGAAATCAACCGAAAGTGATAATAGTAAGCTTGCAAAAAAGGATAAGCTTTTACAAGATTATGCTATAAAATCAGAACGTGTACATACTATAAACCAGTTACTTAAAGCATATGCACTTTTCGAAAAAGATGTTGAATATGTTGTAATTGACAATAAAGTTAAGATAGTTGATGAACAAACTGGTCGTATAATGGAAGGCCGACGTTATTCGGATGGATTACACCAGGCTATTGAAGCAAAGGAACGTGTTAAAGTGGAAGCAGCAACACAAACCTTTGCTACAATTACATTACAGAACTACTTTAGAATGTATCATAAGCTTTCTGGTATGACCGGTACTGCAGAAACAGAAGCAGGAGAATTCTGGGATATATATAAGTTAGATGTGGTGGTTATTCCAACAAATAGACCAATTGCCAGGGGAGACTACGAAGATTATGTATATAAAACAAAACGCGAAAAATATAATGCAGTTGCGAACGAAGTTGTTGAACTAACCAAGGCCGGAAGACCTGTTTTAGTTGGTACAACATCTGTTGAGATATCTGAATTATTAAGTCGAATGCTTAAAATTAAAGGCATTAAGCACAATGTATTAAATGCTAAATTGCACCAACGCGAAGCTGACATAGTTGCTGAAGCAGGTAAAACAAGTAATGTAACCATTGCAACTAATATGGCTGGCCGTGGTACGGATATAAAATTATCAAAAGAAGTAAAAGAAGCAGGTGGTTTGGCTATTGTTGGTACAGAACGTCATGAGTCTCGTCGTGTAGACCGTCAGTTACGTGGACGTTCCGGTCGACAGGGTGACCCGGGTTCTTCACAGTTTTTTGTATCCTTGGAAGATGATTTAATGCGATTATTCGGCTCAGACCGTATTTCTGGTATTATGGACCGATTAGGATTGAAAGAAGGTGAAGTTATTCAGCATTCAATGATTTCAAAATCAATAGAAAGAGCTCAAAAGAAAGTTGAAGAAAACAACTTTGGTATTCGTAAAAGATTATTAGAGTATGATGATGTGATGAACTCACAACGTGAGGTTATCTACAAAAAACGTCGTCATGCATTATACGGAGAAAGATTAGGTGTGGATATTGCTAATATGATGTCGGATGTTTGTGAAAGTATTGTTGGAGAATATCAATTTAACGGAGATTTTGAAGGATTTAAGTTTGAATTACTTAGAACTTTCTCAGTTGAATCTCCTTTTAATGAACAGGAATTTTTGAAAGAAAATGAAAATGTATTATCAGAACGTTTATTTAAGTTGGTTGTTGATACCTATAAACGAAAAGAAGAAGCTATTGCTCAACAGGCATATCCTGTAATAAAGGATGTTTACGAAAAGAGTGGGCACACTTATGAAAATATTGTTGTTCCTGTTACAGATGGCACTAAAACAATACAGGTAATTACTAACCTTAAGAAATCTTACGAAACTGAAGGTAGAGATCTTGTAAAATCATACCAAAAATCTGCTATCTTATCTCATATAGATGAAGCCTGGAAGGAAAATCTGAGAGAACTTGATGATCTAAAACAATCAGTGCAGAATGCTACTTATGAACAAAAAGATCCATTATTGATTTATAAGTTTGAGTCGTTTGAGCTGTTTAAAGCAATGGTAGATAAAGTAAATCGTAATGTTGTTTCTACCTTAGTGAAAGGTCATATTCCTATTCAGGATCCGGATAAAGTTCGTGAAGCCGAAAAACGTAGAAGAACAGATTATAGCAGAATGCAAACCAGCAGACCTGATCAGGCGGGTGGGCAACAAGGAGATAGGCAGAAAAAAGCAGAGCCTGTAAGGGTAGAGAAGAAAGTCGGGCGAAACGACCCATGTCCATGTGGAAGCGGAAAGAAATATAAAAACTGTCATGGTAAAACAGAAGTAGCATAATATTAAAATCATATAAAATATATAATAAAAAAAATCCCCGATCGGGGATTTTTTTATTAATATGAGAAATCCTTGCTTATTTAATTACTTGAACTTTGAGTTGCAATTGAATGATATGCATGAATATATGTTTTCCCTTTTTCTCCATTAAAAGTAAAAGTTTTCGTTCTTGCATTCATGTATTTTGAATTTGTATTTAGATTTATTTGGTTTGCTCCTTTATTTAAAGGAACTCTTGTGTATGAAATGGAGTAAGGTAAAGTTTGCCAGTTACGCGTATCAGCCTTTTCTGTAACTGTATTGACAATATTAAGAAGCATACCTAAACCTTCTTCTTGTTCATCTGCTAACGCTTCTAAGGCTTTTTTAGTTGCTAAACGCAGAATTGCCGATCCAATTTCACGAATCATTCTATCATTTAAAGTTTTAAAAGCAATGTCATTAATATCTTCCAAAATTTCCAGATTATATACTTTTGAGTTATTTGTTATATTAGCTGATGTAAAAACTGGTTTTCTTTCAACATATTTAGGGAATGCAACTCTAAAAAACCTTAAATCACTAAACGCTTTTTTTTCATTACTAGATTTATCACCAATGTAGATAGGAAAAGATAAATTATATTCTTCATTTACTAATGTAATATATCCCCGTTGAGTATTTGGAACTTTAACAAAATTAATACTTGATTCGGCTTTATATGGTCCATAACCATTTAACCAAAAGAAAACAAGATCACCATTTTCGCTAGGGGTATATTCGAAGTTCAAATTGAATTTATCTTCATAGTATTTAACTTCATCATAAAAACCAGTTAAATGAGCCGAACGCATAATATCTTGTTTAAGTTGATCCGGAACTTTAAGATTAAAATACTCTTTATAATCTGTTTCGTAAATTTCTAAAGCATTACGATAAGCAATAAAAGCATTATTATAATCTTTATTTGATTCATAAATTATTCCCATTAAGGTATGGGCAAAAGCATCACGCTGATATCTGTTTTTGTGATCTTTATACTTATCATTTAATTGATTCAGCTTTATATTTATCCGTTTACACTCAACAATTGCATCTTCATATTTACCTAGTTGAATATAATTTAATGCCATAAAATAGTTTACAAATACTGCTTCAAAATCTTCAGGTTTATAAGGCTTTATACCAGGATTTGACACTAAAGTGAGCGCATTTAAATAATAATTATTTATATAGTCTTCAATTACATGTTCTGCCACAGTAAAGTGTTTGTTACTTACTTCAGATTTATTTAGAGCCCATGAAACATAACCGCGATTTAAATAATATAAAAGCTTATTCTTACCTTCCTTATCACTGTCATTATTATCTAACCAAATATCAGCACTTTGAAAATTTCCCTGTAATAAATAATTCTGAAATTCATAATTTTTAGCATAGTAGGTTGCACAGCCAACAATTAAAACAGAAAAGATAATTATTACTGGTATACTTATGTATTTAAAAATACTTTTCAATGTTTAAAACCTTTAGTTGTTTACAAATTTTTTGATTTTCTTTTCGCCAATCCAGACAATTTCGTTGGATTCGAGATTAGAAAGTTCAAGGTTTATTTGATAGTAAACAACTTTTTCTTTTTTATAAACATCTACGATTGAATTTATCGTGCCATGTAGCATGTAATCTGCACCTAATTCTAACCCCCAGTTTTTAGCAGTTCCTTCAGCTGCGAAGTCTTGTTGTTCCACTCTTTCGTTTCTTAAAGCTTCTCGTTTATCACCGGCTTGCACCAGTCGTACAGAGCCATCTTTTATTATTGCTTTTTCAATATCTTTAATAAAAGTATTTGCATCAATATGTTCGTGGCTTTTGTTTCTTACAAGTCCAACAATTAATACAGGCCTTTTTCCTGGATTTTCTGTTTTATAAAAATTAATCCAATTATCATTTAATAACTGATTAATCATTTCTTCAGACACTGAACGCGAATCTGCATCGTTCCATCTTCCGCTTAAATCTATCGTTGTATTGCTTTCAATTCTTTGTACTTCTCTTTTTGGGGTACAACTACTTATAAGTATAATTGATAAAAGAGTAAAACCTAGAAGTTTGAATAAATTTCCCATAATTTGTAAATAATTTTAATTTTTAATATTTAAATTTAATAAAATTCCACTCAAAATTTAGACCAATTATTGATTTATTTTTTTATTTTATTCAAAAGTTCTTTAAGTTTTATATATGTTTTGTCAGTAACAGGAACTAAGGGTAACCTTAATTTGTTTTTGATTAAACCAAGAATTTCTAGTGCTGCTTTAATACCTGCCGGATTGCCTTCAATAAAAAGGGTATCAATAAATTCTAATACTTTGTAATGTATCTTTTCTGCTTCCTGGTAATTATTATTTAATGCGAGTTGAACCATAGTTGAGAATTCTTTGGGTAATGCATTAGCTACCACCGATATTACTCCTGAAAATCCCACAGACATTAAAGGTAAGGTTAGAGCATCTTCTCCTGAGATTAGCATAAAATCTTTTGGTTTTGCTTTTAAAATATTCATTGCTTGCGAAAAATTACCAGATGCTTCTTTAATAGCAATGATATTTTCAAATTCATGTGCAAGACGCAAAGTAGTTTCTGCATTTATGTTTGATCCTGTTCTTCCTGGCACGTTATATAAGATTACAGGAACAGGACTAGCATCCGAAATAGCCTTAAAGTGTTGATATAAACCTTCTTGAGATGGCTTGTTGTAGTATGGTGCTACAGATAAAATTGCATCTATTTTATTAAAATCAGTTTTACCGATTTTTTCTATTATTGCCTGAGTATTATTTCCGCCCATTCCTAAAACGATTGGAACTCTATCATTCACTTTATCTATTACAAAACGGATCAATTCATTTTTTTCATAATCTGTTTGTGTTACTGATTCTCCGGTTGTGCCCAGTACAACAAGATAATTGATTCCATTTGAAAGTAAATGCTCGATATGAGTTTCAAGTGCTTTAAAATCAATTTTTAGATCAGATGTAAAAGGAGTAATTATGGCAACTCCCGTTCCTGTGAATTTATCTTTATAACTCATATTTTAGTTGTTTAGAATGTTTAAGTAATGTTTTATTTGCTCTATCAGGTACTCCACAGTATTATTTGCCTTTATATCTATTGATAGGTCGTTATATGCAATAGTTGAATGTTTACCCACCTTAAATGCAGCATTACATAGCGACCCAACATAATTGACTGTAAAGTAATCTTTTATACTTAAGTCAAACAAGATGTCAAATTCATGATTTATAAACTGTTCTATAATTTCATTTTTAGGTTTAAAATACCAGTTTAAATCTGTCTTACAATAAAAATTAAATCCTTTACGCATTAAATAATTTTCAGGTATTTTTTTGGACGGTATATAACCTAAAGCAATCACTTTAATGTCATTTTGCGAAAGGAATGAAAGAAAATCTTTGATTGCTTCAAATGATGCTTCATCAGGCGAATTAAATAAAATACCTGCTGTTTTTGCAGTATTAAAGTTATGTGTTTTAACTTTTCTTTTTTGTTGTTTCAATCTACGCTTGAGATTAAAATTACCAACTTTTTCTTTTATGTTATTTATTTTGCTCACTCTACAATATTACTAAATTTTGCGTTTTATATTATAGCTTATTTAGATTTATTCAGATATCATTTCCAGAAATTCATCTTCAGTAATGATCGGAATATTTAATTTTTTCACTTTATCTAATTTCGATGGACCAATATTTTCTCCTGCCAGTAAATAGTTTGTTTTTGCAGAAATTGAACTTGTATTTTTCCCTCCAAATTTTTCAATTAATTCTTTAAGTTCATCTCTCGAATGTTTTTCGAAAGTGCCAGAAATAACTATAGTTTTTCCGTTAAGTTTGTTGTTTGATTCATCAATTTCTTTTTCTATAACTTCCAGTTGAACTCCAGCATCTTTTAATTTTTCAATTATCTTTAAGTTTTTCTCATTATTAAAAAAATTATTTAAACTTAAAGCTATACGCTCACCAATTTCATTTATTGCTGTTAATTCTTCGAAATTTGCTTTTTTTATGTTTTCTATAGTTTTTAATTCTTGGGCAAGTGTTTTAGCAACAGTTTCACCAACATATCTGATTCCTAATGCAAATAATACTCTTTGGAAAGGTATTTGTTTAGATTCTTCAATACTTTCAATTAAATTATTTGCTGATTTTTCAGCAAAGCGTTCTAGTGATAGAACATTTTCTATCGATAATGAATATAAATCGGCATAATCATGAATTAATCCATTATCTACAAGTGCTTCGACTGTGGCTTCAGCTGCTCCGATATTCATTGCTTTACGATAAAATGCTCTATTCTTCCTTTAATTTGTGGTGGGCAACCTGTTTCATTAGGACAATAATGTTTTGCTTCGCCTTCAATTCTTATTAACTCAGTATCACATTCAGGGCAATGTGTAATAAAATTAACAGGATTAATATCATCAGTTCTTAAGTTTTTATCAACACCAACTATTTTTGGGATAATTTCTCCACCTTTTTCAACAAATACAAAATCATTGATTCGAATATCAAGTAATTTAATCTGGTCAAAATTATGTAAAGAAGCTCTTTTCACTGTTGTACCTGCTAAAAGTACCGGTTCAAGATTCGCGACAGGAGTAATGGCTCCTGTTCTTCCAACTTGATAATCAATGCTTAATATTTTTGTTCTTACTTGTTCGGCTTTAAATTTATAAGCAATTGCCCAGCGTGGCGATTTAGCAGTAAAACCTAAATCTTTTTGATGCTTATAAGAGTTAACCTTAATTACGACCCCATCAATATCAAATGGAAGGTTTTTACGTTCAGTATCCCAATAATTAATAAAATCAAATATTTCATTTATGTTTTTACAGATTTTAATGTGCTTAGGCACCTTAAAACCCCACTGTTTTGCCTGAACAAGATTTTCGTAATGAGATTGATAGGGCAAATTTTCACCTAATACAAAATATAAGAGACAATCTAAAGGACGTTTGGCTACGATAGACGATTTTTGCAATTTTAAGGTACCTGCAGCAGCATTTCTTGGGTTTGCAAATAAAGCTTCTCCATTTGCTTCACGTTCGCTATTTAGCTCTTCAAATCCTTTATGTGGGAACAATATTTCTCCTCTAATCTCGAATTCTTCAGGGTATGATTCTGAGTGTAGTTTTAACGGAATACTTTTTATGGTTTTTACATTATTTGTAACATCATCACCTTGAATACCATCACCTCTTGTAACGGCTCTTATTAAAAGTCCATTTTGGTATGTTAATCCAATTGCTACACCATCATATTTTAGTTCACAAACATATTCAATATCTTCATTAGGTAAAATCCTTTTTATCCTGGTTTCAAAATCAGCAATTTCTTCTTTTGAATATGAATTGCCCAGTGAAAGCATTGGATATTTATGGACAACTTGCTCAAAATCTTTATTAATATCAGTTCCAACACGTTGACTAGGAGAATTAGGATCAAAAAACTCAGGATTGTCATTTTCGAGCCGAATAAGCTCTTGTAATAAAAGATCGTACTCAAAATCACTAATTTCTGGTTGAGCTAAAACATAATATTTATGATTATGATTATTTAATTGCAGTCTTAATGAATTTATCCTTGCTTTTATATTTTCTTTACTCATATTGTCAAATTAATGAAGATGAACAAAAATACAAATGCTTTTCTTAAGTTCAAATTATTGTTATTAACAGATTCTTTTAATAAATTAACATAAAAAAAAATAAAACTATGAAACTGTTATTGACTTTTTTACTAATTATACTAATGCATTTCCTTTTTGCCCAAGATATTGAAACAGTTGAACTAATAGGAGACAGGCCTGATCAAACGGAATCTTCAACGGTGTTACCTAAAGGGTATTTTCAATTTGAAAATGGCTTTGTTAATGAAAATGTCAATTCTTACCTTACAAATATTTCATATTCATCATTTTTAGTAAGATATGGTTTGTTTGAAAATTTTGAGCTTCGATTTGCATCAGATTATCAAATGACGAAAATTACCGGGTTAGATAATATTTCAGGTTTTGCGCCAATATCTGTTGGGTCTAAGATCCAGGTTAAGCAAGAAGACGGTTGGATTCCACAAATAGCTTTTTTAGGTCATCTCACTATAGCGAATACAGGAAATAGTGATTATATGCAAAAATATCAAAGTGCAAATATGGTTTTAACATTTGGTCATACCCTAAATAACTATATGTCTGTTGGTTATAGCATTGGTGTAGATTTTCCTTCTGATGTAGATTATTCAGTTGGTACATATACTTTTGTTACTGGATTTACGATTTCTAATAAAATAGGTGCTTTTATTGAAGCATATGGAGATTTTTCTAAATATATGTATGCACAGAATAAAATAAATGGGGGAGTAACTTATCTAATTCATCCACAGTTGCAGTTGGATTTTGCTGGTGGTTTTGGTTTATCAGAATACTCGGCAAACAGCTATTATTCCTTTGGATTAATTTATTTATTTAAAATATAACCTTTATTGTCCTATCCACTTATTTAAAAGCTTTAAAAGCTTTTCTTTATTTATTGGTTTAGATATGTAGTCGTCGCAACCTGCATCATGACTAATTTTTTCATCATTCTGCATTGCATAAGCAGTTTGAATAATAATCGGAACTTTAGGATCAATTTTTTTAATCTTCATTGTAGCTTCCAGTCCGTTCATTCCGGGCATTTTAATATCCATTAAGATTAAATCGATATTTTTATGGGCATTAAAAATTTCAATTGCTTCATAACCATTTTCTGCTTTTAAAAGTGTTAATCCCTTATTCTTAAGCAACATTTCAAGAAAACGATAGTTGCTTTCTTCATCTTCAGCTATTAATATTGTTTTTCCTTCCCAATTTTCGTGGTTTTGTATTAAATCAGCTTTTAGCTTATTCATTTCAATATTTTTTGAAATATCTAATGGCAATGTAAAATAAAAGGTTGAGCCTTTATTAACTTCAGAATCAACACGTATTGTTCCACCTAAGCGTATAATTAAATTTTGTGTGATTGTGAGTCCTAATCCTGTACCCCTATATAGTTTTGTATTGCTATCTTCTAATTTATTAAATCGCTGAAAGATATCATTTTGCTTATTTTTTGGTATTCCAATTCCGGTGTCTTTAATAAAAAATTCAACCAGGTTAATATCTTCAATAATTTTATAACCAAATTCGACAAAACCATATTCAGTATATTTTAGACCGTTATCAATTAAATTTGTCAATATCTGGTTAAAACGATAAGGATCAGTATTTAATATAAAATTTTCTTTATAATTTTCTTTATTGAGTTTAAGATCAATGAAATTCTTTTCTGTTTTCCTTTTTGATTCGTTGAAATTATTAAATACATCATTAAGCACTTTATTAACATCAGTTTCCTTAATAAAAATTGAAAGTTCATTTGCTTCAATTTTAGCAAGATCGATAATGTCATCAATTAAATGTAATAATGTATTGCAATTATTGTTAATATGAGATACTAACTCTTCACGTTCGTCAATATTTGTGTCGGGATCCACTAGCAGATCAGAAAAACCTATAATAGCATTCATAGGCGTTCGAATTTCGTGTGACATATTTGCAAGGAAAGAAGATTTTAAACGGTCCGATTCTTCTGCTTTTTCTTTGGCATTTTTTAAATCAATTTCATTTTTATGTCGTTCGGTTATATCGTGACAAACTCCCACAATACCTAACGGAACTCCATTTTTATCAGTAAAGGGAACCTTTAAAGTATCTAATAAATATTTTTCACCTTTAGTATTAGTTTCCCATGATTCAGCTCTAAAAATTTCTCTGCCTTCAATAACTTTTTTATCTGTATCATGAAAATAACCAGCTTGTTCTTTAGAAAAGATTTCAAAGTCAGATTTTCCAATTATCTGATCATAAGTCATTTCATTAAACTTACAAAAAGCTTCATTACATCCTAAATAGGTATTGTTTCTATCTTTATAGAAAATTAAATCAGGAATTGAATTTATCATTGAATCCATCAATGCTTTTTCTTGTATTAGCTGGTTTTCTGCTTTTTTTCTTTCGTTTAATTCCTTTTGAAGTTCTGATGTTTTAGATGCAACTTGTTTTCTTAGTGAGTATGACCATACTAAAATCCAAAATAATACAAACAAGATTGGTATTAAAACCCAGCCTATTGTTTTTAAAACCTGTGAACGAATATCTGTTTTTTCGTAAACACCAAACCACTTTTCATAGATTTTATCATACTCACCAGTGGTTTTTATTATTTGTAATCCATCATTTATTTGAGCTAGAAGATCTTCTCTGCCTTTTTTAATTCCAAAACATATTTCTCTGGGCTGCACTGAAGCTCCTACAGGCATTAAATTTGATAACTGATATTTTTGAATAGAGAACTGGCCCTGCAGTTTATTAATAACAGCACAATCATATTCACCAGCCGATAATAATCTCATCGCTGTTTTATAATCCTTTACCGGAACAATAAACTTAGTAATATTGTTTGTTATTAGATAATCATGCATAATATCACCTTTTACAACAATCACTTGTTTGTCATTAATATCGTCAAAAGATTTAATATGACTTTCATTACGAACAAAAACAGCATGTGTAATATAAATATACGGAGAAGTAAAATTTATTAATTTACTTCTTTCAGATGAGTATGAAATGGCAGCCACCCCATCAATTTTACCACTTTCCAGTTCAGATCTAACTAAGTTCCATTCGTTCAGTTCTATATTTACTTTTAATCCCATGGTTTTTGCAATAGCTTGCAAAACTTCTACACTAAAACCAGTTGGTTTTCCATCGTTATCAATTAACTGATAGGGTGGATAATCAAAATTTCCCTTAAAATAAATCGTATCGTTACCATTTAAGTAATTTGATGATAAACTCTTAAAACATAATAAAACCAGTAGAATTAGTAAATATGATGCTTTTTTCATAGTTCTTCTAATGGAAGTAAAGATAAAAAATCTTAATTTATATACGAATCAATAATAATAAAGTTTTCAAAAACAACTATATTGAAATTTTAAAAATTAATTTTGTATATTTAAATCACACTACAAAATGTTAAATAAAATTCTGATTACAAGTTTTTTAGTATTGGTAATTTCATGTAAAACAGACACGGAAAGTAGAAAAATTAAGACGATTAAAGAAATTGAAATTCAGTACGCAAAAGGTTTTAAAATTGAGCAAACAAAAGATTATAAGATCGTAAGGGTTATAAATCCCTGGCAAGGTGCAAATTCAGTCGAATACAAATATGCACTGGTGAATAAACAAAAAAAAGATGTACCCAGTGATTATGATGTTATTAAAACTCCCGTGGATAGGGTTGTTTGTCTATCTACTACACATATTGCTTTTATCGATGTGCTGAACAAAATTAACACCATCGTTGGTGTTTCTGGTGTTGATTATGTTAATAATGATGAATTAAGAACAAAAATTGAAAAAAACGAGCTGTCTGATGTTGGTTATGATAATAGCTTAAATTATGAATTAATAGCAAGTCTAAATCCTGATTTAGTGATAACTTATGGAGTGGGCAGTCAGGTAGCTAGTTATAATCAAAAACTCAATGATTTGGGTATTAAAACAATTATTAATGCAGAATATCTCGAGAATGATCCTTTAGGAAAATTGGAGTGGATTAAATTTATTGCTGCATTGTATGAGATGGACAAAGAAGCGAATGAATACTTTCAAAAAGTTGTAAATGAATATAATTCCTTATTGAAATTGACAGAAAATATTGAAAATAAACCCGTTGTGTTATTTGGACTACCTTATAAGGATACATGGTATGTTCCAGGAGGTAACTCATACCTTGCAAAAATGGTCAATGACGCAGGTGGAGAATATTTATGGAAAGAAAATGAGTTAAGAGAAAGTATTCCTTTTGATATTGAATCTATTTTTTCTCAGGCGTCAAATGCCGAGGTATGGTTAAATACCGGATCGGTTCATAACAAAGAGGAAATACTAAAACTAGATAAAAGATTTGTGGATTTTATTCCGTTCAACGAGAGCTTAATTTATAATAATAACAGAAAAATAAACAAATATGGAGGAAATGATTATTGGGAATCCGGTTTAACTAATCCTCATGTTGTTTTAAAAGATTTGATTAGAATATTTCACCCTGAATTACTACCACAGCATAAATTAGTTTATTATAAGGATATTCAATAATTGATTATATTCGCATCGTATTTTTAATGTTATGAATCACTATAAAGAACGAAATATATATTTATGGTTTTTTTTAAGTATTGCAATCATATCTTTATTTGCAATCGATGTGCTTTTGGGTTCTGTCAAAATTCCTTTAAGTGAAGTGTTTAGTGTCATATTTACTGGAAAAACGCAACATCCTGAATATATTACTATCATTAACAAATTTAGAATTCCCAAAGCGATAACAGCTGTTTTTGCTGGTTTTGCCTTATCAGTTAGCGGTTTACAAATGCAAACAATCTTTAGAAATCCATTGGCAGGACCTTTTGTTTTAGGTATAAGTGCAGGGGCAAGCTTAGGTGTTGCAATTTTGGTTTTAGGTTTCTCTGCTTTTAATATAATTAGCCAGATTGGTATTATTGGGAATTGGATGATAGTTGTATCTGCATGGCTTGGATCAGGTTTTATTTTGATGATTATTTTGCTTGTTTCATTGCGCGTGAAAGATATTATGACCATATTGATTCTGGGAATTATGTTTGGTAGTGCTACATCTGCAATAGTTAGTATTCTTCAATATTTTAGCAACGAAACCATGTTAAAAGCTTTTGTAGTATGGACAATGGGAAGTTTAGGCGGAGTTTCGCTTACTCAATTAAAAGTATTAATTCTTAGTGTAATAATAGGTTTGAGCATAACATTTTTCTCTATTAAATTATTAAATGCAATGCTTGTTGGCGAAAACTATGCTAAAAGTATGGGGCTTAATGTTCGTTTATCAAGATTTTTAATATTTTTTAGCACTAGTTTATTAGCAGGAACAATTACTGCTTTTTGCGGACCTATTGGGTTTGTTGGCATTGCCGTTCCGCATATTGCACGAATAATTTTTAAAACTGCAAATCATAAAATACTTTTACCGGGATCCATGTTAATAGGAGGCATTGTTTTGCTTTTAAGCGATATAATATCTCAAGTTCCCGGACATGAAACAACAGTTCCAATTAACTCAATTACTGCTCTGGTTGGTATACCAATTGTAATTTGGATTATTATTAAAAATGAAAAAATGTCAAGGGTATCGTAATAATGACTCCAGATAAAATAATAAATATTAAGAATTTAGAGATTGGTTATTCCATAAAGAAGAATCAGAAAAAGGTTCTTTTTAAGGATATCAATTTATCAGCAAATTCAGGAGAACTGGTAGCTTTAGTAGGGAAAAATGGTATTGGTAAAAGTACCCTGTTAAGAAATATAGCCGGATTGCAAAACCCATTTTTTGGAGATATTTACTATAATAATCAAAAAATTAAAGAGTTCAAAAGAGCTGATTTTGCATGCTTAATTAGTTTTGTTTCTACAGAAATTGTAAATGTTAGTAACCTAAAAGTTTTTGATTTAGTAGCTTTGGGGCGATTCCCACATACAAACTGGATGGGCAAATTGCAAACTAAAGATATTTTGAAATCCAATACAGCAATTGATATGGTAGGTATGACCAGCTATCTGAATGCCAATGTAAATGAAATTAGCGATGGAGAAAGGCAAAGAGTAATGATCGCAAGAACCCTGGCTCAGGATACTAAAGTGATAGTATTGGATGAACCCACGGCTTTCCTTGATTTACCAAATAAGTATGAAATTGTTCACTTATTGAATAAATTGTCTAAAGATGAGAACAAAACAATTATCTTTTCAACTCATGATTTAAACATTGCAATACAAGAAGCAGATAAAATATGGTTAATGCTGGATGACTATATCATTGAGGGAGCACCAGAAGATTTAATCCTTAATGATAAATTTAATAAACTTTTTCAAGATTCAAATTTAAACTTTGATAAAGTGAAAGGTGATTTTAGGATGAAGAAAAAACATCATGTTGAAATTGCATTAAAGGGTGAAGGAATATATTATACATGGACTAAAAAGGCTCTGGAAAGGTTAGGATATTTAGTAATAAAAGATAATAAATCAGATTCATATATTGAGATTAAAAGTGATAATAATAGGGTTTATTGGTTATTAAAAAGTGAAAAAGATGATTTTAAATTTGACTCTATATATGATTTATCTTTACATTTGAAGGTATAACTAAAAAAATATTATTATGAAAGGTCTAAAAAAGATTACCTCTTACATCTTAATTACTTTTGTTTTGTTAATTACTGTTGTTTCACTATTAGGTATATGGGATGTAATTTCACTTGAAGATGTTATGAGAAAAATATTTACCTCTTTATTTGTGGTATTTGTAGCATCAGTGATTGTCTTATTTATTTTCGCAGTTTTAATAAAAGATACAGATCAACACAAAGAATAATACTAAAAAAAGAATACTATTCACCGCACGCGTGGTCGGAAGAAAAATCTTCCGACCATGAGTGCTATTCACCGCGTTCTTTTTTTTCTTCTAATACTTTTGAAATATCTTTTTTGCCTAGCTCTACATCAAGTATATTGCGCACTGTTTCGGCGCCAATTCTTTTTGCAATAATCTTTTTATTTTTATCAAGAAGATATAGCGTAGGGGTACTGTAAATGTTATAAAAGAATCTGAAATTTGTTAGATTATAAGGATCCCATGCATTAATCCATTGGTCATAACCTTTTTCTTCAATATATTCGGCCCATTCTGTTTTATCTGTTTGTGTATATATGGCCATCACTTCAAATTCATCCCTGGTAAAGTCATCATATATTTTATGTATCGCCGGAACTACTTTTTTACAATGACCGCAATTTGGCTCCCAGAACATTAATAAAGTATATTTAGAATGGATATCGTTCAAACGAGCATATTCCATATTCAGGGTTTCCATCTTTAAATCCTGCGCAATGCTCCCAACAAGGTTAAACTTGTGTTTCGCAACTTCATCCTTCATTTTTTGAATGGTTTCTTCATTCAGCCAATCTACTTTATCGGTTAAATAATAGCTTTCTGCAACATGCACAAAAACTTTATCCATACCCATTATATTGCTGTTTACAAATGTGTTGTACACATAACGAACCACATACTGAAACATCTCAGGACTGTCAGCAGTTCTATTTACAACAATATCTATGTATTTATTTATCGAATCAGGATCTTGTATTAATACTTTTGTAAAGAATAAATTTAACTTGTTGTGAAATACCGGTGTTCTTATAAGACGTGCATCGCTAAAGTCAATATTGTCTAAATAATGATTTCTGTTATAATTGTATGAATGAAACCATCGAACAGAATCTTTATTTTGCACATCTTCAGGAACATCAATTTCCGGAATTTCAGGATTTTTCATTGCCTTTACAAGAATTCCAATTAAGTTATCTTTATTATTCTCAATTGTTTCATCCCAAAAAGATTTTACATTATTTGAAATGCTTTCCATTTCGTCTTTTAGTATTTCAACAGAATCCGAACCTTCTTTTTGAGATTTTAATCTTTCCTGAAGTCCTATCATCCTTTTATTCTCATTCATCATGAAAGTTTGAAATTCTAAAAATCCTTCTGCTTCTGCAGATCCATTAATTTCAAGTTTATTAAGCAAGCCGGTTGATGTTGTTTTTGCCTTAAAAGTCTGGTCGTTTCCAACCAATATTTCGAAATAGTTTTTTGAAGGTACTACAACAAGATAAACTCCCTGATCCAATAAGCTATCTCCAACAAAAGATCCTTTTCCATTGGAATCTAAAACTGTGGTATCACTTACAAAAGTTTTATCACCATAATAATAACCTAAAAATATCTCCTGATTACTTAAATCACTTAATTCAATATCAATTTTATAAGTTTGAGAACAAGCAATTAATGAAGGTGCTGAAATTAAAAAGCTTAATAATAAATATTTTAAATTTTTTTTCATGATTCAATTTTTTAGATGAACAAATTTATTAATTTTTACGCATTCTTGTTATTATTAACATATTTTAACAAGAAAATTCTCATTTTAATATGATAAAGTATTTTTTTTATCTTTGAGTAAATTATTACACTTCATAATACTAACATTTTAATGTTATCAATATTAATACCAGTATATAACTACAATGTTGAGATTTTGGTTCAAAAATTAATTAACCAAATAAGAAATAATTCAATTGTAGCCGAAATATTAATCCTGGAAGATGGTTCTGATCAATATAAAGAAGATAATTACAAATTAGATAGTTATTCTGAAGTTCAATATTTTGATTTTAATAATAATAAAGGGCGTTCCTTTGCAAGGAATTTCCTTGCCGATAAAGCTCATTTTGATTATTTATTATTTATTGATTGTGATGCAAAAGTTATTGATAATGAATTTTTAAATAAATACATATATCATATTGAAAATAAATCAGATGTTACTTGTGGTGGATTATCTTATCAGGAAAGAGAAAATGTTCCAAAGAAGTATTATTTAAGATGGCTGTATGGAATTAAAAGAGAACAAAAACCGGCGACAAAAAGAAATATGGCACCCCACACATCTTTTTCTTCATTTAACTTTATGATCCGAAGAGATATTTTTCAGGGAATCAGGTTTCTCGAACAAATTAATACATACGGACACGAAGACACATATTTCGGAATCATGTTAAAGGAAAAAGGATTCAAAATAAAGCATATTGATAATCCTTTATTGCATGATGGCTTAGAAGATGCAAATGAGTTTCTTAAAAAAACAGAAGATGCAGTAAAAAATTTAGATAATTTAATAAAATTGAGCCATGATAAAAGATCTTTATTTAAAGAAATTAGACTGGTTAAGTATATTTTATTAGTACAAAAATTTAAACTGGTGTTCCTGTTAAAATTAAAATTTAAAATCTTTAAAAAAGTTATCCTAAAAAATTTAAAATCACAAAAACCAATATTGCCTCTGTTGGATTTTTATAAACTGGGAGTTTATTTCTTCTTAAAATAAGCAGCTTTTTAAATAAAAAAGCGTCTTTTTATTGAAAATATGTTATATATAACTACTGCAATCGTCTTTCTATTGACGATTATAAACTGCTAGGAGGAAACAAATGAAAACAAAACTTCACATCAAAATTGCCGCTACGGTTCTAATAACATTATTCTGTGTTGGTAGCGTGAAATCTCAAAATATAATATCCTCTGTAAATGTTCATCATAATGCTAAAAAAGTTAGTACTCATTTTGAGCAAAAAGACCTTAACTCAGACCTGAAAATAATGAGGGCAAATAACTGGATGCAAAATAAAAGCTATTTAGATTTTAATTCATCCGTTGAGATATTAAAACTTAATATATTGCTTAACGAAAAAGTGATTGATGATCGAAAAAATATTGAAAACTGGATGACTGATTTTTCAGAATTTGCAATTGAAGATCAAAATAAGCAAAAATTAGAAGCCTGGATGTTTAATAAAGCATACTGGACAATTTGCGATCCTGATAAATGTGAGCTGGAAGACTGGATGTTTGATAAAAGCTTTTGGGTAGTGATTAAATAGATACTTTCCTGTCCTTCATTTCATATTTCCTGAAAATGAAGGGTAGTTTGTGGCCTGGCATTTGTCAGGTCACTTTTATTTTAATGCTCAAAAAGAAAGCATAGGTTCCATACTGTAATTAGATTAATTTGCTTTTTAATTTTAATTTCAGTTTAAAATTTTAGCTAATTTTATAATGCATTAAAAATCAATTGATAAAAGATTACATGTTTGCTGTATTATACTCTAATATGAATAAAATACCAAAATAATTATTAACCTGCAATACGTTATAAAACATAAAAATTGTATTATTATTTTTTTTAAATTCGTACTGTTAACATTTGTTTATTAACCTGTTTCAATTTAATATTTTCAGGAATATTTTTATAACAATATCATGTAAATGAACTATATAGCTTTATTTACTAAGGAAAACTTTTAGTGAGATTTATTAACCTTTTAATATTTTTTTATATGTTAAGATTTTTACAAATTATAGTACTTTTATGTTTGTACTTTTATTCATTTTCACAGGATGATGAAATTGCACGAATTATTCCGCCATCTCCTGAAGCAACACAAATGGTGTTATACGGAAACAATAACGTAAACTATTACACTGGAGCTGTTGATATAAGTATTCCTATTTATACAATAAATGAAAAAGGATATCAGTTGCCAATTTCTTTAAATTATAATGGTTCAAATGGAATCAGAGTTACAGAAACAGCATCATGGGTAGGTTTAGGTTGGAATTTAACTGCAGGTGGTGTTGTTTCCAGAACAATAAGGGGAGTAGCCGATGATGATAAATTAAAAGGAGGTATTTTATATAAACCTTTACCATGTCCTATAATTGAAGAAGACAATGAAAATTATTTCTTAAATGTTAATGAGTTTCAAAACATCTTAAATGGAATAAGAGATGGCGAACCTGACCAGTTTCATTACAATATACCAGGATACTCAGGTACCTTTTATTTAAAAAAGAAAGAAGATCAGGTCATAGTTGTTCAGAAGCCATTGACAAATTGTGTTATAGAACCAAATATAAATGATGCAAAGCAGAGGTTTAGTCTGGAGAGTTTTAAAATTATCACTCCAGATGGTATTGTTTATTCCTTCACAGAAAAAGAAAACACAAGATCTTATTCATTTGGAACAGGATCTCAATTATTTGATCTTGACTATAGAACAACAAGCTGGTATTTAACCCATATTACCAATTATAATAAAACCTTTAATATAGAACTCGAATATCACACATTATATGAGATTAGTTTAACAGAAGAACTTGCTTCTAATGAAATTTGGATGGGTGAAAATTATCAGGAATATTATCAAACATATTTAACTCAGAATCCAAAGAGAATTAAACAAATTAAATTTTCGAATGGATTTATTTCTTTTGAAAAATCTGATATAAGCAGAATTGATGTAAAACATGATACCTGGTTAAAAAATATTCGCATATACAGTGGTTATCCAGAAATTTCTGAAAAATTAATTGATGAATTTACCATGGAATATGATTATTTCACAGCCAATGGGCATACTGATATAAATACTTCAATAGAATCTCAAAATAATTCATATAGGTTATGCTTAAAAAGTATACAGCGACAAAATGAAGTACCACACAAGTTTGCTTACAATTCAAATGTTTATTTACCTGCTCGTGATTCTAAAGCACGTGATCATTGGGGATATTATAATGGCAAGCACACAAATCAAACCCTTGAACCAAAATATAAAGTTTTATATATTTCAGGCCATTCACACGATGAACCAATCATACAAAGACGTATTATTGGCGAAGCTGACAGATTTCCTGATCCCTTATATTCACAGGCAGGAATGCTTACCGAAGTGCATTACCCAACGGGTGGTTATACCAAATTTGTATATGAAAACCATCAGGTGAGTGATGATTCAATTTCCATAAGAAAACCGCTTAGAAAATTAAATAAATTTATTAAGAATGATGAAGAAAATAAAAATGTAAGTATCCCCTTGCCACAGAGAGAAATTGGAAGCTACGATCAAATTTTAGTATCAAATTTTTATTATGCTGATATTGAATTAGTTGATCAACCTTTTGCAGAATTGCGCGCGCGTCTATTAGGCCGCTTCATAGATAACGTTGAATATTGGTTAATTTTAAAAGAAATAGGACAGAATGATGAAAAAAGTTTTTGTATTTGGGATGGTAAATCAATTATAGATAATACAATATTTATTGAAGAAGGAAATTACGAGTGTTATTTAAAACTAATTGACCCTAATATGTATGTGGAATATGAGAATACTGATAACATGCCATTGATTGTGAATATTTCTTGGGAAAACGAACTTTTTACACCTATTCGAACTGTTGGCGGATTGAGAATAAAACGCATTTTAAACAATGATGGGAACAATATTTATACCAAAGAGTTCTCCTATTTGGAATCCAATAATACTTCCAGTGGGAAAATAGGTATTGTGCCAAAGTATGGTTTTGAAGCAGAACAAAAAACCAATAATGGTTCTTTTGCAAATCCAAATTTATATGCCTTTAGCACGTATGTCAGAACTGTAAATACTAATAAACCTTTAGTTTTCACAAAAGGAAGTCCTATTGGTTATAGTAGGATTGAAGTTAAGCTATTAAACGAGCAAAATGAAAGCAATGGTAAACAGGTATATGAATATTCTACTTTTAATGAATTTGATGACATACATTGTTATTATACTGAATATCCTATAAATTTAGGATTTGCTTATGACAAAACCGAAAGTGGTATTATTGATGCTTTAAATATTCCATTCAATTCCAAAGATAATCTTAGGGGTAACCTTATTTCTGAAAAAGTCTTTACAAAAGAAAACAAATTAATAAAAAGTGTAAAATATTACTATAAAAAACTCCATTATACTCCTGAATCCGTAATACCTCAGAAAGTAATGGAAGATGAGTATGTTTTAGGTCTGGTGTGCAGAAGTGTGTGTAAAAATAGTATTACAGGACCGATACCATCAGGAGATCCAAGTTACATAACATACGTATCTCCTGATGATATAGGAATTTTTGGTTACTACAAGGATTTTGGGGTATGGAATGGAAATTACATTACAGAAACAATTACTCAGGATGTAAAAACCAAATCTATTAATTATTATGATCAGATTGGACTTGATATTGAAGATAAGTATTATCAGGTTACAAGTAATCAGCTTATTATTAATTCACAAGATGTTAAAACAGTAAAATATAAATATAATTATGATGATATTGGCTTAAATGAAGAGAATGAATATGCAAGTAAGCAACTACTTCTGAAAAATGTTATAGTACCTATTGAAACTCACGAATTTTATAATAATGATACCCTGGATATTATTCGAATAAATTATCGGATTAATGAGAATAATCATTTAGTAAAGGATAATATCCAGAAATGGGAGAAAGGTAAAGGTTTTCAAACCGAAATAGACTTTCTCAAATATGACGAAAAAACAAATCTCTTAGCTGCAAAAAGAAAAAACAACATTGAAACTGTTTTTTACTGGAGTAATGATTTTAATTATCCTTTGGCTAAAATTGAAAATATAAGCTATTCAAATGTTTATGATAACGAACTTCTAAAAGTTCAGCTGAATAGTTTGAATTTTGTTTCCAACCACGCTATACCCAGTTATAGAGATAAGTTAAATAAAATTAATCAGGATATTAGAAGTATTGTTGATGATAATGCAATAGTTACAACTTTTACTTTCAAACCAATGCTTGGCATTACATCACAAACTGATGTCAGAGGAAGAACAAGTTATTACTCATATGATATGTTGGGCAGGTTAACAAAAGTTCTTGATCATGACTATAATATATTAAAGCAGGTTGAATATCATACTAACAATCAGGAAGAATAATATTTTAAGAAATAAATAAATGAGAAAAATAATTAGCAATGTATTTCTGATTCTGGTCCTTATTTTCATAATGAGTCAGTTAAATGCGCAAAGTAAACAAGGCCAAAAAGTATGGCAATGGATCACAACAATGGGAGGACCAAACTGGGATTATCTTAATGGTTTAGAAACCGATTCAGAAGGGAATATCTATGCTGGGGGCTCGTTCACAGAATCTTTAGCAATAGAAAATACCAATGTAAACGGGAATGGTAAGCAAGATATTTTTGTTACAAAATTTAATACGAATGGAGAAATAGAGTGGATTTGGAGCTTTGGTAGCGATAAATCGGATAAATTAACAGCTTTAAAGCTAACCCGTAATAATGATATTCTAATATCAGGAATAATTTCCGGTGAAGCAGAAATTGATGGAAACACTATTGAGGGAGATGGTTCAAGACTTTTTATAGCTAAACTGAATGATAAAAGAGATTTGTTATGGATTAAAATATTTCCAACCAAATACCCGGCATCAATATATAAATTATATGAATCAGAAGATAAAATTATTGCTGCAGGAACTTTTAAGAAGGTGTTTTCAAATGAAGAGATATCTATCAGAAGCAAAGGAAAAGAAGATATTTTTTTAGCCCGTTTTAATTCTTTGGGAAATTTGGAAGAAATAAAAACTTATGGCGGACGGGGTAAAGATATTATATCGGCGATGAATATCAATAATCAAGGTAATATTCATATCGCAATTAATTATGAAAATAATTTAGAATTTGGCGACCTACAAATTCCTGCAAATAACAAAAATTCAAAGAACGCAGTTATTGCTGCTTTAGATAATAATTTTAATCCTTTATGGATACAAATGTTTAAGAGTGAAGAATATATTGATATTAATTCAATAAGTTCTTTTGATAATAATTCCATATTTCTTGCAGGAAATTTTACACAATACATTAGTTATGAAAATCAGTTTAAGGAAACTAAGGGATCTATGGATTTTTTTATTACTAAACTCGATTCTTTGGGTACGATCGATTGGCTAAAGTCATTTGGATCCATGCATAATGACTTTATACAAAATATTAAAATAAATAATAAAGCCGGAGTTTTATTTAACGGATCCTTAAATGACACTTTAATGCTCGATTCATTGAGCTTAATTTGTTCCAATGATAAAAGTGAAAGTTTTATTTCTCAAATTGATGAAAGTGGAAAGGTAATTTGGTCAGAAATTATAGCTGGTGAAAATAATTTTATTAGTCACCAAAGCGTATTTGATCAAAGTGGAAATTTGTTTATTAGCGGAAATTATAGGGGACAGATTGAAGCAAGCGATTTTAATATTCAATCAAATGGTAAAGAGGACATTTATATTGTTAAATATCATAACTGTCTTGTATTAGAAGAAAAGTTGATACAGGGGAATCCTTATTTATGTGGAGGTAGTTTTACCGAGTTGGATGTAAACGATAAATTTGTGAGTATTATCTGGAATGAAGGATTATCAATAGAAAAAACATTATTGGTAGAAAATCCGGGGACTTATTATGTAAATGTAATTGACGAGAATAATTGTTCTTATAATGATTCTGTTGAGATAATAAAGGTGGAAGCACCTGGCTTTGATTTAGGAAAAGATACAACACTCTATTGTGATCAGAGTATTGAATTGTTTGGTCCGAAAAATATGAGTAGTTACTATTGGTATAATAGCTTGATGGATCAAAACATTATAGTTGCAGCAGATGGAAATACAAACCATATAATTGATGTCTGGCTTATGGTTGAAGACACAACAAATTGTTCGTATGCTGATACTGTTCAAATAGAGTTTCTACCTGTTGCTCTTTCAACGAATCAATTAAATACTCAGGATTTAAGTATTTACCCTAATCCTTGTAGTGATTATATTCATTGTAAACTCACAGTCGATAAAATTTCGAATATACATGTATCATTAAAAAACATGAATGGGCAAGTAGTTTATAACAGTTTGATATATAACTACATATCTAATCAGGAAATTACAATACCGGTAAATGATATACCAAACGGTACGTACTATGTCGAAATAGGAAACGATGTTTTGAAAATTTCCAAAATGATAGTAATTGTTAATCATTAAATTGATGAAGAAATATGAAAAAAGATTTAAAATATACCATTTTAATATTGTTAGTTATTATTTGCACCAATAAATTATTGGCACAGGAAAGCAATCATGATAAAAGCAGTCCATCAGCAGATGAAATATATATTAAAACAAGCACTTTGCCGGGAACAAACCTTCATGCCGAACAAATTACTTATTACACAGGATTAGGTGCTCCTAAACAAGTGGTGAATGTGGCTGCTTCACCCAATGGAAATGATATAATACAACATGTGTATTACGATGATTACGGAAGAAATACCCGAGAATATTTACCCTATACCGATGAAGGAAATGGTGGATTCCGAAAAACGGCTGAACAGGATGTGATTGATTTTTATAAAAATGATATCAGTGGAAAAGATAAACAATACGATGATCCTTATTCAATCATTGAACTGGAGAATTCTCCCTTAAACAGGAAAATGGGAATAACAGGTCCGGGTTCTGACTGGCACTTACATCCTGTAAAATTTGAATATTTAACAAATGAAAGTGAAATGGCCAGTTGGGACGAAAATGGAAATAGCAAAACCTATGAAGCTAATTCATTGTATGTTACTCAAAAAACTGATGAGAATGGTATTGTTTCGCGCGAATACAAAGATATTCTTGGTCAGGTTGTCTTAAAGGAATCTGAAAATGGAGATGAGCTGTTACAAACATTTTACATATACGATAAGTATGGTTTACTTCGTACGGTTGTCCCACCATTAGCTTCCAGCCCTGCTCAAAAAGAACTGTGTTATTTTTACGAATATGATAGCAGGAAGCGTATGATTTCTAAAAAATTACCTGGAGCCGAAATTGTTTATATGGTTTATGATAAAAGAGATCGTTTGGTGCTTACCCAGGATGGAAATTTAAGAAATGATGGCGATGATACACACGAAACATTTATATTTACCAAATATGATGTGCTAAACAGACCTGTAATGACAGGAAGAATTAAGATTTTGTCAAGCATTCAATTAATAAGAGATGCTTTTAATAATACAGATTATACATTTTATGAAAGCTACCACGGAAGTAACTCTTACGGGTATACCTTAAATAATAGTTATCCTTTTGGATATGTGATATCAGAAGATGATATTGAAACGGTTACCTACTATGATAATTATAATTTTCTTGAAGATTTACGCATTGATTTAAGATATTATAAAAATAACCTGCCAGACAGTTTTAAACTTGTATTTTCACAAACAACAAAAAGCCTGCCTACAGGTACTATGATTAAAGTGGATGATAATATTGAAAGTTTATATTCATTGGAAAGGGAAATTTTATTTAGCGCAAATTATTACGATGATTATGGAAATGTAATCCAAACCATTTCTCAGAATCATGTAGGAGGAATAGATGTAATAAGCTCTCGTTTCGAAGATTTAACATTTTTGCTTTTGCAAACTCAGCAACAACATATTAAAGATGACAAGGCTCTTGTTAAAATTTTAGAAAGCTACTCGTATGATCATCAAGGTCGGATATTGGAAACCCGTTATAAATTAAATGATGAAGATGAAATAATTTTAAGCAGTGTAAAGTATAATGATTTGGGCGAAGTGATTGAAAAAAACCTTCACTCAAAAGATGGAATAAATTTTGCACAGAAAATTGATTATACATACAATCTCAGGAGCTGGTTAACTAAAATTAATGATCCTGAAGCATTGGAAAATGATTTATTTGGCATGAACCTGTATTACAACGATATATCCGAATTTGAAAATATAACTGCCCAATACAATGGCAATATAGCTGCAATGATATGGAATACGGTAAATGATACCAACCGCGGTTATTCTTTTAATTACGATGCCTTAAACAGGCTTAAAAAGGCTAATTATGGAGAAGGGAATACACTTGCTGCCAATAAAGATTTATACTCGATGAATGCCGATTACGATAAGAATGGGAACATCTTGCATTTAAACCGGAATTTTAATAATGCAGAGAATTACGCCGATCAGTTAACATATAGCTATTATTCGGGTACCAACCAATTGCAAAAAGTAACAGATCCCAAAGGAGACATGGCAGGGGTAGAAGATTATGCTGCAAGCACAGCAGCTGATTATATCTACGATGCAAATGGTAACATGACATACGACCCCGGAAAAGATATTCTGGTAGAATACAATACATTGAATTTACCCAAAAAAGTAGGAGATGCCACAGGAACAGAAAAAATATTTTACGTTTACGATGCCAGTGGGCG
>CAZPMA010000014.1:0-41397 GCA_964587535.1 uncultured Bacteroidales bacterium
AGTTAAAGAATATCGATCGTGCAACAATGATGACTGTTTTGGAAGATGTTTTCCGCAATTTATTATTGAAGAAATTTGGCACAGATGAAAACTTTGATATTATCATTAATATTGATAAAGGCGATTTTGAGATCTGGAGAAATAGAGAAGTAGTTAAGAATGGTGAAGTTGAAGATCCAAACCTACAGATATCTTTAAAAGATGCTAAGAAAATTGATGAAGATTATGAAATTGGAGAAGAAGTTACCGATGAAGTAAAACTTCTTGACTTTGGACGTAGGGCAATACTTGCATTGCGTCAGAATCTTACAAATAGAATTCTTGATCTTGAAAAAAATAATATTTACAATAAGTATAAAGATAAAATTGGAGATATTGTTACTGGTGAAGTTTACCAGGTTTGGAAAAAAGAAATTTTAACTTTAGATGATGAAGGAAATGAGCTTATTCTTCCAAAAACTGAACAAATTCCATCGGATTATTTTAGGAAAGGTGATACAATAAGAGCCGTTGTTGTAAGAGTTGAAATGAGAAACAATAATCCTTTAATTGTATTATCCAGAATATCACCAGTATTTTTAGAAAGATTATTCGAACTTGAAGTACCAGAAATATTTGATGGTCTGATTACAATTAAAAAGATTGTTCGAATACCAGGTGAAAGAGCTAAAGTAGCGGTTGAATCATACGATGAAAGAATTGATCCTGTTGGAGCTTGTGTTGGAATGAAAGGATCAAGAATACACGGTATA
Source organism: uncultured Bacteroidales bacterium (assembly GCA_964587535.1). Classification (GTDB taxonomy): domain Bacteria; phylum Bacteroidota; class Bacteroidia; order Bacteroidales; family UBA12077; genus UBA12077. The sequence goes on from CAZPMA010000014.1 coordinate 753, forward strand.
GTTCGTGAATTAAGAAACGAGAATATTGATGTTATTAACTTTACAAATAACATACAATTGTTTATTCAAAGAGCTTTAAGCCCTGCTAAGATAGTTTCTATTAAAATAAACGAAGAAGATAAGCGTGCAGATGTATATTTACTTCCGGAAGAAGTTTCTTTAGCTATTGGTAAAGGAGGATTAAATATTAAATTAGCAAGCCAGCTTACTGGTTATGAGATTGATGTTTATAGAGAGACTGAAGAAGAAGATGATGAAGATGTTAATATTGATGAATTTGCCGATGAAATTGAAGCATGGATACTCGATGCACTTAAAGCAATAGGATGTGATACAGCAAAAAGTGTATTAGAACTATCAAGAGAAGATTTAATTAAACGTACAGATCTTGAAGAAGAAACTGTAGATGAAATAATAAAAATCTTCAAATCAGAATTTGAATAATGATTAATAACAAATATAAATTTCAAATTTAGCTTTTGGTATTAAAAATTTGGTTTAGACACATAATATGGGAACAGGAACAACAAGACTCAGTAAAGCAGCAAGAGAATTTAATGTTGGAATTTCAACAATCGTGGAATTTCTGCATAAAAAAGGATTTAAAATTGATTCAAATCCTAATACAAAAATTTCTGAAGAAATGTATAGCCTTTTAGTAAAGGAATATAGTTCAGATGTTGATGTTAAAAAACAATCAGAGAAATTAAGCCTTGAACAATTTAGAAATAAGAAGGAAACAGTAACAATTGATGATGAGGAAGGTGATGAAGCAGATGATGATGACGAAGACGAAGATGAATCAACTACTCCAGATGAAGAAGAAATAATGATCAAGGATGTTAGTAGTTCTAAATCTTCAAAAGAGGAAGATCATAAGACTGATGTTAAAATCATTGGTAAAATAGACTTGGATAAAAAAGCTGCTAAACAAGAAGAGCCAAAAGAAACTGAGAAGCCTGAGAAAAAAGAAGAACCTGTTAAAGAAGAATCAAAAGAAGAAAAAGAAGGTGATAAAGAATCTGTAAAGGTTGTTGGTAAAATAGACCTTTCATCACTAAACCAAAAAACAAGACCTGATAAAAAATCTAAAAAACAACGTATAGAAGAACAGAAAAAAGCTAGAGAGAACAGGCAAATAGAAGCGCAAAAGGAAAGTTTTAATAAACCAGAAGAAAAGCCTGTTGAAAAAGAAGAAATAAAACAAGAGAAGGGAAAAGTTGAAGAACAATTATATAAATCTAAGGTTGAAAAACTTACTGGCCCTACTGTTGTTGGTAGAATAAATCTTCCTGATCCGCCAAAGGAAAAGAAAAAAGAACCTGTTGCTTCTTCTTCTGATGAACAGAAAAACAAGAAGAAAAAGCGCAAAAGAATTCATAAAGACAAAGAGCGTGTTGCAGTAGAGAATAAAGGAGGAGAAAACCAAAATCAAGGAAAAAAACCTGGTGATAGAGATAAGCACAAAGGGAAAGTTAAAAAGAAAAAGCAACTGCGCCCAGAAGTAAGTGAAGAAGATGTACAAAAACAAATTAAAGATACTCTTGCTCGTTTAACATCCAAAGGAAAATCAAAAGGAGCAAAGCATAGAAGAGAAAAACGTGACGCTATAAGTCAAAAACAACAGGAAGAATTTGAAAAGCAAGTAGCTGATAAACAGATATTAAAAGTTACAGAATTTGTTTCTGTTAATGAGCTTGCCAGTATGATGGATGTTAGTGCAACTGAGGTAATTTCTGTATGTATGAACCTTGGTTTATTAGTTTCGATTAACCAAAGACTTGATGCTGAAACAATGGCACTTGTTGCAGATGAATTTAATTTTAAGGTTGAATTTATTAGTGTAGAAGTTCAGGAAGCAATAAAAGAAGAAGAAGATAAAGAAGAAGATTTATTATTCCGTCCGCCAATTGTTACAGTAATGGGACACGTTGACCACGGTAAAACTTCATTATTAGACTATATAAGAAAAGCAAATGTTATTGCTGGTGAAGCTGGTGGTATTACTCAGCATATTGGTGCATATAGTGTGGAAATTGGTGAAGGAAAAACAATTACTTTTTTAGATACACCAGGTCATGAGGCTTTTACAGCAATGCGTGCTCGTGGTGCTCAGGTAACTGATGTTGCAATTATTGTTGTTTCGGCTGACGACAGTGTGATGCCGCAAACCATTGAAGCAATTAACCATGCTAGTGCTGCGGGTGTGCCAATAATTTTTGCAATTAATAAAATTGATAAACCTGGTGCTAATCCTGAAAAAATTAAAGAGGAACTTGCAAATATGAATTACCTTGTTGAAGAGTGGGGTGGTAAATATCAATCTCAGGATATTTCTGCAAAACAAGGTACAAATATTGAACAATTGTTAGAAAAAGTTTTGTTAGAAGCTGAAATGCTAGATCTTAAAGCAAATCCAAATAAGAAAGCTTTAGGAACAGTTATCGAATCAGAATTGGACAAAGGACGTGGTTACATGTCAACAATACTTGTTGAATCAGGTACACTTAGAATTGGTGATGTTGTTTTAGCTGGAAGCTATTTTGGTCATGCTAAAGCAATGTATAACGAGCGAGGAAAACGTATTGAAGAAGCCGGACCGGCTACACCAGTTCAGATACTTGGTTTAAATGGAGCACCGCAAGCAGGAGACAAGTTTAACGTAATGGATAGTGACAAAGAAGCACGTGAGATTACAAATAAACGTGAGCAGCTGCAAAGAGAACAAAGCTTAAGAACACAAAAACACATAACCCTTGACGAAATCGGAAGACGAATAGCTATTGGAAATTTCCAGGAGATTAATATTATTGTTAAAGGTGATGTGGATGGTTCTATTGAAGCATTATCAGATTCCTTAATTAAACTAAGTACTGAAGAAATACAAGTAAATATTATACATAAGGGAGTTGGTCAAATTTCCGAATCGGACGTGTTACTTGCAGCAACATCAAATGCTATTATTGTTGGATTCCAGGTTAGGCCATCTGTAAATGCACGTAAATTAGCTGAAAAAGAAGAAATAGATATTAGATTATATTCTGTAATTTATGATGCTATTAATGAAGTGAAAGATGCCATGGAAGGTATGCTTTCTCCGGATATTAAAGAAGAAATTGTTGCTACTGTTGAAATACGAGAGATTTTCAGAATTAAAAAAGTTGGTGCAATTGCAGGTTGTATGGTGAAAGAAGGTAAAATTACCAGAAATACTAAAGTGCGTATAATTCGTGATGGTATTGTGATTCATACAGGGACTCTCGGATCGTTAAAACGATTTAAAGATGATGTAAAAGAAGTTGCTTCTGGTTATGAGTGTGGTTTAAATATAGAAAGCTTCAATGATATTCAGGTTGGAGATATTGTTGAAGGATATCAAGAAACCGAAGTTAAAAAGAAATTATAAAACAAGTGGCGCTTTTAAAAGCGCCATTTCTATTTTTCAACATTTATTCTTTCAATTAGCTCAAAGTCTTTTTCGTGTCCATTTCGAACAATCGTATCCCAATATTTCTGTGAAATCTCACCAATTTTACCAGTAATTTTGTTTTTAACTTTAATTCTGGATTTTTGTTTTATTTGAGTTTCAATTCTGATATATTCAAAAGGGATGTCAATCATATATGCTAAATCATGACCAACTTCCAAAGCTGAATCATCTCCTTCTTCATATTTCCACAACACCTTCATTTTAAAACCTTCAAGATATTTTTCATTTAATATTTTTAATAAATCATTAATTTGTTTTATGGATGAACTATTTGTATACGATAAATCTAATTCTATAATTGTTAAATCGATGGGGTTTTTTGCATAATTTTCTATCCATTTTCTAACATTTCCATAAAATTTTAAAACATTCTCAGGCATGGATCTGCCCGAAATTTTTATTAAACCATTTTCAAGCTGAATATAAGGTGTGTCAATCGTTTGTTCTATAATAAAACTCATTTTTATCGTCAGTTTTTAGTCGATACATTAAATTCTAATACGTATAAAAAAATATATTGTTACTATAAATTTATTTCTGTTTTATTAATCTTGGAATGATATGTAATTTACTACCCAGATACCTTTCTCTTATGTTTAAAGACTGCAGATATTTAACGGTTTTTCTTAAAATGTCTGCAAATAAAGTAAGATATAATATTCCTGAACCAATCCACATCATTATTAAATTAAACCAAAGTGTATCGAGCTTTATATTACCTATTAATTTTATTGGTGAATAGAAATGAGCTCTACCAAAATTTGAAGTAGGCATCATAAATATGGGGTCTTTCTTTTGTATTAACCTTTTATCTGTTTCATATATTTTATTTATTTCATTTCTATTTAGTACAATGTCAGCAAGTTTTTTGTTGTAGTGGTTTTGTTTAAAATTAACAAAATTTTCTCTACCCATTTCCTCAATCATCTTTTGATAGATATTATCTTTTCTGACATTAGCATTTTTTGCTTCATCTTTAAGTGTCATTTCAAGGTAACCCAGGTAACCATAATAAGTCTCTTCCATTACACTTTCACTAAAATCAGTTGGATTTAATAGATGCACATATTCAAAAGGTGGGAAATCATTATTTTTAGAAATTTGCTGTATCTCATTAGAAATTATTAGCAAGTCTTTTCCTAAACCAATTGAGTCATTTCCTGATTCAAGTTTGCGCATTGACATTTCCAGTTTTGATTTTATTTGTGGAATTAAGAAGCCTGTTTTATATTCTGCATTACTAATAATTTGTTCATCATTAAAGAAGATTTTTTCAAATTGATTATGCTTAAACTGGTAAACAGTTAAGGCTTCATAAGCCCATCTGGTTGGCATAATATCTCCGATAAGAGGAACGTACATTTTGTTTGTGATATTTTCATTTAAATCATCGTAGTGAATCATAGCTCCACCAAGCAATAGTTGAGGGACTAGTATTAATGGTATTAATATATAAATTGCTATAACGGAATCAAGTCCTGATGAAATATTTAATCCAATTAAATTGCCCATACATGCTGCAGAAAATAAAATGAGCCAAAATGGGAATAACATACCCTGGATTTCTAAAATAGCATTTCCTATTATTGTATATAAAAGTGTTTGTATTGCTGATAGAGTAAAAAGTAAAACAACTTTAGAATTTATGTAACTAAACCAGCTTAATCGTAAAAAGGATTCTCTTTCAAGGATTCGTCTATCTTTAATGATCTCTTCTGCACTAACTGTTAAACCCAGAAAAATAGCTACTACAACTGCCATAAAAAGAAATACAGGAAGATTCTTGTTTTCACCAAAGACATATCCAGTTGGTGAAATATATCTTGTAAAGAAACCTAAAATTGCTGCAAGTAAAGGAGCTTCAAGTAAATTTATGAGCAAGTATTGCTTGTTTGTAAGTTTTGCTTTAAGGTTACGCATTATAAATACTTTAAACTGTCGCAGGAAGTTAGGTACTTTAAAGTCTGATTCCGGAATTTTGTCATTTGTGGGTTTTAGTGTTATTTTATTCTCTATATTATCAATGTATCTATAATACCATGTTTCAGGAGATGTTTTTCTTTGTAAAGTTTCTTTTCCGTATTCGTTAATTTCCTTTTCTTCAACAATTTGAAGAATAATGTCAGGATTAATATTTCCACAGCTGGAGCATTCACTTTCAGCAGAATTTACTAATGATGTGACTGTTTTAAAATACTCGATTGCATCTACGGGGTTTCCTTGATAAATAGGATATCCACCTTTATCCAATATCCATAGCTTATCAAAAAGTTTAAATATCTTGGAAGAAGGTTGGTGAATGTTGGCTATTACTAACCTGCCCTTATGTGCTTGTTGTTTTAAAAGGTTCATAACCTTTTCAGAATCCATTGATGATAAACCTGATGTTGGTTCATCAACAAATAGAATCAAGGGTTCGCGCATTAATTCTAAACCAATATTTAGTCTTTTTCTTTGACCACCACTAATAAATTTGTTAAGAGGGTTACCGACTTGCAGATCTTTAGCATCATATAAATCAAGATCAATTAGGACCGAATTTACTTTTTCAACTATTTGATGTTCGGCAAAACTACTAAAACACAATTTGGCATTATAGTAAAAATTCTCGTATACAGTTAATTCCTCAAAAAGCAAGTCATCTTGTGGTACAAAACCAATTAAACCAGTTAAGGAATTACTTTTTGTGTGTATATTATGTTCATTAACCTTTACTTTACCACTGGTTGGCTTAAGTTTACCACTTAGTAAGTTTAATAATGTTGATTTACCAACTCCACTTCCGCCCATTATGGCAATCATTTGTCCTGACTGTTCAGAAAAATTAAATTTTTGAATACCATTTTTACTGTTTTTAAAATGAAATTCAACATTATTAGCAGCAAAGGTAATTCTATTTTCTTCTGATAATAGCGTAAATTTTGAAGCAACATCGAAATAATAGATTGATTCAATATTTGGTCCCTTTATTATTGATCCATTATTGAAAAAGTAAGGGCGTCCATATTTAATCTTTTGACCTTCAATATATAAACTTAGTTCTCCAAAATATCTGAATATAAAAGACTGAATAGACTGAATGTAAAAAACAACTATTTTACCATATAGATTTTCACGAAAAAGATGTTTGTATGGTTCTTTTAGATTTGACTGCTTTTTTTTCATCAGCCAAGCCAAGCTATCTGACCATTCTCTAAGTTGATTGTCTATTACAAGAACCTTATCACTATCTAGTTTTTCTGGGTTTCCTTCAAATATAAATGAACGTAAATTTTCAAATTCATTTTCTGACAAGCTAAATGCTTTTGAAACAGTTTTTATGAATTCAAATTCTTGTTCGGTAATAACATGGTCCTCATATACAAATTCAAGTAATTGGATAAATACAATTACACGTTCATCACGCAATAAGCCTTTTTTTATCTGTCGGCATACATTCGAAATCTGAAATGAGATTAATGAAGCATTGTCTTTTAAGTCTTTTACTTCATCTGTATCTAGTTCCCTTTGATAAAATTCGTAATAGTTGTCAAATAATCTTAAATATTCCTGTATTAATTCTTCTGTAAGGTATCGGGCAAGGTACGCTTCAACAATTTTTCTGCCTTTTGCAGTTACTCCTTCAGGATTTACATTTGCTACAATAGCAAATAAATGAATTAATGCATTTAATATCGATTCGCTCATTGATTTTTATTTAGACTTAAAATTTAAGAAATTATTCGCTTAATAAAAAAAGGCTCATGTGTATTTATCACATGAGCCTCATATTTTTTTAGAAATTGTTTATGAGATAATCTTATTTCTTAAGATAGTAGTATGCTCAATTATTTGCATTAATTGTTTTTCTGTTATTCCAGTTTCATCAATATTGTCATAAACATTCTTAATAGGATTTAAATCTGTCAGAATAGATTGAATTGTTTCGTGTTCTGCATGTGGTGTAAGTAATTCAAGTAGTTCATCTAAAGAAGATTTTTGATGTAAAATAATATTAACTAATTCTGGATTATTGTATACAGTTTCAGAAATATTGCATGAAATATACATTGCTTCAACCCATGTTCCGGTTAAAACTAATAGAGACAAATCTTCTTTATTGTTTTTAACTAAATATTCATAAGTGTCGTAAAAAGAATTAGTAATAAGTTCTGTGAGTTTTTCTTTATTATCAATATTGGCTTCAACATCACCAACAAATTCCTGAGAAAAGGCCCCTGTAATTCCTAGTTCAACAATTAAATTTTCAGAAGCTTCCATGTAGCTCATTACTTCTTGTTGCATGTTGTAAGTACTTGCATAACTTAAATCTGCACTATATACACCAAGATTTATTGCTTGGTCTTTGTCTGTAAAGTATTTATCCACATTATCGATAGGGTTTGATATTCCTATTATATAACTTGCTTCAATTTTATTAATCATTTCTGTTACTTCAAAAGCAGTTGGCAAAGGATAAACAATTTCTCTTACTTTTTTCTCAAATTCTTCCTTCTGCAAAGAACTTTCTTCGGCAACATTTTCTTTCGAGCTATCTTTTTTGCCACCTGAACAATTTGCTAATGAAACTATTAGAGCCCCAATTAATAAAGCAATTGTTGTTTTCTGGATAAATGTTTTTAATGTTTTCATTGATATTTATTTTTTCTTTTGTTTTTAATCCCCTTTTAATTAGATTTTCAGGCCTAATTTACAGAAATTTTAATTATTTTATAATTCAATTCAGAATAATTTTCGGTATCCAAACCCCCAAAGTTCTATACGTTTAGCTAAATATCCAAATAATAATGTGGAAAAAAAAGTGACAGAACCATAAACTACTGATACCATTGCAATTTCGTGATTGCCAATTAAACTTTCAGCCACATATATTCCGACAATGCTATTTTTAAGTCCAACTTCGATACTAATGGTGAAATTATTTTTACCACCTAATCGTAAATTTTTTGCAAGAAAAAAAACCACAGCCATCGAAATTAAATTTAAAAGTATAGCCCAAGGTATAAGATATAGATAATCTTTTATACTGTTGTTTGTATTTTCATCTTCAAAAAAAATCATTACAGCAAATACCGAGAAAAGAATTAATGGAAGAATTATTTTAAGAGGCTTTTGAGCTCTTACAGCAAATACGTAAAAATAATTTCTAATAGACATTCCTATTAAGGTTGGAATTATAATAGTAATTAAAATATTTATTACTGTATTGATTACATTTAGATGAATAGATCTTTCTTCTCCTATAAAAATGATTAATCCCAGTTTAACTATTAATGGTAATGTAATTAATATCACTAAACTGTTTATAGCTGTAAGTGATACAGATAATGCAAGATTTCCTTGAAGAATATGGGTTATTAAATTTGTGGCTGAACCTCCAGCACAAGCTGTAATTAAAATAAAACCAACTTTTACATAGGGATCTAAATTGGTAAAGCTAAAAAGTAAAAAGGCAACAATTGGTAAAATGATAACTTGGCTGAAGATTCCTGTAATTGCAGGTTTTGGATATCGTACAATATTCGTAAAATCTCTTTGGTCTAATGATAAGCCCATTCCCATCATTATAATGGAAAGGGAGAGTGGTAAAAGATATGCTGAAAAAAAAGACTGCATATTTACGAATTTAAGTAAGAAATATAAAACTAAAAAATTATCTTACTAGAAGAAAATAAAAATGAGGAATAGTTGCTATTCCTCATTTTATAAAAAAATTGTTATGTTATTTTTGATAGTTTTTGTCTTTTATTGAACAGCCTATAGCTTTTGTGTATTCTGGATTTGGATTTTCGCCATTTAATAGAGCATTTATTGCATCTGCTAAATAATTTTTTTGTACTGCGCTGACATCTTTATAATTGTCGTCAATTGTTCCAATGTACGAAACAATAAAATTGTTGTTAACTTTTTTTAATAAATATACATGAGGTGTTTTTTTTGCTCCAAAAACTTTGTAAACTTCCTGTTTTTCATCAAATAAGTAAGGGAATGGAAAGTTCTTATCATTTGCTCTTTCTATCATTTTATCAAAAGAATCTTCGGGTTGCAATAAAGGATCATTTGGATTGATTGCAATTACAGGATAACCTTTTTCACGGAATTTATTATCAATTTCAATAATGCGATCTTCATAAGCCTTAGCATATGGGCAGTGGTTGCATGTGAAAATTACTATAGCCCCTTTAGTAGCTTCATTGTAATCAAATAGAGAAATCATCTCTCCATCTACATTTTTTAAATTGAAGTTCTGGGCATTGTCGCCAATTTTATAACCTTGTGCTTGAACTAACATAGCTAAAGTAAGCAAGAAGGATAAACTCATAATTATTTTTTTCATATCTAATAATTTTTAGTTAAACGATTATAAAAATTTTAAAAGTTCTTTTTCAAGATCATCATAATTGAATGATTCTTCGAAGAATTCCCTTTTATTTTTATTGTATATTAAGGTAGCAGGAATAGCTCCTGACCATTCTTTATTAACTTTATTAATCCAGGAATTACTATCCGGGTCATCTAAAATTAAAATTTCAGCAGTCATATTATATTTATTTCTAAATGCATCAATCCTGTTTTGCACATTATTGCCAAAATCAAGGCTAACCATTATAATTCTAACATTAGACGATTTATACTTTTCATTTAATTTATTAAAAGCAGGGATTTCTGCAACACAGGGCTTGCACCATGTAGCCCAAAAATTTATTACATAGGTATTATCATCTTTTTGATAAAGAAACTCTTTGAATTCTTCAAAATTATAAACCTTAAATTCTTGTGAATATCCTATAAAAGACAGAAAAGATAATAAGAGAGCTACTGTAATATGTTTAATTTTTATCATAACTTGCTATTTTATTTAAAGCTATAACATATTTATAATGAAATTGTTTTAAGTTAAAACTTTATTTTAAACTACATTCAGGTAAAATAGTCTAAATTATAAATTGGATCTTACTAAAACTAAATTTACTATCATGAAAAAAATTTATTGTCAGCTAAAAGGAGCTTTTCTTTTAGTATTTTTATTTATAGGTGCTAATGTTTATTCCCAGCAGGAAATTCCTACACCAGAAAGTCACTATGGATTTACGCCTGGTTCAGACAGGAACTTATTTGATTATTCAGCCTTAATTGGATATTTAGAAAAACTGGATCTGTTATCTCCAAAAATGAAAATGGAGAAAATAGGTGAATCTCCGATGGGAAAGCCAATGTATGTAGCTTTTATTTCTGATGAAGAAAACATTAATAATTTAGATAAGCTCAAGGATATAAATAAGGAACTGGCATTAAATCACAACATTACAAGCGATAAGAAAAATGAGTACATTGAAAATGGTAAGGTGTTTTTTCTATTTACTTTATCAATGCATTCTAATGAAGTTGGACCATCTCAAGCGCTACCGATAATTGCGTATGATTTAATTACAGCAAAAGATGAGCAAACAAAAGAGATTCTTAGGAATGTAGTTTATATGGTTGTACCAAATCACAATCCTGATGGAATGGATATGGTTGTGCATCATTATAATAAATATAAGGGTACAAAGTATGAAGGGGCATCATTGCCAGGACTTTACCATAAGTATGTTGGACACGATAACAACAGAGATTTTGTTGCTTTAACACAGAGTGATACAAGAGCAATATCTAAATTATTTAGTTATGAGTGGTTTCCTCAGGTTATGGTTGAGAAGCATCAAATGGGTTCTGGTGGTCCAAGATATTTTATTTCACCTCCACATGATCCTATCGCTGAAAACATTGATGCTGGTATTTGGAATTGGATGAAAACATTTGGCTCCAGGGCAATTACAGAAATGACGGAGCAGGGACTAAAAGGAATTAGTCAGAATTATTTATTTGATGATTATTGGCCGGGTCCTACCGAAACATGTAACTGGAAAAATGTAATCGGTATGTTAACCGAAGGAGCTAGTCCGAAGTATGCTACTCCGATTTATATAGAACCTAATGAGCTTGGAGCTATAGGTAAAGGGATGGGAGAGTATAAAAAAAGTATAAATATGCCTGAACCATGGGAAGGGGGATGGTGGCATTTGAGCGATTTAATAAAATATGAGCTTGCTTCAACAAAATCGTATCTCAAAACCGCTTCAATTTACAGAAAGGAAATCTTGGAGTTTAGAAATGAAATATGTGTTAAAGAAGTTAATAAGGGTTTAACAGAAGCGCCATATTATTATATTTTTCCTAAGAAACAACACGACCAAAGTGAATTAGTAGATTTAGTTAATTTACTTGCTGAACACGGAGTTTTGGTATATGAAATAACAGAAGATATTCAAATTGAGAATACATTATTTAAAACAGGTGATATTATTGTACCAATGTCACAACCCTTTAGGGCTTTCGTAAAAGAAGTTCTAGAAAAACAAATATTCCCTGTAAGACATTATACTCCTGGAGGAGAAATGATTCCTCCTTATGATATTACTTCTTGGTCGTTACCTCTGCATAAAGGAGTGAACGTTTTTGAAATAAATGAAAAAGAGCATAAACTGAATAAAGGATATTTTGCTTCACTTCAATATCCATATACTTTATTTAAAGAAAGTGAGAATAATTATAATTATGTAATCTTAACAGCAAATAATAATTATAGTTATAAAGCAGTATTTAAAGCATTGGCAAATGGGCTAAAGGTTTCAAGATTAGCTGAAGGATACGAAGATATGCCTGTTGGTAGTTTTGTGATAGAAAACTCAAAGAATATTAGTTTGGCTTTAGATGAACTTAACTTTACACCAAAATATATTTCTAAAGAAATAAATATAAAAACAAAAGAGTTAAAACTTCCAAGAGTTTATGTGCTTGAAAGTTATTTTCATGCAATGGATGCCGGATGGACACGATATTTATTTGATTTGTATAATATCCCTTTTAAAACAATTAAACCTGATGATGTTCAATATACAGATTTTGATAAAAATTGTGATGTATTGGTTATACCCGATGAAAATAAATCTATTTTGTTAGATGGAAATTACAAATCAGAAAATCAGCATTATTTCATGAAATATCCGCCTGAATATTTGAAGGGAATGGAAAAGAAAGGATATGAGAAGATTTTAAAGTTTATTAATAATGGTGGTAATGTGATAGCCTGGCGAGATGCAGCAGAATTATTCTCAGGAGTTCAAAGTTACTCCATTAATGAAAAAGAAAAAGAAGAGTTTGAATTTCCTGTAAGAGATATATCATCTGGTTTAATTAAGGAAGGATTTTCGTCAACGGGTTCATTATTAAAGATTAAACTTAAGAAAAATCATCCGATCACTTACGGTTTGCCTGAAGAAATTGGTGTTTTTCACAGAAGCAGTCCGATTTTTGCAACATGGCAACCATATTTCGATGTTGACAGGAGAGTTATTGCAACTTTTGCGGAAAGAGATATTTTAATGAGCGGATACATAGAAAATGAAGATAAAATAGGGAATAAATCAACTATTGTATGGATGAAGAAAGGAAAGGGTCAAATTGTTCTTTTTAGTTTTAATCCACAATTTAGAGCATCTACCCCTGTTTCGTACAAACTGCTGTTTAATTCATTATTGCTATAAAAAACAGTTTTTATTGAAAATAAAGAGTAGATGAACGTAGAATCTGCTCTTTTTTTTATTTTATCAATAAAGAGATTTTATTATATTTATATAGTGAAAGATATTTTTAAAAATATTAGTCTTCTGATTCTTTTTCTGATACCTATTTTTACTACAGGCCAGTCAAAAGTAGATATTTTAAAAGATTCATTAAAAATTGCTTCAGATACAAATAAAACAAATTTATACCTTCAGTTATCACAGGAGTACTTTGCTCAAAAGAATTTTAAAGATGCATATGTTTATTTCACAAAGTATTCAAATCTTAAGGATTCATTACAATCTATAGAATTATTTTTAGTAAAAAAGAGACTGAAAGCTCAACAAATAAATGAACATTATCAAAAAGAATTTGATAAGCTATCAGAGAGTAATAGCCAGCAAAATATAATAATTAGTAAATTAAGGATATATAAAAATATATTATTGGTAAGTAGCTCTCTTATTCTATTTCTATTGTTGTTTCTTTTTTATGATTTCAGAAATAAAATAAAAGCAAATAGAAAGTTATCAGAACAGAATAAACAAATCAGAGAACAAAATATTGAGATTAAAAACCAAACCATTCACTTAGCCAGAGCAAATAGTGAGCTAAAGAAATTATCAACTGTCGCAAGTAAGACAGATAATTCAATCATTATTGCAAGTGCAAAAGGTAATATTGAATGGGTAAACGAAGGCTTTACAAGATTATTAGGTTATACTCTTGATGAATATATTGCTGCAAAGGGGAAAACCTTAATAGAAACAAGTTCAAATAAAGATATAGTAGATATTGTAGAAAATGTTTTAATTGATAAAAAATCGCAGGTATACGAATCTGAAGTTATATCAAAAGAAGGGATTAAATATTCAATGCAAACCACATTAACACCTGTTTTAAACGAAAATAATGAGGTTGTCCAATTAATTACAATTGATACCGATATCAGTAAATTAAAAAACATTGAAGAAGAGATACAAAAACTATTAGTTACAAAGGACAAGTTTTTTTCAATAATTGCTCATGACCTAAAGAATCCTTTTAATTCATTAATTGGTTTGGCTCAACTGTTATATCATGGTTATGAAAAGATGAACCCTGAGAAAGTTAAATATTTTCACAAAAATCTATACCAGATTTCAAAGAATGGATATGAGTTGTTGGTGAATCTACTTGAATGGTCCAGATCCCAAACCGGTAAAATAAAATTTAATCCTGAAGAGCAAAATCTATATGCTATTACTGAAGAGACTTTTTCATTGTATAGTACTAAAGCAGCTCAGAAAGAGATAGCGGTAAATAACGTTTTGAGCAAAGATTCTTATGCTATTGCAGACAAGAATATGCTTAAAACAATTTTTAGAAATATTGTAGCGAATGCTTTAAAGTTTACCGAAAGAGGTGGTGCAATTGAAGTTTCAGAGGAAATAGATGATTCTTTCGTAAAAATTACAATAAAAGATACAGGCGTTGGGATAAGTGAAGAAGATTTACATAAACTTTTTAAACTCGATAAAAGTCATACAACAAATGGCACTGAAAATGAAACAGGTACCGGGCTTGGATTAATTTTATGTAAAGAATTTGTGGAAAAACATGATGGCAAAATCTGGATTGAGAGTAAAGTGGGAGTGGGATCGAAATTTATTTTTACCTTACCTTTAAAAGAAAATCCTTCAAATTAAAAAGATTCTTACTTAAAAAGCATTATGAAAAGAGGCGGAAAGATATCCGGGAAAGGTTACTTTAACATTTAAATCTCGGCTTAATTTTTAGAGGCATTTCCACCTAACCCAGATTATCTATATCCGCCTTATATAATAATACTCTTATCTATATGATTATTTATAATCAATTTACCCTATTAAACTTTTTTGATAATTTCTTGTTGATAAAAGAAAATAATTATGGCATTTACATTAAATATTGGGGAAAAAGCTCCTGGATTTAAACTCCCGGCTACGGATGGGAAAACCTATAATATTAATGATTTTAAAGGTAAAATATTAGTAGTTTTTTTCACTTGTAATCATTGTCCTTATGTTATAGGTTCAGATGAAGTAACAAGAAATACTGTAGAGAGATATAAGCCTAAAGGGGTTGATTTTGTTGCTATTAATTCAAATAGTAAAAATACCTACGAAGAAGATAGTTTTCCAAATATGGTAAAAAGAATGGAAGAGTATAAGTTTCCCTGGATTTATTTATATGATGAATCCCAGGAAATTGCCCTTAAGTATGGGGCACTGCGAACACCACATTTTTACGCTTTTGATGAACAAAGAAATCTAATATATACAGGAAGGGCAGTTGATAATCCTAAAGATTCAACTCAAATTAAAGTTAATGATTTAGAGAATGCATTAGATGAACATCTTTCAAATAAAAAAGTTTCTAAGCCTGTTATAAATCCTATAGGATGTAATATTAAATGGGATGGTAAAGACAAGCATTGGATGCCTGCAGATGCCTGTGATTTAATATAAATTATTTATAGCGATTTTAAATAAGATTCTTATAATTCCATTCGTCAATTAATACTAATAACTCGTCAAGATTTTTTTTGAATAATTGAAAAAGATGTATTAATTTCAATAAAATTTAAAATCAGAGTAATATGGAAGTAAAAGGCACAGCTGTAAAATCAATAAAAGACTATGTTCAAAGTAAATATGGACCACGCGTAAATGAGTGGATACAGTCATTACCAGAAGAATCAGCAAAATTAATGAATGGTGGCGTTTTTGCCAACAATTGGTATCCAATGAAAGATGCTGCGGTAGAACCCACTAAAGCTATTGCAAAGTTATTTTATAATAATAATATAAAACTAGCTGCATTCGAAGCAGGTCGATTTAGTGCTGATGTAGGCCTAAAAGGAGTTTATAGGATTTTCGTAAAAGTAGCATCTCCAAATTATTTAATGCAGCGTGCCGGAAGAGTTTTTACTTCTTATTACAGTCCTTCTGAAATTTCGGTTGTAAATAGTCATGAGAAAGGACTTACCTTACATATTACCAAATTTCCAGAACCAGAAGAAATTATTGAATATAGAATAGCAGGATGGTGCGAACGTGCTTTAGAGTTTACAAATTGCAAGAATGTAAAAGCAAATATTACGAAATCATTAACCAAAGGTGATAACTTAACCGAAATTGTAATAAATTGGAATTAACTGAGATTATAATGTAGTTTGATTTAGAAATAAGATCACAACTTTTTGTGATCTTATTTTTTTATACTCACAATAATTTTATCTACAATTTCCAAGGCTGTTGTAAAGCTTGATAAGTCCTTGTATAAATTACCATCTTTCCCAGAATAATGACTATGCCCAATTATTTCCATTTCATATTTTTTCTGATCTGCATTTTGATTAATTCTAACCGAATAAACTAATGCAGGTTGTGATGATGTTTTATAATACTCATCATTAGGATATTTGCTATTTGTCCAATATTTATTCCAGTCCCAGGATTGATTAATTTCCATCAATATATTGAATTGCTCTGGAAGAATTGAATCTGTTTTTGAATTTAAAATAAAGTCTCCTGTTGGTGTTGCACCTGTGTATGCATCAGCAATAGGGTGTTCTGATGTAGGCAGATATAGTCCATCTGGCGCTTTAATTCCCCTTTTATGTCCCCAATATGGTAAAGCTGCTGGTTGCCTTTTAGGGGCGCTGATCCAATGGTCTTTTTCGGGTTTCCCATAATTAAATACTCCTTTTGCGATGGATTGTGCTATATATAAAGTTTGAATATAATTGCCAATAGTGTCTTCAATCCAAATTGCTAATAAAGGATAATAGATTTCAGGACCTTCATGAAATTCTATTTCAAATGAAATTCCTGTGCCATTTGTATTTGTTTCCAGTACAACAGGATTGTAATTCTTGTCTTTTGCTTTTTGGGCATTTAAACTATTAAAAATAAATAAAGCGATAAGTACTAAATATATATTTCTCATGACACAAAATTTTAAAATTGAACAATTATACCAATCGAAGGCAGTACAGTACCCGAACCATCACTTTTTATGGTTTTCATTAAATATCTATCCGGATTTTCGGGATCAATAATTAAGTTTCCATCTCCATCAGTTTGCGGAACAAATTTATCTACTTCTTCTGATTTGAAGTTATAAAGGTTTTGTATATCGAGATAAATCATTAGTGACCATTTATCATAAAAATATTGCTTGTCAACCCGAATATCTAATTGATGGAATGGGCTTAATCTTAATGAGTTAAATTGAGAATAATCTAAATATTCTCTTCCACGTATATTCCATGCTGAAATTAAACTGGTTTTATCTTTGTCAAAAGGAGTATATGGAGCGCCACCAACAAAACGCCATTTGAATCCAATTTGCCAATTCCTTTTAAGCTCTTTTGTTGCCGTTAAGTTTAACAAGTGGATATTGTCCCAGGATGTCGAAGTAAAATTATCAGTTAGCTTAAGGTTTTCATCAAAATTCTTAAATTCGCTTCTAACCAGAGTATACGATAAAACCAGATTAAAACCCCAAAGGTTTTGGTGTCGTGCCAATATTTCTAAACCATAAGTCTGGCCTTCTGCACGTGATAATACTTCTTCATCACCAAAAACACCATAATCAGCACCTTTATTTGCTAATGCTATTGAATCATTAATTGAAAAAGGATAATTTCGATAGTATTTGTAAAAGCCTTCAAGAGAGATCACACTCTGCTCATTTGGAAGATATTCTATACCTGCAACCAAATGATCCACTGAAATATATTTTAATCCATTTTTCTTATTTATTAATTCGCCACTTCCGTCAGTATAACCTAAAGTAGTATATGCAGGTTGCTGATAATACTTACCAGTATTGAAATTTATCGAGAAATCAGGATTTAATTTATATGATGCAGAAAGCCTGGGTGATAGTTGATCAAATAAATTAGACATGCTTGATGAATAATTATTTGCATCTGATCTAAGGCCTAAAGATAGAGCTAATTTATTATCAAAATATTCTTTACTTACTTGTCCAAAGAAAGACCATTTCCATAAATTTAAAGTGGCATCATAATCAATCTCAATTGGAGTAGATCCAATAAACTGTTTACTATATGTTTCATTTGTGTATTGAGCATATTCTAAACCTAATCCAAAATTAACTTTATAGCCATTATCAGTTCTTGTTGTGTTTTCGTAACGGAATTTATTTTCAGCTTCTGTCGATAAATAATCAAATGTCTTTAAAGAATCAACTTCAATATTATCTTGATATTTATAAGATACATTGTTTAAAAAACTTCTACTTACAACCCAGGTGTCATAACTTTTTTCTCTGTAGTGTTTAAAAACCGCTCCCAGAGTATAATTCCACTGTTCATTTACTGGCAGATAATTTAAAATATAACGTTGATCTTCAGTTTCATTCGCATCAAGATTTAGATTAAATTGGTCAATGGCACCTAATCCAATAAATGTTAATTCATTTTTTTCACTTAAACGAGATTTAATTTTAAATTGAGCATCGTTGTAAGTTGGTAAAAAAGGTAGTTCTAAAGCAGCAAAAAGTAATTGCAAATAAGATCTTCGTGCAGAAAAAATATAAGTAGTTTTCTCGCCAATTGGACCATCTAGGGTTAATGCAACTTCAGAAGCGCCTAATGTACCTTGTACTTCCATTTTTTCTTTATTACCATCTTTTTGTTTAAACTCTAGAACAGAGCTAAGAGCATTTCCCCTGTTAGCAGGGAAAGCTCCTGAATAAAAGTCAACTTCTCTAACAAAATCAACGTTAATAATTCCTACAGGCCCACCCGATGCTCCTTGAGTTGCAAAATGGTTAATATTTGGAATTTGAACATCATCTAAATAAAAGGTATTCTCACTAGGCCCACCGCCTCGTACAATCACATCATTACGTTGAACGGGTGTTGACGCTACTCCTGGAAAAGACTGGATTACCTTTGAGATGTCACGATTAGCTCCCGGGCTTTTTTCTATATCTTTGATTCCTATTTTTCTAAGCGAAACAGGGCTTTCCTCTGTTTTTCGAAATGGTGATGGCTTTACAATCACCTCGTCAATTGCAATTGTTGTTTCTTTTAAAGGAATATCAATATTTACCGTTTTAGCATTGGTTATCATAATATCAGGAGATATATAGGTCTCAAAACCAACAGCAGAAACTTGCAATTTTACAAAACCTGGTTTTAGCCCTGTAAATATGTACTCACCATCAAAATTTGTTGCTGAACCTATATTTGTTTGGTAAATTACAATATTGGCAAAAGGAACCGGTTCATTATTCTTACTATTAATTACAAGTCCTTGAACGGCACCATTGTCAGGTCTTTGTGAAAATGATGATATATAAATGAATAGTAAAGATATGGTAAAAATAATTTTTCTGAGCATTTTTGTGTTTTAATTTTAGTTTAATTCTTTAAACAAAAAAGTATTCAAAAAGTTTGCAAAAAAATTATTTTTTAGTAAAAAAATCCAAATCTTCCTTGAAATCTATAAAAGGATATTTTTTTTGCAATTGATTTATTTTTTCGATATTATTTTTAATAAAAGATTTATGCTTATTTGTATTAGGATTAAAAGGTCTGTGTTCTTTCGCTTGCAATATTTTTTCTATTTCTTTTATTATTTCTTTTGTTAGTTTATCGAAATAAGTGTCAGTATAATTTTCCCAAATATAATCAATTGCAATATTTGAAGGGTGTAGCATGTCATTAGCATAAAATCGATAATCTCGCAAGTCATCCATCATGATTTCATACGAAGGAAAGTATTCAACTTGTTCAAATATTTTCTTTAGTTGGTGAATTGCTAAAATAAGGGTCGATTTGCTAAGTTGGTTTTGAACAGCTCCATCTTTCCAGTGTCTTACCGGGCTTACAGTAAATATTATTTTCAAATCGGGGTTATAATCTTCTATTCTATTGATAAGTTTTGCCCAGTTAACAAAAATATCTTCAACTCCTAATTTATATCGTTTAAATTCTTTAGCAGGAATTTTATGGCAATTAGAAACAATCTTGGATAAACCGGTGTGTTCATAAACCCAGGCAGTACCAAATGTAACTATTAAATATTTTACGTTTTTAAAATGCTCTCTTGCTTTACTAAGGTTAAGATTAATATTATTTAGACAAACTTCTTTATCAGGATGGGAAAATTCTGTGTCATGATAGAAACTATACCATAGTTCATCATAATATCCAAGGTCAGTTTCTTTAAAATCTCTGCTATCTAATAAGATTTCAATGCTTTGTCTAACCGAAACGGGATTATATAATACACCAAATGGATTAACTAATGCAGGAAACTTTAAATTTTGCATTTTTAAGCCAATATTTTCTGTAAAACATGAACCCATAAACAAAACAGGTGTTTGGAAGTTAATTTTGTTTATGGATTCTTTTGGTTCTATGACTGTTCTGTATGTCTTCATTTTTTTGTTAGCTTTTAGCTAATAAGCATAAGCTTTGAGCTTAACTTTTTAGTTTATTCTGAATCCAACTGTCAATTGCATTAAAGATATCATCTTTTTCCAATTCATTGTGCAGTTCATGATATAATCCTTCCCATTCTTTATATTCAATATCTTTAAATAGTTTTTTGGAATCTTCATAAAACTTTTTACTTGCGTGATAAGAAGTAATTTTATCGCCGGTACCATGTTGAATATATACAGCTGTTTTAAGTTTTTCTGGATTTTCCAAAGCCCAAAGTCCGGCTTTATAGATTTCAAAATACATTCGTGCAGAAATTTTTTCGTGAACTAATGGATCACTGACATATTTTTCTACTATATCTAAATCATGAGTTAAAGCTTTGATTTCAAGGGTAGCTTTTTGAGTAAATTTAGGATATAATTTGTTCATTATTCTTGCTAAAAACAACATAAAAGCTGAAGGAGTAAAAGATAATTTATACCACGGGGATGATAGAATTGCTGCCTTAAAGTCAACATCTCTTTTTAAAATATAATTTGTAACAATGTTACCACCTAAACTATGTCCATAAATAATCTGAGGTAAGTCAGGGAAAAGTTTCTTTGATTCATTAACTAAAACATCAATATCTTTTAAATAATCTTCAAACTTACCTAGTTGCCCCCTGCGACCGTCAGATTTACCATGCCCACGATAATCAATTGCATGCACTATAAATCCTTTTTCCGTAAATTTCATTGCCCAATAATCATATCGCTCGCTATATTCTCCGTAACCATGAACCAGGTTTATTATAGCTTTTGGGTTTTCAACAGGTAGCCATAAATATCCGGAAAGTTTCATCCCATCATATGATGCATAAGCAGTTGATTTATAATTCATATTTTGATAGTTTAGTAAATTATTATGATCAAATTTAATTATAAAATGCAAGAAATCATACAAATATCAACCAATAAGCACAATGGATTATTTGATATAACCCAGCAAGTTGAAAAGTTAGTGCAAGAATCAAAAATAACAAATGGACTGGTGAATGTTTATGCCCAAGGAGCTACTGCTGCAATTATGATACAAGAAAACTGGGATCAGTCTGTTCAGAATGATGTTGTAACATTATTAAAAAAGATAATTCCACCAGGAGTTTGGGAACATGATGCGCAAGACAATAATGGAGATGCACATTTAAAAGCCGGAATTGTAGGGCCCAGTGAAACGATTCCAATTATTGATGGAAAAATGGGATTGTCAACCTGGCAAAATATCTTTTTTTGTGAATTTGATGGACCAAGATCGAAAAGGAAAGTTGTTATTACAATTCATTCTCTTTAAATTAGTATTTATTAAACCTTTTGTTTTTAATTTGTACTAAATGATTGTTTAAATATAAAAATGTAAAATGAAAAAAAATCTATTTTTCGTAACAGGTCTTTTTCTTTTTATTGGATATTATGCAATAGCACAGGAAAAAGCCGATAGTATCAAGCCATGGAAATATAATGGAGTTACCTCTATTAATTTTTCTCAGGTATCTTTAACTAATTGGGCAGCTGGTGGAGAAAACTCTTATGCATTTAATGGACTTCTAAATTTATCTGCAAATTATTCAAAAGATAAAAACGACTGGGCTAATACGCTTGAAGTGGGTTATGGTGTTCAAAAGCAGGGAGAACAGGAATTAAGAAAAACAGATGACCATATTGATTTTTTGTCAAAGTATGGGAGAAAAGTTTCGAAATCTTTTTTTGTAAGTGCGATGTTAAGTTTTAAAACTCAGATGAACGAAGGTAAAAAGTATGAAGAAGATACAAGTTATGTGATATCTAAGTTTATGGCTCCTGCATATTTGCAAGCTGCTTTAGGTATGGAATATAAGCCAAATGAAAGCTTTTATTTCGTATTATCTCCTCTGGCTGGTAAATTAACTATAGTACTGGATGATACTTTGTCGGCAAGAGGTTCATTTGGTGTTGATCCAGGCAATAAAACAAGAATGGAGATTGGGGGGTCGGCAACAATGGGTGCTAAGAAAGAAATCATGAAAAACGTAACATTAACATCAACTTTAGGATTGTTTTCTAATTATATCGAAAATGCAAAAAATATTGATGTTGATTGGAAAGTAATGATAAATATGAAGATTAATGATTACTTATCTGCTAACTTGAATACGCATTTAATTTATGATGATGATATTGCTTATATTGATGAGGATGGAGAGCATGGAGCAAGAGTTCAGTTTAAAGAAGTTTTTGGAGTTGGTTTGACGTATAAATTTTAAAATATTGATTATTAGCTTTAGGCCTTTAGTTTTTAACTAAGGGCTTTTTTATTGAAGAAATTTTATATTTCTTATTAAACCTTCAAATTTAGTGCGTTCAACCGGGCTGTTTTTGAAAAGTTTTTGAAAAGTTTGTTTATTAAGATTATGCCAATCTTCTTTTTTCATGTTTTTTAGTAAATCAGAAATTTGAAATTGTGGTTCATTATTAGGTTTAGTTTTTGAGTTCCAAGGACACACATCCTGACAAATATCGCAACCAAAAATCCAATCCTTCCATTTTCCTTTTATTTCTTGTGGCAAATCCCCTTTTTTCTCAATGGTTAAGTATGATATACATTTTCTTGCATCTAACACGTATGGAGTCAATGCTTGAGTTGGACAAGCATCAATGCATTTGCTGCAGTTTCCACAGTAATCTTTAATAGAAACACTATCATAATCAAGTTCTAAATCAATAATCAACTCTCCAATAAATGCAAAAGAACCAAATTCTTTTGAAATTAAATTAGTGTTTTTTCCTATCCATCCTAATCCCGATTTTGCAGCCCACACCTTATCCATAACAGGAGCAGAATCTACAAATGCTCTTCCGTTTACTCCTGGAATTTCTGTTTTAATAAATTCTAATAGATGGTTCAGTTTTTCTTTTACAACATAATGATAATCTTTACCATATGCATATTTTGAGATTTGAAAAGTGTCTTTTTTTTGTTTTTCTTTTGGATAGTAGTTGTATAAAACCGAAATAACAGATTTTGCACCTTCAACTAATTTTCGTGGGTCAACACGCTTTTCAAAATGATTTTCCATGTATTGCATCTCGCCATGGTAGCCATTATCCAACCATTCTTTTAGATGTTGAGATTCTTTTTCAAGAAAAGTGGCTCCAGAAATACCCACAGCGGCAAATCCAAATTCAAGAGCTTTTTCCTTTATTTTCTTAGTATGTAAACTTCTTTTATTCATTATAACTTAACCACTAAGTTACTGAAAGCACTAAGATACACAAAAACAACTCGAAACTTGTAACTCGAAACTTGTAACTTTTTTCAGATAAAGATGAATTTTCAGTTTGCAGGAAATAATAAAATGGAATTACTATAACAAACCAAGATCCAGCATCGCTTCTTCGCTCATCATGCTTTTATCCCAGGGTGGATCAAAAATTAGATTGATTTTTGCAGATTTTACTCCTTCAACCGAGTTTGTTTTTATATGAACTTCATTTAATAAGTCATCAGCCATTGGGCAGTTTGGAGCTGTAAGAGTCATTTTTACTTCAACTCTTTTATCATCATCTACATCAATAGAATAGATAAGTCCTAAATCATATATATTAACCGGTATTTCCGGATCGAAAATTGTTTTCAACGTTTTAACAATTTCAGCTTCTAATGCCATTAATTCTTGTGGATCCATTTCTTTTCCTTTTATTAGTTACCCATTTTAGCATTATATGCCATGGCATACAGTTTCATTTGCTTCACCATTGCTAACAAACCATTTGAGCGAGTAGGAGATAAGTTTTGTTGTAATCCAATCTTATCTAAAAAGTATAACTCATTATTTAAAATCTCAGCAGGTTCCTGATCTGATAATACTCTTACAAGAAGTGCAGCAATTCCTTTTGTAATAATAGCATCGCTATCGGCAGAAAATTTAATCTTATTTCCATCCATTTCTGCATATAACCAAACTTTCGATTGACATCCTTCAATTAAATATTCATTCGTTTTATATTTTGGGTCAATCAGATTAATATCTTTACTTAACTCAATTAAGTAATTGTATTTATCCATCCAGTCATCGAATACTGAGAATTCTTCAATTATTTCGTCTTGTTGTTCGTTTAATGTCATAATTCTAAAACTTTTTTCTATATTTTCTTTGTGAAACCTTGTGCTTCTTAGTGATCTTTGTGGTTTAACTTTTTTTACCACAAAGGACACAAAGTAAATCACAAAGAACCACAATGATTATTTAAATCATGAAATTAAAAATTTATATACAGTAATTAACCAAACATTTGTTTAACAGTTAAGATTGCTTCATACAATTTATCAATTTCTTCTTTTGTATTGTAAAACGAAAATGATGCCCGAATTGTTCCTTCAATATTAAAACGGTCCATAATTGGTTCAGCACAGTGATGACCCGTACGAACCGCAATACCCATTTTATCGATTACCATTCCTGCATCATAGTGATGAATATTATCCAAATTAAAAGATATTACACTTATTTTATTTTTAGATGTACCAATAATTTTTAAACCTTCAACAGATTGAAGTTTATCAGTAGCATAATCTAATAATTCTTTTTCATATGCAGCAATTTCTTCTAATCCAATATTTTGAATGTATTCAATAGCAGTTGCCATCCCTATTGCAGAAACATAATTTGGCGTTCCTGCTTCGAATTTAAATGGCAATTCGTTAAAAGTAGTTTTTTCAAAACTTACTTTTTTAATCATTTCACCACCGGTTTTATAAGGTGGCATTTCGTTTAGCCATTTTTCTTTACCATATAAAATACCTATTCCATTTGGTCCATATAGTTTGTGCCCTGAAAAAGCAAAGAAATCACAATCCAGTTCCTGAACATCAACTTTACCATGCTGAACACTTTGTGCTCCATCAATTAATACAGGAATATCTTTTTCATGCGCAATTTCAATGATCTTTTTTACATCATTAACTGTTCCAAGGGCATTTGACACCTGGTTTACAGCAATAATCTTTGTTTTATCAGATATTAGTTTTTGAT
The DNA here is from genome assembly GCA_964587535.1 of uncultured Bacteroidales bacterium. Classification (GTDB taxonomy): domain Bacteria; phylum Bacteroidota; class Bacteroidia; order Bacteroidales; family UBA12077; genus UBA12077. Next base: position 26,349 of record CAZPMA010000014.1, read on the forward strand.
ATTCATCCAATAGAAGTTCACCCTTATCATTCAAAGGAATAACCTTCAATATTGCATTTTTTCTTTCACACAACATTTGCCATGGAACAATATTGGCATGATGCTCAAGTGTTGAAACGATTATTTCATCACCTTTGTTAACATACTTTTCGCCAAATGAAAATGCTACAAGATTAATCGACTCCGTTGTACCACTTGTAAAAATTACTTCGTGATTGTGTTTTGCATTAATAAATCTCTGAACAACCTTTCGAGCTTCTTCGAAACGCTCTGTAAGCTGTTCGCTTAAATAATGTACTCCACGATGTATATTGCTATTTTCTGTAGAATATATTTTTAATTCTTCGTCGATTACAACTTGTGGTTTTTGAGTTGTTGCTCCATTATCTAAATAAATCAAAGGTTTCTTATAAACCTGTTGATCTAAAATTGGAAAATCTCCACGTATTTTTCTAATGTCTAAACTCAATTTCTTTTGGTTTAATGATTAAAAACAATTCATATGACATGAGTTACATCTTGACAATTCACCACGTAATCGTTTGTCAACCAAATCCTGCACACGTTCTTGTAAAGCAGGGATTTGGATTTTTTGAATGACATCATGAGCAAATGCATACATTAATAATAATCTTGCTTCTTTCTTTTTAATACCCCTTGCCCGCAAGTAAAAAAGAGCGTCTTCATCTAACTGACCAACAGTGGCGCCATGGCTACATTTTACATCGTCAGCATAAATCTCCAATTGTGGTTTTGTATTTATATCTGCATCATCAGTTAATAATATATTGTTATTTGCCTGATATGCCTGCGTTTTTTGTGCATCTTTTCTAACCAGTACTTTACCACTAAACGCACCAGTGGCAAAATCATCTAATACTCCTTTAAACAATTGGTTGCTTGTACAGTTTGGATAAGCATGGTCCATAAAAATAAAATTGTCGATGTGTTGTCCTTTATCTGTTAAATAAAGACCAAGAGTATTATTATCGCAACCTTCACCATTTAGAATAACATTCACATTGTTTCTAATCATACCACCATGCAATGATATGGTATTTGTATTAACACGGCTATCTCTTTCCTGATTAATATATAAATGTGATACTTGCTTTGATCCATTATGTTCATTTTGCATTCTGGAGTAATCAAATGAAGCATTATTTCCAACACAGATTTCAGTAACAGAGTTTGTTAAAAAGTTTTGTGGTGATAAAGTGTGATCACAAATTACTACCGATGCCTGGCTGTTTTCTTCTAGTACAAATAGGTTTCTATGTTGGGTAAATCCTTCTTCATCGTCCATTAGAATATTAATGATTTGAATAGGTTTTTCAATTACAACTCCTTTAGGAACGTACATAAAAATACCATCCTTAGCAAAAGCAGTATTCATTGCCACAGCACCTTCGTCTAATTTAGCATATTGTGCAAAGTGTTTTTTTACTAAATCTGGATAAAGCTCAGTTGCTTTTTGAAAACTGCCAATTACAGCTCCACCCGGTAATTCATGAATAAGGTTTTCTCGATCGTAATACCATCCATTTAAAAGTAAAACAACCATAGTATTTAAATCAGGAACATCGCAGGTAAATATATCTTTTACGTTAAACTCAATGTTTTTTGGTGTAAGATACATCTTGTAATTATTGTCGAATTCCCTTTTTAAATCGGTGTATTTATAATTTTCATTTTTCTTATCAGGAATACCGGTTTTATTAAATTGATCAATAGCCTGATCTCTAATTTCATTTATAAAATCAGGCGAAGCCTTTTTTATATCAGAAATATTTTCCTGAAAGATATCTATGAATTTTTGTTTTATATCAACTTGTGTTTCTAAGTTCATAATATTGCTATTTAAATTCCGTTTATAAGATTTAACTTATTAAACAGCAGTGCCTTTTTTTAACCAGTCATATCCCTTTTCTTCTAACTCAAGAGCTAATTCTTTACCACCGGATTTAATTATTTTACCATTATAAAGTACATGTACATAATCAGGAACAATATAATCTAACAAACGCTGGTAATGAGTAATTACTATGGTTGCATTATTACTATTCTTTAACTTATTAACTCCATTGGCAACAATTCTTAAAGCATCAATATCTAAACCTGAGTCGGTTTCATCCAAAATAGATAGTTTTGGTTCAAGCATAGCCATCTGGAAAATCTCGTTTCTTTTCTTTTCACCACCCGAGAATCCTTCATTCACAGAACGATTTGTTAATGCAGCATCTAGTTCCACTAATTCTTTCTTTTCTCTCATTAGTTTTAAGAAGTCAGAAGCAGAAAGTGGTTCTAAACCTTTATGTTTACGTTGTTCGTTAACTGCTGTTTTCATAAAGTTAACCATACTAACTCCAGGTATTTCGATAGGGTATTGGAATCCTAAAAATATTCCTTCACTTGCACGTTCCTCAGGAGACATTTCTAATAAATCGCTTCCGGAGTATGTAACTTTACCTTCAGTAACTTCAAAAATTTCTCTTCCTGCAAGAACTGAAGCTAATGTGCTTTTACCTGATCCATTTGGACCCATAATAGCATGTACTTCACCTGCTTTTACTTCAAGATCAATTCCTTTCAGAATCTCTTTTCCTTCTATATTTGCGTGTAAATTTTTTATTGATAGCATTTTATATAAAATTTTACTTTTTTACTTTTATCTTGGATTATCCTACACTGCCTTCAAGGCTTATTTGTAATAACTTTTGTGCTTCAACGGCAAACTCCATGGGTAATTTATTTAACACTTCTTTTGCATAACCATTTACAATTAAACCAATTGCATCTTCGGTTTTAATGCCTCGCTGGTTACAATAAAATATCTGATCTTCTCCAATTTTTGATGTTGTCGCTTCATGTTCAACAATTGAATCTTTATTGTCAACTTCGATATAAGGAAATGTATGCGCACCACATTGATCTCCTAATAATAAACTATCGCATTGCGAAAAGTTTCTGGCATTTTTCGCATTTTTAACAACTTTTACTAAACCACGATAACTATTTTCACTTAGTCCGGCAGAAATGCCTTTTGAAACAATAATACTTTTTGTGTTTTTACCAATATGTATCATTTTTGATCCTGTATCAGCTTGTTGATGATTGTTGGTAACAGCTACTGAGTAGAATTCACCCACAGAATTGTCACCTAATAATAAACAACTAGGGTATTTCCATGTAATTGCAGATCCTGTTTCAACTTGTGTCCAGGAGATTTTTGAATTCTCACCGGCACATTTACCACGTTTAGTAACGAAATTATAAATACCACCTTTACCGTTTTTATCACCCGGATACCAGTTTTGAACCGTTGAGTATTTTACTTCAGCATTTCTGTTTGCAATAATTTCAACAATAGCAGCATGTAGTTGATTTTCATCTCGCTGTGGTGCCGTACAACCTTCCAGGTAGCTTACATACGATTCATCATCAGCAACGATTAATGTACGTTCAAACTGTCCGGTGTTAGCTGCATTGATTCTAAAATATGTTGAAAGTTCCATGGGACAACGAACACCTTTTGGAATATAACAGAAAGATCCGTCACTAAATACGGCTGAGTTTAAAGCTGCAAAATAATTGTCGGTATATGGCACAACCGAACCCATATATTTTTTTACTAAATCCGGATGTTCTTGCACTGCTTCACTAAACGAGCAGAAAATAATTCCTAGTTCAGCCAGATTTTCTTTAAATGTAGTTTTTACAGAAACACTATCCATTACAGCATCAACCGCAACTCCTGATAATCGTTTTTGTTCATCTAAAGGAATACCTAGTTTATCAAATGTTGCTTTTAATTCAGGATCAACATCATCCATACTATCAAGAACAGGTTTTTGTTTTGGAGCCGAATAATATATAATATCCTGAAAATCAATTTCCGGTATTCTTAAATGCGCCCATTCAGGCATTTTCATACTTTGCCAATGTCTGAACGCTTTTAGGCGAAACTCCAACATAAATTCAGGTTCATTCTTTTTTTGAGAAATCATCCTGACTGTATCTTCAGTTAAACCTTTTGGTATAGTTTCATTTTCAATTTCTGTAACAAAACCATACTTATATTCACCCTGCGTTACATCATTTAATATTTTATCTTGTTCTTTTTCCATAACTTTGCATCATCTCAATGAAAAATCAGCACTGTGTTTAAATAGATTAATTCTAAATAGAGTGCAAATATATTTAAAATTTAACAACTATTAAAGCATGTTTGTTTAATCTTTTTTTTTAATGATATATATCAATTTTTAAGATGGAGAATAAAGAAAAAAAACTTACAAAGATTTCAGAATTAGGTGAATTTGGTTTAATTGATCATATCACAAAAAACACTAAAATTAATCATAAAAATACATTAAAAGGTATTGGCGATGATGCTGCTGTTATAGATTATGGTGATATTTGTTCGGTAATTACCACAGACCTGTTGGTAGAAGGAATACATTTTAATTTAATGTATACTCCCTTAAGGCATTTAGGATATAAATCAGTTGTTGTAAACCTGTCTGATGTTTATGCCATGAATGCGATCCCAAAACAAATTACAGTTTCCATAGCAATTTCATCAAAATTTGCAGTTGAGCATATTGAACAAATATACGAAGGAATAAAATTAGCTTGTGAGCATTATAATGTTGATTTAGTAGGTGGTGATACTTCATCATCCTTAACAGGACTGGCAATTAGTATTACAGCAATAGGTGAAGCAAAAAAAGAAGATATTGTATATCGAAATACCGCAAAGAAAAATGATGTCATTTGTGTTACCGGTAATTTAGGTGCTGCTTATATGGGTTTGCAATTGCTGGAACGCGAAAAAGAGATTTTTAAATCAAACCCCGAAGTTCAACCCACTTTAGAAGGGTATGATTATATATTACAACGTCAGTTAAAACCGGAAGCCAGAAAGGAAATTATTGAGTTGTTAAAAGAGCTGGGAGTTAAACCTACTGCAATGATTGATATTTCAGATGGTTTATCTTCCGAGATAATGCATATCTGTAAGAAATCTGATTTAGGTTGTAAGATTTTTCAGGATAAAATTCCTATTGATGAAAGTACCAGTCAAATGGCTAATGAATTTAATATTGAGCCACTAATTGCGGCATTAAATGGTGGTGAAGATTATGAACTGCTTTTTACTATTGATATAAATGATTTTGATAAAATAAAAGACCAACAAATGATTCACCCTTTGGGTCATATTGCAGATAAAGAGCATGGAATGATTTTAATTACTAATGCCGGACAAAGTATAGAACTAAAAGCACAAGGTTGGAATCAAATGAAGGAATAAAAAACACCCCAAATGTTGTGTCCGACTTTTGGGGTGTAGTTTAAATTTCGGGGTTTCTTTTTTAATTATTTTGCTTCTTTTATTAAATAGATATAAACCGGAAAGTGATCACTATAACCATTTTTATAAACACCACCAGCATGGGTTCTTAACGGATATCCCCTATATCTTCCAGTTTCTTGTTTTAAAAAGTCCTTATTAAATATTAATGTTTTGTATAATTTAAAAGTACTTTTATCATCACCCAATAAAGGATAAGAAACAATAATTTGATCAAATAAATTCCATTTATCTCTGTAAGCTAATGAACCAACTCCTTGTTGAAATAATGGATATACAGCATTATATAAATCTCCTTCTTCTGTACTTTTTATTGATTTTTTTGCTTTAAGATGTTTCAATAAACTTTCGTTATTTGGATCATCATTCAGGTCGCCCATAATTATAATTTTAGCATTTTCATCAATATTCATTATTGAATCAGTAAGTGATCTTGTTAAATCTGCTGCTGCATTTCTAAGGGGTTTACTTCTTTTTTCACCACCACTCCTTGATGGCCAGTGGTTAACTATAACATGAATCTTCTCACCATCTAATTCGCCTGATACAACCAATTGGTCTCTTGTATAGAAATTATCCATACCATCAACTTTTAAAGTGGCTGATTTAGTATTTGTTACTTTAAATAATGAGGGTTGATATAATAATGCAACATCAATACCCCTTTTGTCCGGTGATTCATAATGTACAATATTGTAATTATACTTTTGAATTGCCGGCATCTTAACTAAATCTTCTAGAACTGCTCTGTTTTCAATTTCTGAAACGCCAATAATTGCCGGAGCTGTTTTTGTTATATCTGCACCAATCTGAGAAATAACATAAGACATGTTTTCCTGCTTTGATTTATATTTCTTTGCATCCCACTTGTAACCACCTTCAGGAGTAAATTCAATGTCGTTTTTATCCGGAGTGTCAAGAGTGTCAAATAAATTTTCAAGGTTATAGAACGCTACGGTTACTACCTTATATTGTTTTCCCTGTGCAATTGTTTGATGTGATCTTAACGAAAAAGAAAAAAACACCAAAAATGCTAAACTAAATGTTATAAAATTCTGTTTCATAGTATTGATAAATAAAATGTTGGTAATTGTAAAAAAAAATTTCCGAACTAAAAAATTAGTATGTATTTTTAGGTCCTTTTCCTTTAAAAAAAATGAATGGGATAGCGAGTATATTTGAATGATTACCAACGAAAAAAAATAATTATAAAAATTTAAATCAATCTATACATATGAGACAACTTACATTTTTATTTGTTCTCACTTTGTTTCTAAGTTTTACATCTTTTGCTCAAACGGGTGTAATTAAAGGTATTGTTATAAATAGTAAGACAACAAGTCCTGTTAAAGACGTAAAAGTTCAGGTGGTTGGAACTGATATTGAAACGAATACTAATCAAAGTGGAGAATTCTTAATGAGTAATGTTCCGGCGGGAGAAGGAACATTAAAGCTTACTGCAGTTCAATATGCTGAGCAGAATCTATCTTTTGTTTTAAAAGATGGAGAAATATTAAATATTGGATCTATAGCGATGGAATGGAATCCTTCGTTTGATGATAACACTGATGAATTACCATTAATCGTTCTAGATGAGAATGAAGTTGAAGATGCTGAAAATTCTTCAAGTCAAGGAACTAGTGGCTTATTGCATTCTTCTGATGATGTTTTTTCATCAGCTGCGGCATACACTTTTGGTTCTGCTGCACGATTTAGTGTTCGTGGTTTAGATCAGGAAAATTCAGCTATTTTCTTTAATGGAATATACATGAATAGTCTTGAAAATGGTCGTCCGGTTTGGGCAGACTGGGGTGGATTAAATGATGCTGTTAGAAATAACGAAGCAACTTATGCAGCTGATAATAGTAACTATTCATTAACATCTATAGGTGGTACAGCAAATATTATTACAAGAGCATCTGAATATCCTTCCGGGGTAAAAGTATCATACATGTCTGTGAATAGAAACTACAGAAACAGAGTAATGGCAACAGCTTCTACCGGTTTAATGGATAACGGATATGCTTTTACGCTATCTGCATCAAGGCGATGGGCGCAGGAAGGTTATGTGCCCGGAACATTTTATGATGCATGGGGTTTTATGTTAGCTGCCGAAAAAGTATTTAACAAAAGCCACGCTATTGCTTTAACGGCTTTCGTTGCTCCAAATAAAAGAGGAAAACAAATAGGATCAACGCAGGAAGCATACGACTATGTTGATGATAATTACTATAATGCAAACTGGGGATACCAGGATGGTGAAATTAGAAATTCAAGAGTAGCAAATTCTTTTAAACCTTTTATTTCTTTAAACCATTATTGGACAGTAAGTGAAAAAATGAAAGTGAATTCATCTGTAGCTTATTCATTTGGAAGAAGTGGTAATACCGCGTTAAACTGGTATGATGCAAAAGATCCTCGTCCAAATTATTATAAATACTTACCTTATTATAATAAAGATGTTGAAGGGTATACCTGGGATAATCAACAAGTAGACTGGGACTTTTTCTACTTTGCCAATGAGAAAAACTTATTTACCATGCAAGATGTTGATGGAGTTGATGGTAATGATAAAACATTCATGAGATCAAAATATATGGTTGAAGATCGTAGAATTGATCATAGCCAGATTCAAGCAAATGTGCATATGAATTATGATTTTAGTGATGATTTAAAACTTATAGGAAATATTAATTATAATTGGTACAAAGGACGTCATTTTAAATTGGTTGATGATTTATTAGGTGGTGATTACTGGGTTGATATTGATCAGTTTGCTGAAAGAGATTTTGAAGATCCTGTTTTGGCTCAAAGCGATTTAAATAACCCAAATAACTTAGTTGAAGAAGGTGATGTGTTTGGCTATGATTATGATGCAAATATCAATAAACTTGGTGGTTTTGTAAAAGCTGATTATACTATAGGAAATATGGATATTTATTTAGGAACAGAAATTTCAAATACAAGTTTTTACAGAACAGGTAATATGAGAAATGGTAAGTTTCCTGAAGATTCGTATGGAGATTCTGAAAAACAAAATTTCTTTAATTACGGTTTATCTGGAGGAATTAATTATAAAATTACCGGACGTCATATTGTTTACGCAAATATGAAATATATGACCAGAGCTCCTTATTTTGATAATGCTTATGTTTCTCCAAGAACAAGAGATTATATTGTTGATGGATTAAGCAGTGAAAAAATAACATCTGTTGACTTGAATTATGTTGCACGTTTACCGTACATTTCTGGCAGAATAACTGCATACTATGCTACCTTTAAAGATCAAACAGAAGTTAGAAGTTATTTCAACGATTATGAGTTTAGCTTTGTAAACTATGCAATGACAGGGATAGATAAAAAACATATGGGACTTGAAATTGGTATTGAAGGAAAAGTTACATCAACAATAAGCGTAACTGGTGTAGCTGCAATTGGACAATACACATATGATTCCAGACCCGATTTAAATGTTACCGTTGATAATGGTGTGGATGAAATAGAACTTTCTGAAAACGATGATCAAGTTTATATTAAGAACTTCTATGTTCCAGGAACACCGCAGCAAGCATACTCTATTGGATTAAGATATAATTCACCTAAATATTGGTGGTTTGAAGTTAATGGAAACTATTTTGATGATATATATCTGGATTTTCATCCGGCAAGAAGAGTTACAAGTGCTCTTGGTACATTAGATCCTACTACTGAATACGGAGCTGATAAAATTGATGAAATTACAAGACAGGAGAAACTTCCGGCACAATTTACCGTAAATGTAAGCGGTGGAAAATCATGGAGAGTAAAAGGGAACTTTATTAGATTACATGCTCAAGTAAGTAATGTGTTAAATAATCAGGATTTTATTACCGGTGGATATGAAGCTGCTAGATTTGATTATGTTACACAAGATGTAAATAAATTTTCACCAGTTTATTTTTACTCTTATGGTACAACATATATGTTAATTTTAACATATCAATTTTAAAAAAAAATAGAAAAAATATATAATATGAAAAAGGTTAAAAATTTATTACAGTTTATAACATTTGCTATAGTAGTTTCTTTAGTAATGTTTTCGTGTGTTAAAGATGATCATGACACACCCGAATCTAATCCAATTCCAGTTGGTGATACTATTACAGTTGCTGAATTAAAAGATCTATATGACCTAACAGGTGATGACTATGTTTTTGATTACGATGTTTCTCTTTTTGCCACTTGTACTATGGATGATAAAAGCGGAAACATTTATAAAACAATGTATGTGCAGGATGAAACAGGGGGTATTGCATTACACTTAGATAATGCAGGTGGCTTATACCAGGGAGATTATATTAGATTGCAATTGAATGGACTTAAAATTGGAACATATAGCGAGCTATATCAGATTGATGCCATTGATGGTAATGGGTTTACATTAGATCAATATCTTACTAAGATACAGACATTAGTTGATATAGAGCCACAAGTTGTAACCATAAATGACATTAAAACAAATTCAGCATTACAAGGAAAATTAATTAAACTAGAAAATGTTCAGTTTGTTTTTGGAGATACTGCTGCAACCTATGCTGATGCAGTAAATGAAGAATCAAGAGATTTACGTATTCAGGATGAAGGTAGCGATGAAGTAATTATTAGAACAAGCGGTTATGCTAATTTCGCTGATCAAAAAGTTCCTGATGGCAGTGGTTCTTTAATTGCAATAGTTGGACAATATAACTCAACTATGCAGTTGTACATAAGAACAACTGATGAAGTAGTAATGGAAAACGAGAGATTTGATGTTGGTATTTTACCAATTGATTATTTTGGTGGAAGTGCTACTTTCTTCCCTTATAGTGTAACAGGAGCTCAGGAATGGGAATATAGCGATCAGTTTTCATGTGCAGTAATGACCGGATTTGATGGATCTCGTTTTGCAAATGAAGATTGGATGATTTCTACTGCATTAGATTTTACAGGTAAAAGTGGTGTAACCTTAGACTTCAGACATTGTATTGGTTATGGATATACAACTGTTTGGGACGATTTAACAGTATTAGTTTCAACTGATTATACAGGCGAAGGGAACCCTAGTTCTGCAACATGGACACCTGTGAGTTTTACAGCACCAGCATATAATTCATTCTGGACATGGACAAATGGAGATGCTGATATATCTGCATACGATGGAGAAAGTACAGTTTATATTGCATTTAAATATGTATGTAATACAACAAATGCAGCAACCTGGGAAGTAGATGATGTTTCATTAAGTGAATCAACAAAATAAATAATTGATTTATATAATAAAAACCCCGAAGATTTTCTTCGGGGTTTTTTTATTACTTAAGCATTTTTTCTAAATCTTCGGGGGTATCTATTCCAAAACTTTCAAACTTTGTTAAAGCAGTATAAATGGCATAACCATTTTCTATCCAACGCAATTGTTCAAGCGATTCTGCAATTTCCAAATCCGACTGTTCTAATTCGGTAAGTTCTTGCAAGGTTTTTACTTTATAAGCATACATTCCTACGTGTTTATAGAAAGTATGTTTTTTTATCCAATCATCTTTTTCAGAGTTTCTGATGTAAGGTATTGGCGAGCGACTAAATAATATTGCTTGCATTTTTTTATTGATTACCACTTTAGGCTTGTTAATATCAAAAATATCTTCTGTATTTTCTACCTTTTTTACCAAAGTAGCAATTTTTGCCAAAGGATTATCAAAGCAGGAAATAATTTCTTTTATCTGTTCTGGTTTTATAAATGGCTCATCACCCTGTATGTTTATTATAGCATCAAATCTTTCTGGTATTTCTTTGTGTATAATATCAATTGCTTCTGCAATTCTATCTGTTCCACTTTGATGCTTGCTCGATGTCATTACTGCTTTGCCACCAAATTGAATAACAGCATCAAATATTCGTTGATCATCTGTTGCTACATAAACATAATCTAAGGCTTTAGATGCTTGTTCATAAACATGCTGAATCATTGGTTTACCCTTAATATCAGCTAAGGGTTTGCCAGGAAACCTGGTTGAAGCATAACGTGCCGGAATAATCCCTACAAAATTCATCTTATTTAAATTATTTTATGATAACAAAAGTACAATTTTAAACGAATAACTTGGGATTTGAAATTTTAAATTTGAAATTTGAGTTTATTCTGCCTTAATGACAGTAAACTTTTCTTAATATTTGTTAAAAATAAGGAAGTAACAAAATTAAAATTGTAATTTTGTCATATCTTTAAAGAGCTTTTTAATAAAATCTATTTTGCAATGGATGTTCAAAGAATTAAACAACGTTTCGGAATAATTGGAAACTCAATTGGGTTAAACAGAGCTATTGATATTGCAGCACAGGTAGCTCCAACTGATTTGTCCGTTTTAATTACAGGAGAAAGTGGTACTGGAAAAGAAGTTTTCCCTCAGGTTATACATCATTTTAGCTCAAGAAAACATGGAAAGTATATTCCGGTTAACTGTGGGGCTATCCCTGATGGAACAATAGATTCTGAGTTATTTGGTCATGAAAAAGGATCTTTTACAGGGGCTCATGAAAGCAGACAAGGTTATTTCGAAGTAGCAAATAATGGAACTATTTTCTTAGATGAAGTAGCTGAATTACCATTGTCTACTCAGGTAAGGTTACTTAGAGTTTTAGAAACGGGAGAATTTTTAAGAGTTGGATCATCGAAAGTGCAAAAAACAAATGTGCGTGTAATTGCTGCAACAAATGTTGATTTAATCAGGGCTATCGAGGAAAACAAGTTTAGAGAAGATCTGTATTACCGGTTAAATACAGTTCCTATTATTATTCCGCCTTTAAAAGAAAGAGGAGCAGATATCTATTTATTGTTTAGAAAATTTGCTACTGATTTTGCTGATCGTTACAGAATGCCACCTATAAGTTTAAGTGAAGAAGCAAGACTTATTTTAGATAATTATGAGTGGCCTGGAAATGTTCGACAATTAAAAAACATAACAGAACAACTTTCTGTGATTGAAGAGAATAGGGTAGTAAATGTGGATGTTTTAAAAAAATATTTGCCTGATTATTATCCTAACAAATTGCCTGCACTTTATAGAAACGAGATGGTCGATGAAAAAACTTTTGCAACTGAAAGAGAAATACTCTACAAGTTTTTATTTGATATGAAAGGAGATTTGAATAATCTTAAAAAGCTTGTTCATGAAATAATAGATAAAGGAGATAATATTGAACACTTAAAAAATGCTGAAGGTTTAATTCATAATGTCGACCGATCAACACAATATTTTAGTTCAGGTGCAATGCAGGCAAATTCTATTACAAAAGTAGAAGATCAAGATATTGAAGATACTGAAGAATTTATTGAAGAGTCATTATCTCTTGAAGAAAAAGAAATAGAATTAATTAAAAAAGCCTTGGAAAAGCATAATGGGAAAAGGAAATATGCAGCTCAGGAGCTAGGAATATCAGAGAGAACTTTATATAGAAAAATTAAGGAATACAACATTAATTAGAAATGAAAAGACTTTTAATTTTAATCATGGCAATGATTTTTATTAATCAATCCTGTACAATAAAGTATTCTGTATCAGGAGCTTCTATTGCCCCTGAAGTTAAAACAGTTTCAGTGCAGTATTTTATAGATAGATCTCCGGAAGTAGGTAGCCCGGGATTAGAGCAATATTTAACCGATGAATTAAAGGACAAATTTAAATCTCAAACAGATTTAACAATTGTGAATGATATAGGAGATCTGAATTTTGAAGGATACATTACAAAGTATGACCCTACCAGGCCAATGGCTATTACAAACGACGAGAAAGCTGCTCAGAACAGATTCACTATCGAAATTCAGGTAAGATTTACAAACGAAGTACAACCTGAGTGGAATTTTGATCAAAAGTTTTCTCAGTATATTGATTATGATAGTGATCAGGATTTTAATGCTATTGAACAGGAATTGATGGAAGACATTGTCGAAAAATTAATCGAAGATATTTTTAATAAATCTGTAGTTAACTGGTAATTATGATTGGATCAGATATTATTAATTACATAAGAAATCCAGAAAAAATTAAAAGTGCTAATGTTGAGCAGTTAAAAGAATACGTTCAATTGTATCCCTTTTCTCAGGCCGCTCATATTTTATTATTAAAAAATTTAAAAGACAATAATAAGCTTGATGAGTTAAAGATACAATTGAGCAAATCATCCATACATATTTCTGATCGCGATCTGTTATTTAAATTTTTAAATACAGATTTGTATGGCGAAGAGAAAAAAGAAATAAAAGCTGATATAAATACAAAAGAAGAAATAGAAAATTCGGACTCTGTAAAAGTAAACACAAAAACTGAAGTTGAAAAAGTTGAATCAGATAGTAAAGTAAAGAGTGAAAAAGTTTTTCTTAAAAATAAAAATGTAAAAAGGAAAATTAATGATACCATCGAAGGGATGGGAGAGAATATCTCAGAAACAATTTCCAGTCAGTTGCAGTTTTCGGTACTAAAGGATAAGGATAAACTGGAGTACTCTTCTGAAATATATTTTATTGATGAAGAAAGATCAGGGAAAAATAATATCATTACAATTGATGCTGATCCTGATGAGATAAAAAAGAAAAAAGATATACTGCAAATAGAAGAGAATGTAAGAACAAAAGAAGAAAAAGAAGCAGAAGAAAAGAATGATAAGGATGATGATGTTTTTGAACTAATAGAAACTGAAGAAATAGAAAAAAAGAAAGAAAAGAGAAGTGAATATTTTGATATTAATAATTACGCTGATGAGTCTGCTTTGAATCATAATGATGATTTAATATCAAGGTTTATAGAAAAGAATCCAAGAATCAAAGTAAAAGAAACAGATGATGAAGTAAAGGATATATCGGAGAAAAGTATAGAAGAAGATACTAATTTATTAAGTGAAACTTTAATAAAAGTTTATATTAAACAAGGATTATTTGAAAAAGCAATTGAATCTTATCGCAAATTAAGTTTGAAATATCCAGAAAAAAATGTTTACTTTGCGAGTCAAATTAAAATTTTAGAAGATAAAATAAATAAATAATAAAGCATTAAGATATGTATACATTAGTTTCTGTATTGATTGTTATTGCGAGTATATTACTAATATTAATTGTATTAGTTCAAAACTCAAAGGGAGGTGGATTAGCATCGAATTTTTCATCATCGAATCAGGTGATGGGCGTTAGAAAAACAACTGATTTTCTTGAAAAAGCAACATGGACATTAGCAGTTAGCTTAGTAGTATTTAGTATTGTTGCATCTATGGTTATACCTAGAGGAGTTGTTGAAGAAAAATCAAGAATTGAGCAAGAAGTTAATAATGCTGTTGATCCAACTCAAATGCCACAATTCCCAACTTCAGTTCCTGAAACTGAAGAAGGAGGCGATAACGAATAAGATTTGTTAAATCAAGATATAAAAGTGTCAGCCTGACAGAAAGGCTGACACTTTTTTTATTTCTACATTAGTCATAATATCCATTAAATCAATAAAATAAGGTTTTTGTATTGAGTAATTTATTTAATCGAAGCATCAAGTTGTCATAAATTTTTGTAAAAATCCCTTTGGCATAAATTGTGATAAATTGATAATCGTGCAATTAAATATGTTTAACTAATTAAAATCAATAAAAATGTCAGAATTTAAGTATAGACCATTAAAA
>CAZPMA010000015.1:0-17435 GCA_964587535.1 uncultured Bacteroidales bacterium
GGTTTAGAGAGAGATAAGATCAAAGAAGAGTATGCTGAATTAATGAAATTAATTGAACATCTAAAAACTATTCTGGAAGATGAAGCTTTAAGAATGCAAATAATTAAAGATGAGTTATTAGAAGTAAAAGAAGCATATGGTGATGACAGAAGAACTGAAATAGTTCCTGATGAAGGAGAGTTTAATCCTGAAGATTTTTATGCTGATGAAGATATGGTAGTAACCATTTCGCATCTTGGATACATAAAACGTACACCAGTTACAGATTTCAGAACTCAAAACAGGGGTGGTGTTGGTTCAAAAGGAAGTACTACCCGTGATGAAGACTTCTTAGAAAAAATGTTTATTGCTTCGATGCATAATACAATGCTTTTCTTTACTGAAAAAGGTAAATGTTTTTGGCTGAAAGTATACCAAATACCTGAAGGTTCAAGAAGCTCAAAAGGCAGAGCAATTCAAAATATGATTAACATTGAACCAGAAGATAAGGTAAAAGCCTTTATTAATGTTCAAAACCTAAATGAAGAAGAATACATTAACAATAATTATATTGTAATGTGTACTAAAAAAGGTATCATTAAAAAGACATTGCTGGAAGCATATTCTCGTCCACGACAAAACGGAGTTAATGCAATAACCATTAAAGAAGGTGATCAGTTGTTAGAAGCTAAACTTACAGATGGTAAAAGCGATATAATTCTTGCTTCTCGTGAAGGGAAAGCCATCCGATTTAATGAAAGCAATGTTCGATCAATAGGAAGAACAGGTGCAGGAGTAAGGGGTATTACTCTAGGAAAGAATGACGATGAAGTAGTTGGAATGGTTTGGGTCGAAGAAGATGATAATGAAGTGCTGGTTGTTTCTGAAAAAGGTTTTGGAAAACGCTCTGACATTGATGACTACAGAATTACTAATCGTGGTGGGAAAGGAGTTAAAACCCTTAATATCACAGAAAAAACTGGTAAACTAATTGCTATTAAAGGTGTAAACGATGAAATGGACCTTATGATTATAAACAGGTCTGGTATTACTATTCGTTTAGCAGTTTCTAATTTAAGAGTTACAGGAAGGGCTACACAAGGAGTTCGATTAATTAACCTAAGGAATGATGATATGATTGCAGCAGTTACACAAGTAACAAAAGAAGATGAATCAGAAACTGAAGAAAAACTTGATAATGAGATAACTGAAGTGCAAAAAAATGATGATGTTATAGAATAGTTTTAATTTTAGGCATAATATTTGACTTATTCTAAATATATCTTATTTTTGGAAAAATTTTAAAATAAAAAACTTAAACAATAATATTATGAAGATGAAAAAGTTAATGTTCACATTATTATCAACTATAGCAGTAGTTGCATTAATGATTGGAAACGTTCAGGCTCAAAAAAAATATGTAAATAAAGCATTACTTTGGGCTGAGAAAGGTGAATACTTAGATTCAGCTTTAAAATTGGTTATTGCTTCAGAATCTGATGAAAAAACAAAAGATTGGGCAAAAACATATTATACGAAGGGTAAGATTTACAAAGCAATGCATAAAACAGGTGAAGAAAAATATGCTGATGCAATAGTTAATGCAATTGATAATTTTATTTTGGCTTATGATAAAGATGGTGCAGCCGGGATAAAAACACTTATTGATGGTGAATTAATCATGTTACCCAATGAAGTTATTAATACAGCAGTTGCGGCTTATGAAAATGACGAATTTAGTAAAGCATTCATCTATTTTGAAAAAACAGTTCAGTTAAAATCACTTGATCTTTTTGGAAATGAGATTGATACTACTACTATGTACAATGCCGCTTTAATGGCTCAAAGAGCAAAAGATTATGATAATGCTATTAAATATTATAAGAAAACTTCTGATTTAAATTTTGGTGGAGGAGACGTATATGCTTTATTAGGTCAATGTTATAAACAAAGCGGGGATACTGCTAGCTATTTAAATGCCCTACAACAAGGATATACTAAATATCCTGATAATCAAACAATTCTTGGAACTTTAATTAATTATTATTTATTAGAAGCTAAAGACTCGAAAGAAGGGATTAAATATTTAGATAAAGCGATTGAGCAAAATCCAACAAACGCACAATTATACATTGGTAAAGCAATGTTCTATGATCAAGATAAAGATGTTGAAAAAGCAATAGAAATGTATAAAAAAGCAATTGAAATGGATCCTAATTCGTTTGATGCTCAATACAATATTGGTGTACTATATTTTAATCAGGGTGTTGAATTAACAAATACCGCGAATGAGATTAAAGATAACGAAAAATATATGAAGGCAAAGAAAATTGCTGACGATAAGTTTAAAGAGGCATTACCATTCTTGGAAAAGGCATATGAAATTAAACCTGAAGAACCTGGAATCGGTAATACATTGAGAACGTTATATTATAGATTACAAATGAACGAAAAATACGAAAAGATATCACAAGAATTAGGATATTAAAATCAGATAAGAGGGAAGGTAATACAAATCTTCCCTTTATTATTAAATTTTATTATAAACATAATATAAATTATAAGACAGAAACTAACAAATTGCGTATACGCAGTATTTAATATGAAATCAGATCTTGAACAGTTTATCTGTTCGTGATCGATAGATTTTATGTTAAAGCAATTTGTGCCCACCAATTCAAAGTTGTCAACTATAATTCATATTATGTCTCCATTTCATTCTGGGCTTCGCCTAAATAGAATTTTAATTTGTGAGAATCTCATATTATGGATAATTATACGCTCCTAATGCAGATATTTGATTCTAAGACGTTTATTTGTTAGAAATGGTTTTTCCGGTTAAATTATGTTATTTAAATCCAAATATTCAATTATGAGAGATTTAAAATTTTAATAAAAAATTATTAATATTTTCTAACGGGCATTTTTTTATAATCTTTAAAACCACATTGGTATGATCAATAATAATAAAATACTTCACACCAGGTTCATTTACCTTTATAGAATTTGTTACTGGATTATTTTTTTTCGTTGTAAAATGTTACCGGTATTTTTATACTGTTGCCATCTTCATCCACAGCAGTTACTATATGTGTTCCTTCGTTGGCAAAAAATTGCATTTGATGGAACTCTTTTGTTTCTCCTAAATATGTATCATCTACATGCCAAAATACTTTTTTATTTGTGTATCGATGTGCAATCTCAAATACTACCATTTGCACTTTACCGTCAATATCTCTCGGAATATAAATATTTGTTGCATTCAATGGATAAACAAATTGCATAACCGATATATGGTTTTCTTCATCACATCCTGGTTTATATGGTGGTAAAGTTCGATATAATGGATTTTTTCTCTTATAATACCATTCCCATGCTGGTGGCAACACAAACCACGATTCATGAATCATTTCAGAGACCTTCATACATTTTGAACTTACCCGATATTGTTTGTTTTTATCCAAATGAATTAATTTATGGTATGGGCATGCTTCTGTTTTTAATCCAGCTTCAGGCACATAAATTGAATCAATATGATTGCATAAATTAGAAGCTCTGTAACCACTTTCTCTACACACCGGAATTTTAACTAAATCGTCATAAGGTTTATCATACCATTCTGAATGTGGTAATAAATCAAATATTTCGAACATAACAGGTGCTGCTGCTATAGATCCCACTAATCCGGGACGACCTTCACCATCAGCATTTCCGGCCCACACTCCCACAAAATATTCTTTATTTACTCCCACAGCCCATGCATCTCGAAAACCAAAACTTGTTCCTGTCTTCCATGCTAATTTATGTGATGAAGTAAATGATTCCCAGCCTAATTCATTGCTTGGTCGGTTAACTTTAAGCAATGCTTCGAATGTCAGCCATACTGAACTTGCACTTATAAGTTGTTTATTTTCAGTAAAATCAGAAGGTTTATTTAATGTAATGTCCTTTTTTAATAATATTGGTTCATGAAAATCTTTTTTCGAATAAGTAGAACTATGGAAATTATAATTATTTAAAATACGTCCAAAACTTGAATATGCTCCTGCCAAATCCCATAAAGAGACTTCTGCTCCGCCTAATATTAAAGAAAGTCCGTAATGATCGCTTGAATAGTTCATGTATTTAAACTTCATCTTTCTTAAATAATCAAGAAAACGACCAACACCAAACTCATGCAGCATATGAACTGCAGGTACATTTAACGACCGGGCTAAAGCCCTTGATGCAGGTACTGCACCATCGTAGTCTAAATCATAATTTTTAGGCGAATAGCCTTTCATTTGAGTTGGAATATCTGCAACAAGGCTCTCGGGCAAAATTTCACCATTATCGAGCATGAAAGCATATAAAAATGGCTTTAAAATACTCCCTGAGCTTCTTGCAGCAGTAATTATATCTACTGCATTTCCATGGTCTTTAGACTCTTTAATGCTAGTATTTCCAACGTATGCAACTACTTCACCAGTTTCAATTTTAACGATAATAGCAGCTAAATTATAAATTTCGTTGGATGACAAGTTCTTATAATGACGATTAACTACTCTATTAACATTCTTTTGTAACTGATAATCAATACATGAAGTTATTTTTTCTTCATTATTACTTATATTTAAACGATCTAGTAAATGTGGCGCGATCGAAGGTAATTTATGTGGTTTTTGTGGTAATTTTTCCATTAAAGCTAATTCATACTCAATTGAGTCTAAAACATTATTAATGTACAACTTATGCAATAAAAAATTTCGTTTTTTAAGAAGCTGCTGCATATTTTTACCCGGACGTATTAAGGAAGGTGCATTTGGTAAAATAGCAAGGGTTGCAGATTCGGCCCATGAAAGTTGGTGTGGCTTTCGTCCATAATACCTCCATGATGCGGCTTCCAGTCCCACAATATTTCCGCCAAAAGGTGCATTAGATGTGTACTTTATTAGTATTTCCTTTTTAGAAAAGTTTAACTCAAGTCTAAATGCATTAAAAATTTCCCTGATCTTTTGCCAAACTGTCCGATCAGGATTATTGTAAGTCATTCGAATAAGCTGCATGCTTAGTGTACTCCCACCACTTACTATTTTTCCGGCTTTTAAATTTTGTTTTAATGCCCTAAATAACGATAATGGATTTACTCCAGGGTGTTTATAGAAATATTGATCTTCAAAATAAATAATTGATTTTTCAAATTTGTAAGGTACTGAATCAAGCTCAGGAAAACGCCATTGCTCATCGTTTGCTATAATTGCTCCTAAAAGGTTTCCATCATTTGAATATAGGACTGTTGAATATGATCGCTGTGGTTCTTTAACAGGAATAAAAAGTAACAATATTAACAATATTGTTACCGAAATTAATATAATCTTAAGTTTCTTAATCATTAATAACTAATAAATTAAATATTCTAAAAAGTTTAAAGGATCATAATAATAATGATTCAATGTTTCTAAATTATAACAAATTAGATTGTATGTAACAAATAAGTATTGTGGTTGAGTTTTTTTAGGTTTAATTTTCCTTGGATGAATTTTTAATATTTCAAAATGAAAATGATCAAATTGCCAACCAAATTTAGTTAGCTCTTCTTTATTCATAAATCTGGCAATACGCGTATATTTATTGACAAAATCCCCTACCCTCACTTCTATCTCTGCAACATGCTCATATTCAGTCCAAAATACAACGTCATCTTTATAGTGTTCAATAATGATAAAAGCATATGGACCATCATTTCTTACACTTTGAACAATACCTTCACCAATAGAAAAGATTGGTTCATTTGTGTAATTTTGTGTTGGTCTTTTAATATCTATACCTGTATGAAAATGTTTAGGTATATCGGTCCTGGCTTTGCGAATCTCGCCAAATTTTCCAATATTTGTTAGTTTTATGCAGGATATATCTGTTCGATCGACGGTGTTTATTGGTGTTAAGAAATCTTGTGAATAAGAAGTCCTTGCTATCAGTACTGATATTAAAACTATGTACTTAAATCTAATCATAACAATTAAAATAGATTACTGATCTAATTCATATTTCTTTATGCATGATATATTCAAAAAAATTAAATCATACAAAAGATGGCACAAATTAATGTGCCATCCATTTTTAATATTTAATCTATAATTATTTATTTCTATAAACTTTTACTTGCTTTCCAGGGATTCTGGCATTAATGTTATTATCATACATTGCTTCGCAATAAAATGCTGGCAAATAAAACTCACCTAAATAGGCTGCATTTAATAATACTACAAAGGTTTTTGATTCATTTGATCTTAAATCAAAATAAGTTAAAACTCTATCATCTCTAATATCCTGATAAGTTGGTATGTCTTTTTCATGCACCGATCGTCCACCAAACATACGGGTATTGTGAATTTCCCATCCTGATGGAAACATTTGTGTTAAAGCCATTTCTTTATAATTTCCCATTGTTCCGGGATTTTTAACTGTTATTTCAACTTTAAAATCTGTTCCCTGTTCAATATTTTCAGGATCAATAATTACTCCTTCCAGTGTTTTATAAACAACGTTCATATTCAGGTTGTTATTGGCGGAGCTTCGATCTTCAATCAATGGAACACCTTCAACTGCCAGACTTACATACATAACAGATTCAGAACTATTAGTAACAGTAACTTTCCCTTGTTGTATATTTGTCAAGGTCTTTTGATGTTGAATAAGGTTCCTATCGGTGCTAATATCTTCGGCATTATCAGTATTAAAGGCATATGCATATTCTAACTGACGATCGGCATAAGAATCACCCATTAGTAATTTTGAAAATGCTACCAGGCAATATGCTGTTGTTTGTGTACTCATCCAGTTTTGGGATGATAATTCCTTAGATAATTTTTCGATTAATGGAACCATTCGTTTACTATCTTTAATTAGCACTAATGCTTCCAAAATCATTGCTTCATCACGTGTTGATGATCCGTAAGAGTAAGATAACTCCCTGTATTTCTCAACATTAACATCCAATTCAATGGTCATTTGTTCAGCAATCTCAGGTTTACCTGCAAGTGCATAAGCAGCAGCAAGGCGCCATTTTGCTTGTTTACTTAATCCAGTTGTTTCACGCAAACGATTCATTGCTCCAATTTCTGGTTCTCCGGCTAATGCTAAGGTATATAATCGATAAGCCTGCATTAGTTCCGATCTGTAGTAACTATCTTTTTGCCAGTTATTAGCTTCATTTTGCTGATATGCCAACCATTGATTTTTTAGACCTACAGGTAATTCATATCCAAGTTTTTCTGCTTCCAGCATAAAATGTCCGGCATAAGATGTTCCCCAGTCATTAGCTTCTGTAGCTCTTGGCCAGTACCCTAATCCACCATCTGCTAGCTGGAAGGTTTTTAATCGATTAATCCCAGCAGTCACATTTGTATTGATATTTTCTTTCATTTCATCTGAAATATCCATTACTTTTCCAAGGAACAGTTGTGGAAATACTGATGATGTAGTTTGCTCAATACACCCGTGTGGATATCTGATCAAATACTTTAATCTACGTCCAAAATCAATTGGTGGTATATTTGCAACATCAAGGATAGCTTCGTTAGTTCCTTCAATGCCAAAAACTTTAAAATCTTGATTCCATGTTTCTCCGGGTTGTATTACTGCGGCATATACATCGGTAACTTTAGGATTTGGAATTCTAACATCCAGTTCCATTTCATATTCTGCTTTCTCATTGCCTGATCCTGCAATAATTTTGATTTTAGCAATGCCAAGTTTTTCTTTAACTTTTAAATCGAATGTAATATCCTGATCACCAACTTCCGAAAAAATAATTTGTTGTTTATTATCTCCAACAAGTTCAACCAAATCATTTGTTTCTACTTTTATGTTTACATTTTTAATTTTTTCATCCATTGCAAAAACTGTAACAGGCATTTTAACCTTCTCAGCAGGGCTTAACACTCTAGGTAATGTAGATAATAACATTAATGGACTTTTAACGGGTGTTGATTTTTCGACAGATCCGTAGGCTCCATCTCTGCCTGCAACAAGCATAGTTCTAACAGCACCTATGTATTTAGGCATTTTAACCTTATGTTTAGCTAGTTTACCTTTTTTAAGGTCAAAAGGACCAATATATTTAACTACCGGCTTAAAACGATCGGCTTTTTTCTTGCCTTTATCCGATAATTCTTCATCACCACCAATGGCAAATACTTGTTCTATTTTACCACCGTAAGCTCCAACAATCATGTTGTATATATCCCATGTCTTAATTCCAAGTGCTTCTCTCTTATAGAAATTCTCCCAGGCATCCGGAGTTTTGAATCTTGTAAGATCAAGTAAACCTTCATCTACTATCGCAATGGTATAAGTCATTTCTTTACCATTCTTTTCAGAAACTTCCACAGTAAATTCTTGTTCAGATGATAGTTCATCAGGCATATTTAATACAGGATTAAGTCTTGTTTGCGGATCTTCAACTTTAAGTGGAATTACTCCGTAAAGCCTAATTGGCAGATCATTAGCTGTATTCGCATGAGGCTGCAATAATGTAATATTTACATAAACTGTTGGCGACATTTGCTCTGTTGCCGTGAACTCGAATATGGTTTCACCTTCCTGGGTTTCTACCCAGTGCGATCCGATCACTTTTGATCCATTTTCAAGACTAACAAGAGCTCTGCCATCTTTTGCTCCCGGGAAAGTAACCTTAATTGTTTCTCCAACTTTATATTCATTTTTATCAGCAGCAAACATTAACATTGTTGCACCGCCAGGATTATCATCTTGTGCTCTTCCTGCCCAACCAGGCCAATCAACATAAATAATTTTTCCGGTACTGTGACCACCAGGATTTGTAATTCTAACAAAATATCTACCCCAGTCAGGATATTTTATTTCAAATTCAAAACTTCCTATTCCTTCTGAATTTGTAGATATTTTTTTAGTCATAAGTGGTGTATTGTGTGATCTGCCAACATATGATGCCAAATTATCATCACCAGCTTGCCACCACCAACGCCAGTTAACTTTATAAAGCTTTACTTCTAAGTCTGCTCGTTCAGCAGGATTTCCATCAGCATCCACACATACCACATCAACATTATGTTTAACATCTGTAAGAAGCATGCCACGTGCTTTATCTCCTTTAGGTGTTTTTATTCCAATAAAATATTTATATGGAGCATATGGAATTGTCATTTGATCGACACTAAAATCACCCCCTTCTTCAAATGCTCTTGTAATAAAGGTTGCTTTTAACATTCCCGGAGCATTATTACGTGTACTTATTTTAGTTTGAAAATTAGCAACACCATTTTCATTTACACTTCCATCAAATATATTTACTTCTTCTGTTTCAAATTCTCTTGCCGGATCATCAAAAATAAAATCAGAGAAACGTTGAAATGTTGTTTTTACTGCATTTAATTTTACATCTATTGTAGCATCTAAGTTCTTAGCAATTGCACCATGAAGCCATTTAACAGTTAGTTTACCAACAATATCTCTGTCAAGTGCTGTTAATTTATCTTTTCCAAAATCGATATCTATTTTTAATCTATTTGGTTTAACTGTTTCTATTCTTAAGTTTTTTTCAAACACAGCACCACCAACTTTTACTTTAGCAAGCCAGCTACCCGTAGGTGCTTCAGTATCTGTTACAATTGTAAACGAATAAAAATTATGAGTACTTTGGGTACGTACTTTTCGTTGAGTAAGTTGACCGTGAACATTATACAATTCGAAAGTAACAGGATGATTATCAGGAATAAGTTTATCCTTATCTTCTAAAATAAATGTTAGAAATAAAGTATCTCCAGGTCTCCATACTCCACGTTCGCCATACAGATATCCTTTTATTCCTTTTTGGATTTTAGAGCCAGAAACATCGAACATACTCAAAGATAATGATGATCCATCATCCAGTTTTAAATATCCCCTTTGTGATCCATTTTTAGCAATTAATAAATATGGTTTCTGATCAAAATCAATTGAAGCTAATCCATTATTATCAGTAGTATTAGTACTAATTAATTGCTGCTGATAATTATATATTTCAATTTCTATACCACTTAAAGGTTTTGTTGTTCTTACATCGGTAACAGCCACTGACATTTTCTTATCATTTCCTGACTTCGCAATAATTCCCAAATCAGAAGCCAGTAAGTTTCGACTTACCTTTTTATTTCTGTAATAAGCTATTTTACAAGGATTATCACGATCATTCCAGTTATAATCATAGCCATAATAGTAATCATCATAATAATCTTCTATTCCGTCCCAACCAGAATCTTCAACTTCATCGTTGGAATCCCAGTCTTCTATCGCTTCATTTGATTCGGAATCACTATCTTCATCGCATGGATAAAGAGAATATGACTTTTTGAATGAAAGCTCGATTCTATAGATAGCTCCCGGATCATTTTGTATAAACTCTGCCAAATCCAGGGAGAATGTATTCCATTGCCCAAAATCAATAAGATTTGGTGACGTAAGTTCAACTTTTTTTCTGGCAACAGGGCGACCAACTCTTTTTAACTGATAATCTCCATCAAGTTTATTTACTTGCAGAAACTGAGCGATATTATCTTCAAAGATCTTAACAATCGTTACATCAACAGCAGATAAGTTAACCGCTTGAAATGGAAATAATAAACCATTTGAATTGGGAACAATTACACCATCTCCAATTAGTTTAACTTGTGGTTTAATTGATTCAAACGTTAAGTCTTGAGTTACTTTATTATTTAATTTAGAATCGGATATACTTAAAATACTTCTTTCAACGATTACTTTACGAGAACCGGTTTGCCTTGTTAATGGATATATTTTTAATCTGTTTCCATCCACTGTATATCTTACCCTATTAGTTCCTTTTATGGTAACAAGTCCACGGAAATCCTGATTAACTTTTAATGGATCAGAAAAGTGTATAATAACATGTTGTTCAGGTTGCTGTACAACAATCATTTTCATTAATTTGAAGTTGCTTATTGAAGGTATTTCAAACTCTTCAACACCTTCTGCTTCAATGTTATGTGATTTTCCGTTAAAGGATAACTTAAGTATTTTATCTTCTTTGGCTCTTATTACACTATCAAGCGTGAATGTATGTTTCTTCGCTTCCTGATCATGATTCCATTTAATGTTAAGCTTTTTATCATCAATACTTGCGTTAAAAATATCTTCAACTGCCTGATTATCTATAATATCTGCTGATATGAAAATACCTTGCAGTTTATTATATTTTAAATCTTTTTCTGAATATGGATCGAACGTAATATTAGATATTCTAAAATTTTGCTTTATAACCTGAAACTGAAAAGGAAATTCTTTGAATTCATCAGATACTTCAATTAAATTTTCTAATTTGAATTTGCATTCGTAAATCTGCCCGGATTTTAATTTATGATCAGGTCTTAATTCCAGTGTTCTGTTATCAACCCAAAAAACTTTCCCTTTAATCTTAGGACTAAATGAGAATAAATCCATTTTTACAAATGTTCCGGGTTCAACATCCTGTTCTAACTGACTTGATAACTTAATTCTAATGGTTGAATTCGCTGAAATAATTCCGGAAGTATATGCTGAAATATATTCGCTAAATCCAGGATTAATTTTTACAGGTGGCGGTGCATCTTTTTTATTTTTACATGCTCCTAACAACAATAAGGCTAAGATTAAAATCTTGCTTAACGGTATAAAATATCGTTTCATCGTGATATAAATTTGGTTAATATGAGTTAATAACAATATTTCTTGCTATCTATCAAAGTTAATTAAATCAGAATTTTTGAAGCTTAGATTTTGGTTTAAAATTTATTAAGTTATAAACACTTTTTTGTTAATTTCTATCGTTTTGAGTCATATAAATCTACTAACTCGGGATAATAATAATAAGCAATAATTTCAGGATTAGAAGAATCATCAGGTTTTGCTGGGATAAATTTCATAATAGTGTGTGCTTTCATTTTCTCTGAATCAAATGGTTTCAATAAATCCATAATTTCGTTTTTAGATAGGTTTTTATTAATCCATTTAGTTGCATCTTCAGGTTCAAGTATTAGTGGCATTCTCTTTTTTGTGTTGTGAATTTTCTCGACAAAATTGTTTGCTTCTACAGTAATAATAGAATAAGTATTAAAAATTTCACCTGTTAATTTATCTGTCCAAGTCGACCATATTCCACCAAAAACAAAGACTTCATCATCTTTTAAACTAATATAATATGGATATTTTTTGCCTTTTATCTTTTGCCACTCAAAAAATCCAGAACATAATATTAAGCATCGCTTATTTTTAATGGAATGTTTGAATGATGCCTTTTCGAATATTGTTTCTGCTTTTGCATTTAAGGTGTTAATTTTTATGTTATTAGCTGTTTCCAAATCTTTTACCCAGGCAGGAATAATTCCCCAATGAAAGAATTGTATTTCATCGGGCTTATCATCAGTTATTATCGGCATTGCAGGATTATCGAAGCCATTAACCAAAAAAGTGTCATTAAACAAATCTAACTGTTCTTCTTTAATAACTTTATTTTCAATTATTTTCGAAGGATTCTTTTTTGTTAAACAGTAGTAAAAGCACATATGAGTTTCAAATTTTAAATTACAAACTACAAATTACAAAAATCAATTTATAAATATCAAACACATTTAACTTTAATAATATCGCTCCATTGGGTTGTATATTTACCTGATAGCATTTCCTGTTTCAATTTCCATTCAACACCATTACCTTGAATTGCTAACTTAACTTTATCACGTCCAAATTTCTTATTAATATTATCTGTAGCCTTAGATAATTTGATATTCTCAAGTATATTCTCATCGCAAAACAGTCCTTTCTGAATAGATTTATCACTTTCCAGGCCATTGACTATCACTCCTGCCTTTTTATACCTTAAACCATCTTTATATATTATTTTAAGAGCTTGTAAGGCGAACTTAACCAAATCAATCTGACTATTTGTTGCAAATCCTAGATTAACTGTGCTTGTAAGATAATGATATTCGTCATTACTAAATGGATCAGTATGAATAAAAACAGTAAGCATATTTGCAACAGAACCTTGTTTTCTAAGCTTTTCAGCACAACGAGTAGCGTATGTTGCTACAGCTTCTTTTAAATATTTTACATTTGTAACAATCTTTCCAAAGCCCCGTGTTGTTGCTATAGCATTCTTTACTGGCAGCATTGTTTCTAAGGGGATGCATGACACTCCTTGAAGTTCTTTTTTTAAACGTAAACTTACTACGGTTAGATTTTTCCTTATCCAGTTGTCATTTATTACAACAAAATCGTAAGCAGTAACTATATTATTTAGCTTAAGAAACTTACTATATTGCCTGCCAATTCCCCATAAGTCTCCTATTAAAGTATTTCTAAGTGCACAATCAATATCTCTTTCAGTTCTTAAGATACATACGCCAGTTGTTTCTTTTTTAGCCAGTTTATTGGCAATTTTTGCCAGAGCTTTAGTCAGACTTATACCAACACTCACATGAATACCAATGTATTGATGAATTGCTTTCTTAATATTCATTGCAATATGTTCAAGATCGCAACTTTGCACTCCAGTCAAAGCCATAAACGATTCATCAATTGAATAAACTTCAATTCTTGGCGAGAATGTTTTTAGGATTTTAATCATTCTATTGCTCATATCACCATAAAGCGTATAATTTGAGCTAAAAACATGAACATTGTTATCAATCAGAAATTTCTTTTTATTAAATGCAGGTTCTGCCATATTTAGACCTAATTGTTTTGCTTCGTTAGAACGAGATATGATACAACCATCATTATTAGACAGAACAATGACCGGTTTCCCTTCTAATTCAGGCTTAAAAACCTTTTCACAGGATACATAAAAGTTATTGGCATCGATGAGTGCGTACATATTTCAAATTTCAGATTTCAGATTACAAATTTCAAATTTCGAACACCAATAGTTCATGCTTATATTAATGAATTTGATATTTGGCATTTGAATATTTAATGTTTATGAATGGAGTATGTTACCACTCCCCAAATCATAAAATTATTTTCCTGAGTGACTTTTATGGGTTTAAATTTAGGATTGTCAGGTATTAAATAACCCGTTTCATTATCAACTCTTTTAAAGCGTTTTAATGTGAATTCCCCATCAATGCTGCAAACCAGTATGGAGTCATTTTTTGGTTGTAATGATTTATCTACAATAATAATATCACCATCATGTATTCCGGCATTTTCCATTGATGAGCCGGTTATTTGAGCAAAAAATGTTGAGCTGGGGTTTCGAATAAGCTTTTCGTTCAAATCCAGCGACATTTCAAGATAATCATCAGCTGGAGAAGGAAAGCCTGCTGGTATTTTCGATTCTATTAAAGGTAATTCCAGCTTATAAGCTGGTTTTAACTTATGTAAAGTTAGTCGATTTTTTCTTATTAAATTATTACTAATCATAACTTTATAGATTTTAATTAAATTATTACACTAAATGTTTCTTTAATCTTGTAGATGGCTCTTCAATATTGATGTTTGCAAGTCTATGCAACTCCGTTACTTCAATGCTAATAAATCCAAACTCGCTAATCACCTTACCTTTAATAAGATAGCTGCCCGGTCCACGAAATGGATATTGTTTGGCAATATTGGGAAACTGAACTGTATCGATCCAATACCCTTCGAAATCGATAAAAACCCCAAAACTCATTGTTTTGCCATTAGCTGTGCGTGTTCTTTTAACATGAACCAGGTAACCTACAATTTCAACCTGCTTATTGATCAGTTTTTTTAGATCTTTAGCAACCAAGCGTGTTTCAGGAAGCCCATCAACTAATTGAAAAGGGGAAATACTCGATGAAAATCCAATCAGTTCCAGTTCGTCATAAGCTGGTTCCAAAGGATGTGCATATAGTTCAGGGAGCTTGAATTCTTTGGGTTTCTCATTAAATAAAGTTTTGGCTGGCTTTGTCTTTTTATCTTTTTTTAAGATAAAATGCGCATCCCAAAGTAGTTCTTTTTTGTTTTTACCGGTAAACCGAAACGCATTGATGCGAAGTAAAATACTAAGTTGCTCTAGGGAAACAGAAACTCTTTTCATGAAATCCCTTAAATCAAGGTATTTACCATTTGTGAAGCGCTCAATCAATATAGTTCTAATAGCTTCATTTTCAATATGATCAATTAAGTTTAATCCTAAATAAATAAGCTTACCATTGATTACGGTAATATTTTCGCTATTATTTATACAGGGAGCTTCAATCTTTGCTCCATGCATGCGCGCTTCATGTACATAAAGCTCTTTTCTGTAAAAACCACCACCATTATTTATGGTTGCTACAATATATTCCAAAGGATAATAAGCTTTTAGAAACAATGCCTGGTAACTTTCCACAGCATACGAAGCCGAATGACCTTTAGAAAAAGCATAATTGGCAAAACTTTCAATCTGTGTCCACACTCTTTGTATAATATGCAGCGGATACTGCCTTTCTTTACAATTGGAAAAAAATTTATCTTTAATTTTTGCAAACTCGTTACGTTGCTTGAACTTCCAGGACATTCCACGACGCAGAACATCAGCATCTGTTAGTGTTAAGCCGGCAAAATAATGTGCTACTTTAATTACATCTTCCTGGTAAACCATTACACCATATGTTTCTTTTAGTAAATCATACAGTTGTGGCATTTCTTTTCGGGCTACTTCTCTTCTTTCCGGATGACGATATCGGAGGATGTACTCACGCATCATACCACTTTTTGAAACTCCCGGACGTATAATTGAACTGGCTGCTACAAGCCTTATATAGTCTTTGGCTTCGAGTTTTGTAAGCAACATACGCATGGCAGGCGATTCAACATAAAAACAGCCAATGGTTTTCCCTTGACTCAGGAGCTTTTTTACCTTTTCATCTTTCTTAAATCGTTCTAAATCATGAATATCGACCTTGTTACCTGTATTATTTTCTATAATTGCTATAGCATCTTCAATTTTGCTTAATCCGCGTTGTCCCAGCACATCAAACTTAGCAAAACCAAGATCTTCGGCTTCAAGCATGCTAAAGTGTATGGTAGGAAAACCTTTGGGTGGCATAATAGTAGCAGTGTAAGCACTTATGGGCTTTTCGGAAATAATAATTCCACTGGAATGTACACTTAAATGACTGGGAAAACCGTGAATTAACTTACTGTATTTTAGTACAAGTTGGCCCATTTCATCAACATCGCTAAGGTATTTGGCTTTTTGCAATTTCTCGATTTCCTGGGCTGGCAAACCAAAAACCTTTCCTATTTCGCGTATCATAGAGCGAAACTGAAATGTAATATAAGTTCCGACCAGAGCTGTATGATCCCAACCGTGCGTGTCGAACAAGTATTTAGTGATATTATTCCTGTCGCGCGAAGCAAAATCAATGTCAAAATCAGGTGGGCTATTCCGTGCAGGATTGATAAAACGCTCAAAATACAAATCCAATTCGATGGGATCGACATCTGTAATGCGTAACAGGTAAGCAATCATGCTATTAGCACCACTTCCACGCCCAACATAATAACAGCCTTTACGTCGGGCATTTTGCACCATATCCCAGTTAATCAGGAAATAAGAACAAAAATTGAGTTCTTTAATCACTTTAAGCTCTTTTTGAATACGATCAAGAACTGCATCAGATAGTTCTTTATATCTGTATTTTAATCCTTTATAACTTTCGCTAACTAAAAGTTTATAATCTTCTTCGTGCGAACCGGTATAGGTTTGTTTATTTTTCGATGTTTTAAACTCAAAATGTATCGAACAGCTATCAACTATTTTCTTAGTATTCTCAATAATTTGGGGATATTCCTTAAAAAGCTCATGAATATCATCATTTTGATACATTATTTCCTTAGGGTTTGCTTCTTCACTTTTGGCTAAGCGACTTAGCAACACGTTTTTATCAATTGCACGCAATAATCTGTGAATATTAAAATCTCGCTTATGACGAAATGTAACGGGCTGCATAATAACCAGTTTGTCTAAATCATTTTTCCATTTAGAAAAAGGCAGCTTATTTAATTGTGATGGCTTTATTCCTACATATTCATTTTTATTTAATAATTGACAATCAATATTCTCGAATGGGTAAATAATATAGGCATCGGTAAAATTAGGTGCTTTTGCTGAAAAATGATCACCAGAATGCAAGTGATGTGTTAAATGCTCGTTTAATTGCTGAAAACCAGAGTTATTTTGAGCTATTCCGATATATTGCTGCTGTACTCCATTTCTGAAATCAACGCCTAAAATGGGCTTTATTTGCTCTTTTTCACATTGCCGTATAAAATCAAAACATGCCGATGTATTATTAATATCTGATAATACAACCGAATCGTAATTCTTGGCTTTAGCTTCCTGAATTAATTGCTCGACAGAAATCGTTCCAAATTTATAGCTGTAATATGTGTGACAATTTAAAAGCATTTCAGATTTCAAATTTCAGGTTTCAGATTTCAAATTTCAG
>CAZPMA010000015.1:17535-40389 GCA_964587535.1 uncultured Bacteroidales bacterium
ACAATTTAAAAGCATTTCAGATTTCAAATTTCAGGTTTCAGATTTCAAATTTCAGATTACTGGTTTACCGATTCACGATTTTACCAATAAACTACATACGTCTGTGTGCTGGAATTACAGGTGGTTGCCCGTTAAATGGATTTGCGATTTGTCCTATTCCCCTGGTGCCCATAGTATTTACACGCCGTATTGCATTTTGTCCATACCTGTTTCGTATTTGGTCCATTGCCTGGTAAAGATTTACCATTTCGGCAGTGTCTTCGAAAAGATTCATTTGGTATGTTCCTGAAAGCAAATGACTAAATCGTACTCCAACCAGTCGGGCTAAAACTCTTCGTTCATATAAGTGGTCAAACAATTCCATTGTTGTTTTTATTAAGGTGTGATCTAACGATGTGTAAGGAATCCGTTTTTGCCTGGTTCGGGTGTCAAAATCAGAATATCTTACAGTTACAGTAACACATGATGTTAACTTGTTTCCGTTTCGAAGATAATAGCTTAGTTTTTCGGCCATGGATGCTAAAATATTTTTTAACTGACGAATATCAATCGTATCTTTTTCTAATGTTAATGATGATGAAATAGATTTTCGCTCATGATAAGGCTCCACAGGCGTATTATCAATTCCCTGCGCTTTTTTCCAAAGCATTATACCATTTTTACCTAAAACCCGATCCATAAGCTCCATGGGCATTTCCTGCACTGTTTTTACATATTTTATTCCCATGTTTAACAGTGTTTTATAGGTTTGATCGCCAACCATAGGGATTTTTTTTACAGCCAAAGGAGCCAAAAATGGTTTTTCAATACCGACAGGAACATTAATATGATTATTGGGTTTAGCTTCGTTGGTAGCAACTTTTGATACAGTCTTACTCGTAGAAAGGCCAAATGATATGGGTAAGCCTGTTTCTTTTACAATTTTCTGGCGCAGCTCTTGTGCCCATTTGTAAGTGCCGAAAAACTTATCCATTCCGGTTACATCAATATAAAATTCATCGATAGATGATTTCTCGTATATGGGCGATTGCTCTTTGATAATTTCTGTAACCATATCAGAGAACTTGCTATAAATAGCACTATTGCCACGAATTACAGTTGCTTCCGGGCAAAGCATCTGAGCCATTCGCATGGGCATAGCAGAATAAATTCCATATTCACGCGCTTCGTAACTACAAGCAGCAACCACTCCCCTGCCACTTGTGCCACCCACCAGTACAGGCTTCCCGTTTAGTTTAGAGTCGAGTAAACGCTCACACGACACAAAAAACGTGTCTAAATCGATATGTACTACAGACTTATGCATTTTTTAAAATTCCAAATTTCAAAAATCAAATAACAATGAACTATCAAATAATCATATAACAAATAGATTATGAGTATATCAAATATCAATAAATAAAACTAAATTCAATTTCTAGGGCCTAATTGTTCATTAATCACTGAACATTGATATAGTAGAAACCACAACGCCTTGCACCATAAAATTCCGTGAGAGAATAATGGGTGTATGTTCTTTGTTTGATGACCGTGGCAATAAAAGAACATTATCATCATTCATTCTTAGTTCTTTGACTGTTGCTTCGTCGTCGATTAAGGCGACAACGATATCGCCATTTTCGGCTGTGTCTTGTTGTTTTACCAAAAGCAGATCACCATTGTTTATTCCTTTTTCGTTCATGGAGTCGCCTTTGGCTTTTAGTAAAAAATATTTATTGTTTGGTTTAGCTAATTTGGTAGAGACCGAGATCATGGCTTCGATATTTTCTTCGGCTAAAATGGGCAAGCCACAAGCGATTGTTCCCAACAAAGGAATTTTTACAGTTTGTTCGCTGTTGACTTCATTTTGGTCAAATTCATATTCTACAAACCGGATACTCCCATCATCCTTCTTTTTCAGGATATTTTTATCGATTAAATTCTGCAAAATAACAGCTGCCGAGCGCGGTGATTTGTAATCCATTTCTTTCATTAATTCGCGTACGCTGGGCATTTTTCCGTTTTTCATCAGAAAATCGCGCATAACCCTTAATGCTGCCAGTTCTTTATTTGAAACATTATTTTGCATACACAAATATACACCATGTATAATTAAAAATCAAGAATTATTTTTATAATTACATTTAAACTACTGTTAATCAATAAATAAAATTTTAACATTAAGTGTATACAAAAAATAAATTTGTATAGATATTTTAAGTGCTAGATGAAGTAAAATAATAGTGGAATCTTAGATTTTTAAGTTGTACATTTGTTATAAATCAATCATTATCTATATGAATTCATGGCAGTTGACTCCATATGCAATTTTATATATAATTGCTGCTGCAATTGCTTTTTCATTATCAATTTTTATTGGCAGCATAAGATCTGTTAGGGGAAAAAATTATTTTCGACTTTTAGTCTTCTTTTCAGGAGTTTGGACATTGGGTTATACTTTACAATTCTTTAGCACTGATGTAATCATTAAGCTAATTATGTTAAGGGTTGAATATCTGGGAATCATTTGTTCAATCATTTTTTGGTTATTATTTGTATTAAGTTATACGAACTCTGATAATTGGCTAAATAAAGGAATGAAAGCATTAATTTGCTTAATCCCTGCCATTACTTATATTCAAGTATTAACATTTCAGTATCATAACTTCTTTTATGTATCCTTTGAATATGTTGAGAAATCAGGATTATTAGTTGCCGAAAAAGTTTATGGTCCGGGATTTTACTTCTGGATGATATATTCATATCTTGTTTTAGTTGTTGGTGGTGTTATTTTAATACGGAGTATATTGAATATGCCGGTAAGGTTTCGTAGGCATATTCTTGTTCTGGTGATTATACTTACTGTAATAATTGTTCCTAATTTATTTTATATACTGGATAAGAATCCTTTTTCGCCATATGACCCAACATGTTTATCATTTGTTGTTGTTGGCCTACTGTTTTTTATAATCATTAAGTTTGATAAATTCTTAAACATTGTTCCTGTTGCATACAATTTAGTATTGAGGAGTACTCAAAGCGGTGTAATTATTATTAACGATGCAGGAGATATATTGGATATTAATCCTTCTGCCGAACGAATATTTAATGTAAGTCAAGATGATGTTGTTGGAAATAATATATCAAATTATTTATCACAGTACACTGACATATGTGATAAATTAAAAATTAACCAGGAATTCAGCGCTGAATTTAATCTTGAAAATAGTGGTAAATACTATGAGTTAATTGTTACATTACTAAAAGACTACAAAAAGAGAATATTAGGAAGAATACTGGTATTTTATGATATTACAAAAAGGAAACAAGCCATTTTTGAGTTAGATGCTTATGCAAGAACAGTTGCACATGATATTAATACCCCCATTAATGCTGTTTCAGGTTTTACACAATTATTACAAAACACAGAACCATTAACAAAAGAGCAAGAACAATTCTGTCAATTAATCTATGATGGAGTTATGAATATTAAAGATATTACAGAAGGATTATTGCTTTTAGCACGTGTTAGAAATGAAAAAGAAATAGAAACTACTAAGATTGATACAAGCGAGATAATCAGAAAGGTTTTAAATAAATTAGGAGATACTATTAAAAAGACTAATGCAGAAATATTTACAACTGAAAAATGGCCTTTGGCGAAAGCTTATCCGATATGGATTGAAGAAGTATGGATAAACTATATTTCAAATGCCATAAAATATGGTGGGGAGCCCCCTGTTATTGAAATAGGAGCCGAAGAACAAGATGAATTTATTAAATTCTGGATAAAAGATAATGGGAAAGGATTAACCCTGAAAGAATCGGAAAGTTTGTTTAAAGAATTTTCGCAGTTAGAAAGCAGGAAAGCGAATACGCAAGGTTTTGGATTAGGATTATCTATAGTAGAGAGAATAGTACATAAATTAGGTGGAGATGTTGGAGTAGACAGCAAACCCGGAAAAGGCAGTATTTTCTATTTTACTTTGCCAAAATACGGAGAATAAAACTTGACATAAGTGATATTCTACTATAAATTTATATAATAGTTAATTCATTTTTATTCATATAATTTTAGGGTATTATGTCACACGAAAAAACAATTCACGATGGTAAAAAAAAGAAATCAGCTTTGAAAAAGCTTAAAGAAAAAAGAGCTGAAAGAAAGGCAAAACGTGCCGAAGAAAAGCATCATCGTAAACCCAGGCAAAAAGTTAGAGAAACTGTTTAAATTAAAAATGGCTGTCAGTAGACAGCCATCTTATTTTAAATCAATATTTTTTATTAAAAAATCCATCGAATATTTACTCCAAAACTATTAAACCAAATGTCCGTATTGTCAATAAGTCTAAAATAAGGACGCCAATCAGCACCAAGAACTACTGGAACTCCCTTAAATCTATATTCCAAACCTAGCTCACCTGCAGCACCAAGTTGAAAAGGATCTCCTAAAAAGGCATATGGTCCTGCACCAATATACCAATTTAAAGCTTCATTACTCATTGGCCTGTAAAAATCCCACAAGAAATCGACTCCCAAACCATTCCCAAAAGAAACATCTGCATGAATACGATTATATTTTCCTGTTGAAAGAACACCATCAACAGCAATATTACCACCAATTACATCGCCAAATCTCACTCCTATTTCCTGAGCTTCAGTATTTAAAATACCTACTACAGATAGGATTATAATTAATACATATTTTTTCATAATAATAATTTTTTTTGAAGTCATAAAAATATAACCTTTAATTCAAATTTCATACCGTTTGTAATTCAAATCATGATTTTTATTATATTTTTTTTAGCATAATTGGGTTAAATTATTACGAATATTATAAGTAAATGACTTTTAAATGTCCTTATATTTGAACTCTATTTAAATTCATAGAATGAAACAGTTTGATACAATTGTAGTTGGTGGTGGTGCAGCAGGTTTAATGGCTGCCGGACAATCTGCAATGATTGGGAAAAGGGTACTTTTAATCGAAAAAATGAATAAGCCAGGGCGAAAGCTTGGAATAACAGGAAAAGGACGTTGTAATATTACAAATATTGCTGAAGAAATAGATTTTATTAACAGAATTAAACCCAATGGTCGTTTCTTGCGATCTGCATTTTCAAACTTTTTTTCATATGAACTGATTGAATTTTTTAATGATATTGGCGTACAAACAGTTACAGAACGTGGTGGAAGAGTCTTCCCTGAGAATGGTAAAGCAACGGAAGTTGTGCGATCGATGATTAATTGGTGTAACAAAAAAGGTGTAAAAATGCTTACCAATTTTAAAGTTGAGCAGTTGATCAAAGATAATGGCCGAGTTATTGGAATAAGAGGAAAACAAAACAATAATAACAATACGGAGATAGTATCTTATTTTGCAGATAAAATAATTATTGCCACAGGCGGATTATCTTATCCTTCCACCGGTTCAACAGGTGATGGTTATGAATTAGCTAAATCAGTTGGACATAAAATTAATCCATTATGGCCATCGTTGGTTCCTATTGAAACTGAAGGAACTAAGGCACAAAAATTAAGTGGTTTGGAACTTCGAAATATAAAAGGTACTTTATGGATAAACGGTAAAAAAGCGGGTGAAGATTTTGGTGAGATGAGCTTTACTGATTTTGGAATCACAGGTCCTATTGTTCTATCATTAAGTAGATTAATTGTTCCAGCAATAAAGAAAAAACAAGATGTTAATTTTAGTCTTGATTTAAAACCTGCACTGGACGATAAAAAATTAGATAACCGACTCTTGCGGGATTTTGATCAGAAAGGAAATGAAACATTTCGTAATATTTTAACCGGACTATTACCTAAAGCACTTATTTCATCGTGCATACAGTATACAAAAATAGATGGAAATAAATTAGGACATCAAATAACAGCCCTTGAACGAAAAGAATTACGTAAATGGCTTAAAAGCTTTGAATTTAAAGTAAATGGCCACAGACCTTTCGAAGAAGCTATTATAACAGCAGGGGGAATAGATACCAATGAAATTAACCAAAAGACAATGGAGTCTAAGTTAATTAAAGGATTATTCTTTGCAGGTGAGATCATTGATTTAGATGCACCAACTGGTGGATACAATCTTCAAATTGCCTTTTCAACAGCCTATGCAGCGGCCCATGCTCCTATATAAAATTAAACGAATTCAATATTGGTTAATTTCAAAAAATATTCAATAATTTCACGATAATCCCCTGGAATGATTAAATGGTGATTTCCTAGTGGATTTTCTTTTAATTTTAAAATATCTTCAGTTGGTAATTCAATTTTTATTTGAGTTCTGCATGAGTCATTTCTTTCTGGTCGTTCCACTATCCTACCATACGATAAAAAGGCTTTTGTTAAATCACTGTTTAATCTAAAAACTGTTGCATTTTCTGATTTGAAATGTCCTTGTACGGCTGTTCCCAGGTTTGTTTCGAAATGCGTGTTTATTTTAAAATGATCAACCAAATTTGTAGCAATAGTACAATGTGCGAAAAAAACAATTTCTTTTTCTATTCCAGCTATATTAGCCATCCAGGGAATCTGAGCGGTTAGTTCTTTAACTAAAATTTTTCCGGTAATACTTGTTATGTCGCCTTCGCAACCGGCAGGTAATCCTTCTGAATTAAACTTTGATAATGCCAAACAAGCTGTTACAGCATTTTCACGAACTAAAGGAAAACACTCTACAGTAATCGCATTAAGCTGTTTTTTATTAATTATATCCTGTAAAAGATTATAAACTCGTGAAGAATCATTTAAGTCAAAATCTTCATTCTTAAAGTGATTAATAAATTCATCATTTGAGTTATATTCTGAATATTTCGGAAAATCGTTCCATGAGATATTTTGTATTTGCAAACCAAATTTATTTTGAAGAACAGGTCTTTCAATATCCGAATTTATAAGCCATTCTGAGACATTTCCAATTAATCCAACAGAATACTCTGAAATTCTGGATAATGCTTCTTTACTCTTTAAATAAAAGTTTACTTTTTTGTTTATATCAGATTCATAATCAATATTATATAAAACTGAACTGATATTATTTTTATTACAATAAGATTTTATTTCGGTAGCAGCCGCATAACCATTGTTTTCTGTTATGGAGAGTACTAAAATGTTTTTCGAATTTTGCAATAATTCTTTTGCTTTCATTTCAGACCCACCTGAAATAATAAAAAAAGCATCAGGTTTCTCATGAACTATTTCAATATCAACTTCGTTTAGTTTTTCTTTTATCATTCTTTCTCCACGCTTAACTACTTCTTGCGGAGCTTCAGGGAAAGCAATAAGACTTAATCTTAATTTATTCATTATTTCAATTTAAATATTCGTGCCAATAAAGTTGGAGAAAAATATAACACAAATAAAACAATTATTACGAAAATTATTGTTGATGTAAGAAACGAACCAATACCTATACCCCAGTTAGGTAAAAAGTTTTTTAAGCTTAAACTTTTATAATAAGGTTTAGGAGCTTCCATTTCAGGTAATATTTCAGATGGTATTTGGATATCCCAGCTACCCACAACAAATAAAGGCATCAGGAATGTATACTCAACTTGTTCATCAAACTTTTTTGCACCAAATAAACCTTTTTGTCTGGATCCAATATTTGCAGAGTAAAGTTTAATATAATATTTCTTGTTCCAGATATTTGAATGTTGAATATTTTCTAAGTCATTGACTACACTTTGAATCGATTCATCTAATTCATTTGAAAGATTTTCATCATCTTCAAAAGGCTGATGGTATAGAGGAGCAGCCATTCCTTTATAGGTTTGTAAATGTATTTTATTTTCATCTTTAGGTGTTTTAACAAGTTGATCACAAAACACTGCCCCAACTGCAATATCAGGTTTTTCCGTGTGTGCATTTTCAGTTTTAATATACCATGGCGATGCGTTAGGATTAACCTCTAAAACAAAGCTTATATCACTATACAGATGGTTTTTATACTCTTCTTTGTTCTCTAAATCATTCATTGATATCTTTTTACGAGAATCTTTGTACCAAAATCCAGGATATATTTTTTCATTTAAAGTTTCATCGTTAGGGTCTATTTGTGGCTTATCACGATCGGCAATAACAGTAATATTTACATCAAAGGTAGTTAGCCATAATTGCATCTCGATAAACTTATTTTGTATACCTAAAGTATCAATTA
This sequence comes from uncultured Bacteroidales bacterium, assembly GCA_964587535.1. Lineage (GTDB taxonomy): Bacteria > Bacteroidota > Bacteroidia > Bacteroidales > UBA12077 > UBA12077. The sequence goes on from CAZPMA010000015.1 coordinate 25,691, forward strand.
TAAGCCTTTTTCGATAGGTTTTGTATGGGTTTGGATTATTATCTACTCCTAACTTAATAAGCGATTTAAGAGCAGATTCTTCTGGTTGGTAATAACTAACCGGTCCAATTTGTATTTCAATATCAGGCAATCCATACATTGGATGATCGGGATCTAACCGCGCTCCATTGCAATGGTATGTGTAATAAGGTTTTTTGCTTATTTGACGAAAAATACTATCATACATTTGAATTCCAGCTAATTTTACTTCAGCACCTTCGAAATTAGAGCCTATACAATCATCAATGCGAATAGATTTTTGTTTGTCGAATTTAATTCGACGTTCATCATCTAGCTGTGAAATAATATCATTGTATTTTTTCTCGGTCTCAGCTTTATATTTGGCGATATATTCCTGGTATTCGGGATTGGGTTTTTTATTGGCCAAATTATCAAAATCTGCAATTATTCCAATAATCCAAATGGCTAAAAGGATTAAAATCCCTATTAAGATTTTATTTTTCATGATTTATTACAGAAAACAAGTTAGCGTTTTTTATAAGAACGGTTGAAGATAAAATCTTTTTTAGAACTATACAAATACTTTACGACAGCAGATATTAACTTGCTCGTTTGTGTCGGAAACTAAAATGAAATAAAACAGTCTCAATCGCTTTTTTAATAGCTTCATTAATTGGATAATAGGATGATGCAAGTTTTAAGTCGATGGCATAAAGTTTCATGTAATACTTACTTATTAAAGGAACATGTAAGTTTTTATTTATATTGACTTGAGTTTGTTGAAAGATGGTTTTTTGATCTGTTTTAATAATTCTACAGCTTACTAATGTTTTATTTTCATTTTTATCTAATGTTGCAGAAAATCCGAATAACCTGCAAACCAATCCCCTGTAATCGTAATTTGTGCAGGCACCTTCTTTATTAAATGGATTATACAACATACATAATGAACTCACTTTTTCTTCTTCCAGTTTTTCTAAAACACTGAATGCCTGATTTGTTTTATATAAATAGTATGCTAATGGTAGAAATTCTAATGAATTTGCCTGAATATTTGATTTGTTGCAGCATAAACTACAATTTTCATGGCATTTTAAACCTGATTCGGATTTGAATTCCGCTATTTCCTTTTCTAAAGTATGAAAAATCTTTTCAACTGCTCTAACTTTTTTTATAATAGACATATACGCCATTAAGTTCAAGGCGAAATTAATCTAAATTTTAATTCATTTTTCAGTTTAATGAAAATTTTAATATGCTATATTACTGTTGTTTATGGTTTATTTAGAAATGAACATTATAATTTACAATCACTTTGTCATCGTTTTTTAAGCTTATCTTTAAAAACCTTTTTAAACTTTTCAATTTTAGGTGTGATTACAAAATTACAGTATCCTTGCCCCCTATTGTATTCATAATAATCTTGATGATAATCTTCTGCTATATAAAACTTTTCAAATTGAGTTATCTCAGTTACAATTGGTTTATCATATATTTTTTCATCTTCAAGTTTCTGCTTATAAGTTTCAGCCAGTTTCTTTTGTTCATTGTTATGATAAAAAATAACTGACCTATACTGAGTACCAACATCAGCACCTTGCCTGTTTAAGGTTGTGGGGTCATGTGTTTGCCAAAAAACTTCTAAAAGTTCTGTAAATGTTATTTTTTCCGGATTAAATTTTACCTGAATTACTTCTGCATAACCAGTTTCCCCAGTACAAACTTGTTTATAGCTTGGATTTTCTATTGTTCCACCTGAATAGCCGGAAGTTACAGATTCTACCCCGTTTAATCTGCTGAATATTGCTTCGCTACACCAAAAGCATCCGGATCCAAAAGTTGCTAATTCCATTGTTGTTTTATTTTGTGCATAAATTTCTTTCCCGATAAAAATCGGTATCATTATACTTATTATTATTTTTACAAAACGAATCATATTAATTTAACAATAAATTAGTTATAAAAGTTTAATAAAAAATGAATTTTAGGGAACAGTTATTGGCAGAATTGTCGAGAAGAAATGCTGATTATATAGCATCTGTTGTTGATAAGGATGAACAGCTTTTTAAAAATATTATTGAACTTGTCTTAACCAATGAAAAATATGTTTCGGGACGTGCAGCATGGGTAATGGAAATTTTATGGCTAAAATACCCTTATTTAATTGATCCATATATTAACCGATTAATTGATTTCCTTAAATTATCTAAATACGATAATCAAAAAAGACATATTACTAAAATATTAGCTTCCAGAAATTTGTTAGAATTAGATGAAGAGAGACTAGGATTATTAATTGACAAATGTTTTACATGGTTGGAAGATCCTATATATCCTACAGCGGTAAAAATGTTTTCAATGCAAATCATTACAAATTATATTAAAATTGAACCTGTATTAGCTTCTGAATTAATTGCTATAATAGAAAATCAATATGATGATGGTACTCCTGGATTTAAAAACAGGGCAGATAAAATTCTTCAAAATCTCTATAAATTAGTAAATTAATTATAAATATAATATTATACATATATAGATATTGTTTATTACAAATATTCTTCTTTATTTTGCAGCCTTTTAAGAACAATTAATTAAGCACACTATGAAAAGAAACATTGTTGTAAACGAGAATTACTGTCCACAAAATCATCCATGTCCTTCAACGGGTATATGTCCTGTAGGTGCCATAACCCAAAGGAGTTCTTTTGAAGCACCTGAAATTGATTATAGTAAATGTACAGGTTGTGGAATATGCACCAGATCGTGTATGGTATTTCAGTGCACTAATTGTTAATTAGCAATAAATAAACAGTGGTATTATTTTGTATTAAATACTACCACTTACATTTGTATCCCTTAGAGTTAAAAAATATTTTACCCTAAATATTGATTTAATTTTTTTAGAAAATCATTAAGTGAAATGGGTTTAGCAATATAATCATCACATCCTGCTTCGAAGCATTTTATACTATCTTTAGGCAAAGCATAAGCAGTTTGAGCAATAATAATCATATCTTTATTAATTTCCTTAATTTTTCTTGTGCTTTCATATCCATCCATCCCTGGCATCTGTATATCCATCAATATAAGATCAATATTATCTTTCTGCTTTACAATTTCTATTGCTTCAAGTCCATTCTTAGCCCATAATAAATCTGCATCAGTAATACTTAAGGTTTCTTTAATAATTTCATAATTGATTTTTTTATCTTCTGCAATAAGAATTGTTTTGTTTTCCCAGTTATAATTATCAAATTGAAACGATTCAATTGAATCTTGTTTATCATTAAAATGTGGTAATTTTACATAAAAAGTGGTACCTTTTCCGGGAGTCGATTCAAACCAGATACTTCCATCATGTTTTTCTACCAAATGCTTGGCTACTGATAAACCAATACCTGCGCCACTATATTCTTTTGTTGTACTATCATCAATTTGACTAAAACGTTCAAAAACTATTTCTTTAAATTCTTTATTAATTCCTATACCAGTATCTTTTACGTAAAATTCGATATGTTCATTATCTGGATACACAAAACCAAATTCCACAACGCCTTTTTCCGTAAATTTTATTGCATTATCTATTAATATTGCCATTATTTGCTTAAATCTGGCGGAATCGGCATGAATCGAAATATCTGGCTCAACATTTTCATTTTGATACGACAGAATTATTTCGTTCTTTTCTCTTCTTACAATTTGATTTGTATAATGATCGTATAAAAATTCCAATATAGGGTGTGGATTAAAATCAGTTTTAACTATTTCAATTTCTTCTGTTTCAATTTGAGCATAATCAATAATATCTTCAATCAGGTTTGTTAAGTTAGAGCAACTTTCTTTTATGACATTTATATAACTTATTCGTTTATCTAAAGCTAATCCTTCTTTTGCCAGCATTTGGGAGAATCCTGAAATCGCATTCATTGGCGTTCTGATTTCATGTGATATATTTGCTAAGAACTTAGACTTTACCTGGTCTGCTTCTTCAGCCTTGTTTTTAGCAATTTCAAGATTTTGAAGTGTTTTTTTATGTTCTTTTGCTTCTTCTAACAATCTTTGATTTGTAGTTTCCAGTTCAATTGTTCGTTCTTTAACCTTGAGTTCTAAGTCCTGTTTTAATTCATTAAGTTTCTTTTCTGTAATAACATGTCTCTGGATCTCATTTTCTAAACGCTTTGATGATCTTTTTTGAGATCTATTGTACATCATTAATATAAATGCAATGACAATTGTTAAGAATGAACTAAAAATCAATATAAGATTTTGGGCTTCTTTCTTCTTTAGTTCTGCTTTATGTAGTTTTTGATCTAATTTTAAAAGTTCTATTTGTTTTTGTTTCTGCGTATTTTGAAATTTTGCTTCCAGCTCATGAATTTGCTGAAGCTTTGTTTCATTAAAAATAGAATCTTTTACTTCAATATAGTCTTTATAATAATTTAAAGCTTCTTTATAATCATTTCTTTTTTCATATATTTCAGATAAGGCTTCATAGTTATATGAAACATAGTCTAACATGCCAATTTTTGATGCTAGTTTTAAACATTTAATAAAGTATTCTTCAGATTTTTTACTTTCGTTTAAATTATCATAAATGGACCCTAAATTATAAAAAATATATACCAATGCGGGTTTGTAATCTGCTTCTTCAAATAAGATTAATGCTCGTTGATAATATTCTAATGCTCTATAATAATTCTTTTCGTTTTCATATAATAAACCAATATTACTATATGAAATAGCAATATTTAATTTATCATTTAGTTCTTCGTAAATTTTTAATGATTTATTATAATATAACAATGATTGCTCATAATTTTCCCAGTTATTATATAATACACCTATATTTTGTAAAATAGCTGCCTGTCTCTCTTTATTTCCTGTTTCGTTATAAACATTTAGCGCTTTATTGTAGTATTCATATGCAAGAGTGTATTTTTCTATATCATTATATAAAGTTCCAATATCATGATAGTTTATTGCTATTCTTTGTTTATTTCCAATTATCTCATATATTTCAATAGACTTTTGATAATATATTAGAGACTCTTCATATTTATTAAAATATTGGTTAATTCTTCCTAATTTATAATAAATATCAGCCGTATAATTATTATTATCAAGTTGATTAAATAAGATTAATGATTCATCGTAAATATTTACAGCATTTTTAAAGTCTTCGATACCATAATAATATTCTGCTATATAAAAATTTGAAATTGCTATACCTTCTTTATCATTTTGCTCCGCAGCTATTTTTTTAAATTCTTTACTAAAAATCAATAAGTTATTATTATCAGAATTAAGATGTTTCAGTAAATCAGTATAGAGTTCTTTCTTAACTCCGTATTGATCAGAACTTTCTATTTTTGCAGTTATTTGGTTAATTATACTATCATTATATAACTCTTGTGATAGTAAATGATTAAAACAAAACATTAATAATATAATGTAGGATACATATTTCATTGTAAAAAACATTTAAGATGCTGAGTATAATAAGTAAACAAACGATCTAAAGGATAACTAAACTAACACTATTCAACTTCAAAAAAATCTTTAATTGCACCAAAATAATATTCTATCCAACCTTCGGTTATATTTTCATAATCACTGTCTGGAATATTTATATGCTTTAGTTCAACCTGAGTACCTTTTTTATCTTTAAATAGTTTTATTGTTACTTTTGATTGTTCTTCTTGTTCGCCAAAATACCATTCCTGAACAAGCTTTTCATTAATAACAACTTCAATATTATTCCCGGTTATATTTCCATCCCATAAAGAAAACTCTGTACCTACCTTATCATCCATAACTGCTTTATAACCTGTCCATAATTCAATAGTAAACGGATTAGTTAAAGCAGAAAAAACTTCATCTGGATCTGCAGGAATAATAAAATATTTTTTAAAATCTTTCACAAATGTTTTTAAGTTAATATTTTTGTAACTCAACGTTATAAAGGTCTTGTGATATACACTGATTATTTTTAAAGAAATATGTTGAACCCCAATCATGAACTACCTTTAAGTATATACGCACTAATTCCTTTTCAATAATGATGGTTCGTGTAATTTTCATTCCCTCTCTTTGAATCACTTCTACGGTTTTTCCATTGGGATAATCTACTTTAGCATCAGCAAATTCATCCGCAATTTTCTGAGATTTCTCCATTAATTCTGCCTGTTTTTTTAGTTTTTCAGCAAGCGCAATAGCTTTTCTTTCTTCAATATCCTTTTGTAATTTTTCCTGAGAATTTAATTCTGCTTTTACTTTAGCAGCTTCTTCTTCTTTTTTACGTTCATCAGCTAATCTTTTTTCTTCTGCTAATTTTGCCAAACGTTGTTGTTCTTCCAGTGCTATTCTTGCTTCTTCTTCTTTCTTTCTTTGTTCTGCTTCTGCTTTTACTTCAGCCTGTTTTTTTGCCAGCATTTCAGCTTCTAGTTTAGCTTTTTCTTCAGCGATTTTTCGCAGAGAATCTGCTTCGGCTTTTTGTCTAGCTTCTTCAGCAGCTTTCTTTCTTGCAAGTTCTTCAGCTTCTTCTAGTGCTCTTTCTTCGGCAGCTTTTCTTTGTTCTTCTGCAATTCTTTCTTTTTCTAATTGTTCGGCTACGAGCCTTGCTTCTTCTTCCTTTCTTCTTCTTTCAGCTTCTTCCTTCTGTCCTGCTAATATTAGAGCCTTTTGCTCAGCTTCTATTCTTGCTTTTTCTTCAGCGATTTTTTGCAGAGAATCTGCTTCGGCTTTTTGTCTGGCTTCTTCGGCAGCTTTCTTTCTTGCAAGTTCTTCGGCTTCTTGTTTTGCTCTTTCTTCAGCAGCTTTTCTTTGTTCTTCTGCAATTCTTTCTTTTTCTAGTCGTTCGGCTTCGAGTCTTGCTTCTTCTTCTTTTCTTCTTTTTTCCGCTGCTGCTTGTTGTTCAGCTAACAACTTCGCTTTTCTTTCTGCTTCAAGTCTTGCTTCTTCTTCAGCGGCTTTTCTGCGAGCTTCTTGTTCTGCTTTTAATTTGGCTTCTAATGCAGCTTTTTTACGTGCTTCTTCTTCAGCTGCAATTCTTGCACGTTCTTCAGCAGCTTTTCGTTGTTCTTCAGCCAGTCTCTCCCGTTCTAACTGATCTTGTCTTATTTTTTCTTCTTCAGCCATTCGGCGTGCTTCGGCAGCAGCTTTTTCTTCTTCTATCTTTTTAAGTCTTTGTGCTTCTATTCTGGCTGCTTCTTCAGCTTGTAATTTTTTTTGTTCAGCAATTAAATCTTGCTTTTCTTTCATTAAAGCATCCTGTTCGGCTTTTTCTAGTTCTTGTTCCGCTTTATCTATTTTATTTCTAATCTCGGTTGAATAATCAACATCATAATCAAAATCACCTATATCATCATAAAATTTAATTACGCCAACTGGTTGAGTAAATACAATAATATTCACTCCATCGTGCTGTCTAAATAATTCAACTGAAAAATGGATTGGAGTAAACTCGTTATTTTCCTTACCAGCAGGCACATGTGTATTAATGGTTATTTTCTTAGTAACATAGCCTTCCTTAGTAAATTCAAATAAATAATCGTTATTTATATCCAAATCAACTTTAAATTTACCTGATCGATCAGCTGAATATGATTCAATAAAATTACCATTTTCGTATAGTTTGATAGCTCCTTCCTTAGCATTTCCATTCTTAAATGTCAATCGTCCTTTTACTTCTAAAACATTTTGAGAAAATGCATTTGCAGAAGCAAGAATGCTTATAAAAAGTAAACTTATGTATAATAAAAATCTTTGTTTCATTTATCTTCTATTTTACTGGCACAGAAAACTTAAAAGTACTACCTTTTCCTTCATCACTATCTACTTCAATACTTCCATCATTACATTTAATAAACTCCTTGGAAATTATTAATCCTAAGCCTGTTCCTGTTTCTTCATTTGTTCCAGGAGTACTAATATTTTTATCAATTCTAAAAAGGTGTTTTAAATTTTCTTCTGAAATACCAAGACCTGAATCTACAACACTTATTTCAATATTTTCATTATTTTTTTTCGCTTCAATTGTTATTGTGCCGTTTTCAGTAAACTTAACAGCATTTGAAATAAAGTTCCTAATTACTGTAGAAATCATATTTTTATCAATAAAAGCAATCGTATTCTTAGAAACTTTTGAAATTATTTTAGTATTCTTTTTTTCTGCTTTTTTAGTAAATAATTCAATATTACTATTGATGATTTCATATAAATCAATAACTTCTTTTTTAACTTCTAATCTTCCTGTTTGAGATTTTGCCCACTGCAGGAGTTCTTCTAATAGTTCATAAGCATTAATCGTAAATTTATTTATTTGATAAATAAATTCTTTAATTTTTGCTTGATCATATGTATCATATCTTTCCATAAGCAGCTCTGAAAGACCAATTACTGTATTAAATGGATTTTTTAAATCATGGGCAATTATTGTAAAGAATTTATCTTTTGTTGCATTTAACTCTTCCAGTTCTTGTTTTTGTTTTTCAATTTTTATACTATGCTGCGTTAATCTTTCTTCAAGAATATTATTATTTCTTAATCTCTTTATTAAGGCTTTTAAAATAGCTTTAGCAACATCATGATTTGTTTCAATTATTTTATTAAAATCTTGCTGATTTAACCTTAAAAGTTGAGTTTCTTTATTTGCTGTTACGGTTGCTGAACGAGCTGAAGAATCAATTAATGAATACTCGCCAAAAAAATCATTTTTCCCAAATTGAGTAAAGATATGATCACCATCGTGTACAATTACGCTCCCTTCCTTAATAATGTACATTGCATTTAAATGATCTCCTTTGCGGAAAACAACTTCATTTAGTTTCACATACACATCATCAAGTGAGTTAGCTAATTGTTTTAGTATTTTGTTATCTGATTCAGAAAAAATAATAACCTTTCGAAGTATTTCTATCCGATCGTTAATTTCAATATTATTTTTTGAATCTTTTTTTCTTAAAGCCATAATTAACTTTTAAAACACCTACGTAATAATACAATTTCATGTTGCATTAATTAATGTTTCAATACAAAAATTTTACAAACAAATATAATAATTAAATATTTGTTTTCTCTAATAAATACAAAATGAAAAAAACCGAAGTTACTTCGGTTTTTAATGATTATTCTGTGTAAGCCATTTATTTTTTATTGAATTTGGTTCATAATAATCAAATAAATCATATGATGGCCAATTATATACCGTTGCGAGCCCCTTAATCATTGTTTTATTAATTTGAACCGGAAAACGTGCACCATACTTAGGAGTAGTATTTATGACTAAAATCCAACTTATTCCATTTTTTTCTCTTTTTAGCAATGCTGATGTTCCGGATAATGTACCAGTTCTCCACCAGTACCCATTGTTATCGGTGCCTGTCCAACCAAAAGGTCTAATTTTTTTGCTTGACTTTGTCATTTTGATAATAGCTTCTTCTGAAAGAATATTTTGGCGAACATCAAAACCATCAATAGCCACCAGCAATTTCATTAACTCAGATGGAGAAGCAACCCAACCTCCTGCAGCACCTAAAATTTCTATTGAATTACCGCCATAATACTTAGGCACTCTTTCACCTGTACCAAAACTTGAAAGCACCTCCCGTTCTCCTTTTAAACCATAGTATTTTACTTCATTCTCGTATTTGTCTTTAGGTAAAGATTTTCCCAGATGCATATCATAAATACCCATTGGATTTAGAATCTCACTAATTACGTAATCTTCATAATCCTTATTAGTTTTAGCTTCAATAACTAAACCTAACAAGGCATAACCAAAATTAGAATATACTGATTTATATCCAGGTTTATAATCAAGCGAACTGTTTTCTAAAATATATTGAACCACAGTTTCAATATCAATAGGCAATTCTTTATTCATCTTTTTCGCAATTGCCTGATTTAAAAACATCGGATCACCTTTTTTATTTGTCCATCCAGATGTATGATTTAAAAGGTTTTCAACGGTTATACCTTTAACTTTTGGATCTTTGATATTTTGATAATTTTTAGTATTTAATATACCATTTTCACCAAATATAGTATCTGACAAACATAATTTTCCATCATCAACTAATTTCATAATAGCAGTTGCTGTAATTAGCTTAGATACGCTGGCAATTCTAAATAAATGTTTTGGTTCAACTTTAATATTATTTTCTTTATCGGCGTAACCAAATCCTTTGGAGTAAATTAATCTTTCATCCTTAACAACTGCCACTGAAGCTCCTGCAATATTCCATTTTTCAATGAAATCTTCAATTTGCTTATCTAGTCCTTGCATAGACTCATAAGCTGATAAATTATTTGATAAACGAAGTGAGATTGGCATTTTTTCTTCACTTGGAACCACTTTCTCTGTTGATGTTTTATCCGAAAAAGAAAGTGCAATTTCTCCAAGAAATACGATAATAAATAAGAGTGTTACTTTTAAAAACTTTTTTAACTTCATACAAAATGTATTCGTTCCTACTTAAAAACCAATATCCAGAAAATAATATTCTGGATATCTGCATCTTATTAAAAATTTAATAAGAAAAACGGATGCAAAGCTAATCAATTATTTCAAATAACAAATAAATCGAATACAAGTTTTAATAAATACTAATAAGTTGATGATGAGTTTATTAACAATTCTGAACAAAAATGTCGGGAAAGCATAAAAAAACCACTACTTTTAATTAAGTAGTGGTTGTTAATAACTTTTATTTTTAAATTAAAAGAAAATTCCTACCGATACAACTAATTGATTATTTCTTGAATCAAAATCATAATTTTTATCACCGATTTTCACACCATCACCTAAATTACTAAGGTTTCCTTCGTATTTTAAGTCAAATGTTATTTTTCTAAGTAGATCGAAGCCTATACCTACCTGGTATCCCCAAGTTGTTCCTTTAAATTCTTCTTCAGCATCAACACCACTTACCATATCAAATGTTGGATCACTGCTCAACATAATTGTTCCAACGGGGCCTGCTTGCAATCTAAATGGACCTGCTTTATATCCAAACATAATTGGGAAATCTAATTGTCTGAACTTTTGTTCGCCCACATAAATTTTTTCTGTACCGTCTACTATTTTAGTAATTTCTACTTCACCCCTGTTGGTTGTTAATAATAATTCAGGTTGTACATAAATCATTAAAATAGTAACTCTTGCAAAAACACCAGCTTGAATTCCTGCTTTCGAATCTTTTCCTTTAACTAATAATTTATCAAATCCATCGTCTGCTGATGTACTATTTATTACATCATCGGCCTTAACACTAGTCGAAGTAAGCCCAACTTTTGCACCAAATTTTATTTGTGCATTTGCTAAAAAACTAAATGGCAATAATAAAGCCACAATAATTATTAATCTTTTCATCATATTCATATTTTTATTTTTATATTATTCAAATACCGTTCCAAACTTGTTGTAGATCGCAAATATAAACATATACATAAATGATACAAAAAAAGGGTATTGAAATTTCAATACCCTTTTGTTTTGATTATATATTTTCATCTTAATGAACATGACCATGATCAATTTCTTCTTTTGATGCATCACGAATTTCAATGATATTACCTTTAAAATGTAAATCATCACCAGCCAAAGGATGGTTAAAATCCATTTTTACAGTTTCCTCACCAACTTCAACAATAACACCATTAAACTTGTGTCCTTCCTGGTTTTGCATTGGAATAACATTTCCTTCAGCTAATAAACCATCTTCAATTTTTCCTTCAACTTCAAAAATATTTTTAGGTAAATCCATTACAGCTTCTTCAGTAGCTAAACCATAGGCATCTTCGCATTTTAAAATAAATTCAAAATCATCACCTGCTTTTAATCCATTCAAATTTTCTTCGAATTTTGGAAGCATTAAACCAGCTCCATATAAAAATACAAATGGTTTTTCTTTTTCTACGGTTTCAATAACATCACCTTCCTTATTATCTACTCTTAACTGATAAGTCAGTGTTACTACTTTGTCTTTTGTAATAGTCATAATATTTTGTTTGAATTAATAATTTGCTGCAAAGAAATACTTTAATTATAAGAATAACAAAAAAATAGATCATTAATGTTTTATAACAATTTAATCAACAAATGGTTTTTGTATTTTTATCAATTATCTTTTTAATATCATGGAAAATAACCACCATATAATATATTACTTTAGTGGAACAGGAAATGCTCGGAATGTAGCTAATTGGATTAAAGCAACGTTTGATTCTAATGGCAAAACTACAACTGTAATAGATATAAGTAAGCTTGCAAATAGAAAAGAAATACAAATATCTTCAAATACTTTAATAGGATTTTGTTGTCCTACACATGGATTTAATTTTCCACCAATAATGTTTCATTTTTTATTAAGATTTCCAAGAGCAAAAAACAATAGCGCTTATATTATAAATACACGTGCCGGAATGAAAGCTGGTAAATTATTTTTACCTGGGATAAGTGGATTAGCTCAATTTTTTTCTGCTTTAATTTTAATTCTGAAAGGGCATAAAATTGTAAGTATGTATCCTGTTGATTTACCATCAAACTGGATTTCATTTCATCCAGGAATTAAAGAAAAAGTTATTAAATCAATTTATGAAAAAAGAAAAAAGCAAACCATTGATTTTGCTCAAAATTTAATTGAAGGAAAGAAAAATTATAAGGGATTAAGAGCTATTCTAATTGATATTGCTATAACACCAATTGCATTAGCATATTATATATTTGGCAGGTTTATTTTAGCGAAATCTTTTTATGCTTCACATAATTGCACTAATTGCAATGTATGCATTAAAAAATGCCCTGTGCAAGCTATAAAAATTGTTGATAATAGGCCTTTTTGGACTTATAAATGTGAAAGTTGTATGCAATGCATGAGTATTTGTCCGGAACAAGCAATAGAAACTGCTCATGGTTTTGTATTTGCATTCTACTTTTTAATTAAACTTTATTTAATTTATAAAATATATGATTTATTTAAAATCAATTATTATCTAGCCAAAATATTACCAGAATGGTTAAGCGATACATTTCAGTTTTTCATTGATGCATCACTAATCGTTTTCATTTTTATAATTTCTTACAGAATCTTTCATTTTTTGCTTCGATTCACGTTTTTTGAACGAATTATTTGGTATACATCGTTAACTAAATGGAAGTTTTGGAGAAGATATAAAATCATGAATAATTTTTAAAAATACAGTAGGTCTGTAAGCCGGGTCCTGTATACAATCCCGATAGTATCGGGATATATTTCCATCATTTATCTAAGCAACCTACCCCCCGACATTGGACGAGCAGCCCTTAATTGCCGGTATATGTGGTTTTGCAACCCAAAAGACAAACAGCATTTAGTATTGCTACTAAAACTGGTGGGCTCTTACCCCACCTTCTCACCCTTGCCCGAAGGCGGTTATTTTCTTCTTTGTTACTATACCCTCACAGATATCTCTCATTTCGAGAGTTTGGTGCTCTTTGTTGCCCGGACTTTCCTTACCGACAAAATGCCGGCACGATGGAACGACCTACTGTTTTGCAAAGATAAGTCTTTTTATAATGTTTTTTATTTTAAAATTACCATTGTGGCTCCGTAACCATATTCTTTAAAAGAAGCATCCTGATATTTTAACTTTGGATATTTTCTATCAAGTGTTTTTTGAATTTCATGTTTTAATTTACCTGCACCAATACCATGAATAAAAACCATTCTGCGGGTTCCGGCTAGTATTCCACCATCCAAAGCTGTCGTAAATCGACTTAATTGAATATCCACAATTTCTCCATTCGATAAATTACTATAATCATCAACCAATTCCTGAATATGTAAATCTACCTCTTCAATTTCTTTATTTTTCCCCTGTTTACTACTTTTAAATTGCTTATTTGGCTCTTTACGTGCTTTTTCTTTTTTAGCTTTCTCAATGTCTGAATCTGAAAGATAATCTTCAATATTTATTTCCTGAGTAGTTAATTCATAAATGAAAGCTTTCTCGTGAAAGAAATCGTTTTCGGCAAATGCATTTGGCCTAAAAAACCGACTTGGTTTTACATTCCAGGTTTTATTAAGTGGTTGTAATAAATAATAATTACCTTTTCTAAAAAATATTAGCTGAAATGTAATTTCCTCGAAATCGTTTAACTCATCTCTTTTAATAGATTCCAATATAATTTTAGTATTATCTTCCAGGTTACCATAGGCAAATAAAGACTGAAATTCTGATTCTTTTTTTGAAATAGTATATAGGATTCTAAAATTAGAATCGTTGATTAAATAAGTGTCAAAATCTGAATTCAGTATATCGTTTTGATTTTTAGGTACAAGTGCAAAATATAAGTTTGCTTTGTTATCTGTATTTAAACCATCTTCTTCCAGATCGTCTTCTTCAATTATTTCTTCGTGTTTGGCTGATGATTTTGGTTTACTTTCATTAACATTTTCTGATTCAATATCATTAAAAATATAATCCCCTTCAATTTTAAGAAGTTCCTTCATCAATACAGGAACTTCAAACCCATCGTCATTTAAAACAACGGCAATATCTTTATTCTGAAAACTTATTATGGTTCCTTCGCCAACATCGTTTAAAAACTTAACTCTATCTCCTTTTCTAAAATTCATCCCTTTTAAAATTTTAATTTGAATACCACAAAATTAGTTATTTTTGCAGATCAAAACAGGATAATAATGACGATAAATCCA
>CAZPMA010000016.1:0-39897 GCA_964587535.1 uncultured Bacteroidales bacterium
AGATCCAAGGGAAAGTGTACATTCAGTTTGATGTTGATGCAGAAGGAAATGTAAAAAATGTTGAAGTTGTAAGGGGTGCAGATCCATTATTAGATGCAGAAGCTTTACGAGTTACTAAAAGTTCTCCTAAATGGGAACCTGGAATTGAAAAAGGCAAGCCTGTTACTGTGCGATTTACCTTTCCAATAGTATTTGCTTTAAAATAATCTAAATAGGGCTGGTGTAAACTAGCCCTTAAATTTTAATTATGATAAAAAAATATTTCCTTCTGATTTTAATATTTTTTCCAGTACTATCTTTTTCTCAAAATGCTGAACAGATTAGAGAATTAGAACTTTATGTTTTAAAAGGTAATTATGATTCTTCAATTGTTATTGCAAATGAATTATTAAAATCAGATTCAACAAACTGGGAAATATATTTTTACTTAGGTAAATCTTACCAGTCAAAATACAAGTATTTTGATGCAATAAAGTTTTTCGAAAAAGCAAATGCGCTTGATACATCTAATTCAATAATTGAAAATTCGTTAGCTGCATCTTTTGATTTTATTGGTAAAGATGAAGATGCTATTAGTATTTACTACGATCAATACCTGCGTGACACGTTAGATTTAGACCCAATTGTAAATTTGGCTAACTTATTTAGAAAGAAAAAAGAGTTTGGCTCAGCAATTTATTATTATCAAAAGGCCAATGCGATTGATCCTACAAACTTTTATTATTTTAAGCAATTAGCGTATTGTTATGATAAAATTAATGTTATCGAAGGAGCTATTTTTTCTTATCAAATTGCAATTCAATTAAATCCGTACGATTTATCTATGTATTTACAACTTGCAAATATCTTAAATTCTCAAAGGAATTTTGTTACAGCAATAGATGTTTGTAACAATGGATTAATACATTTCTCTGATAACACTCAATTGTTAAAACTGAAATCGTATGCGCAATATTTAAATAGAGATTTTGATTCATCTATCGCAGGTTTTAATAAACTTCTTCAGCAAGGTGATTCTACTTATTTTAATTTGAAATACCAGGGATTGGCATTTTTCGAAAAGAAGGATTTTAATAGAGCTATTCGTAATCTAAATGTAGCCATAGAATATGACAATAAAGATGCTGAGTCGATGTTCTATCTGGGAAGTGCCATGGGAAGAGCAGGAAAACATGAAGATGGAATGAATTACCTTAATAAATCTTTAAGCTTACTGGAACCATCACCGATAGAAGTGTCTAATATTTTTTCCGAGATAGCATTTATTTACCAGGAGCAGAAAGAATATGAAGTTGCACTAGAGCATTTAAAGGCAGCATACAAATATGATTCTAAACCCATATTATCTTTTAAAATGGCTCAGTTATATGATATTTTAGGTAATAAAAAGTTAGCTGTTAATTACTATGATGGCTTTTTAATTATGGTTAATCCACCAGAGTCAGATGAAATTAAAATTGAGACAGATTCACCACGTATAACTGATCAAGCTATGATTGATCATGCTAAAACAAGAATACGAATTTTAAAAGAAGAGATGTTTTTCGAAGAAACTAAAAGTGAGTAAGGATTTATTATGAGACTATATATAGTACTATTTATAATGTATATAGTAGGATTTTGTCAGCAACAAGATTCAGATTTATATAGAGTTTTAGTTGGGCATAAGCATAAAATTAATTATTTGCGATTTAGCAAGGATGGAAAATATTTGGCAAGTGGAGGTTGGGACAACACAGTTGTAATATGGGATGTTGAGTCATTTACCAAAGTCCATACATTGTGCGGTCATACAGATTGGATTAGAGAAATTGCTATTAGTCCAGATAACAAATATGTTGCAAGCGCTTCTCATGATGGAAGTTTTAGAATTTGGAACCTTCAAACTGGTAAATTGATTCGTGAAATTAAAGTGGTACCGAATGAAATTCTCCATAAAAGTTTATACCCGGAATTTGACAGAAAAACAAATAATGCAGTTTGTGCATTAGCTTTTAGCCCAGATAGCAAAAGTTTAACGGTTGGTACATTGGATGAGTTTATTCGAATATGGGATTTGAACTCACTTGAATTGATTAAGAAATTTAAGGCTAATGAAAATGGTGTAGGTTATATTTCTTATAATACAAATGGAGATGTAATGATTAGTGGTTCTATAAATGTGGATTTGATTATATGGGATGTACAATCATATAAACCTATACATCAGATAAAAGTAAATAGGGGATATAATTGCTCATTTCAATTATTTAATAATGATAAGTATCTAATTAATGCAGGAAATGACTCCATTAATGTTTGGAAAATTTCTGATGGTAGTTTTATAAGATCAATACCTGTGCAGGATATGTTGCAAAGTGTTCAAATAACACAAGATGAGAAATACATGGTTACTTGTGGTGAAGATCATTTATTAATTCTTTGGGATTATAAATCTGGCAAAGAGATCTGGCGATATAAGAATCCTAAACCTGAATTGGCAGATTGTAAAATTAGTCCAGATGGAAAACTTTTAGCTTTAGCAACTCCTGAAGGTAAAATTTTGATTTGGAAAATTAGTGATTTAATAAATTAGGCAAAAATTAAAGGACTGATATCTCAGTCCTTTCTCTTTATAAAAATATTTAAACTATTATTCTTTTGGCTCTTCTTTCTTAGGAGCTGTCTTTTTTGTTGTTGTCTTTGGCTTTGCTTCTGCCTTAGGTTTTGTTTCTGTTTTAGGTTTAGCTTTAACTTCTTCTTTCGTTTTTACTTCTTTTGGTTTAGGAGCAGCCTTTTCTGCTTTAATTACAGGTTTTGTTTTTTGGGTTGGCTTTGCTTCTACCTTAGAAGTTTTCTTCTTTTTAGGTCTTTTTTTACCATAGCTGCCAATTACAATTTTACCTCTTTTGGTTTTTTTATCTCCTTTACCCATGATCGTATAATTTTAATTTATATTTACTGTAAGCTCAAATATAAAAATATTAGAGCGAACTATGAAATCAATCCACAACTTTCATTTTAAAAAAGAAAAAGCTGACTAAAAAAGTCAGCTTTAATATATTATTGTTCTGTAATATTAAGCAAAAAATCCTAATGCCACTGTTAAGCCTGCCATAACAACAGAAACCATTGTCATAAGTTTTATAAGGATGTTTAATGATGGACCTGAAGTGTCTTTAAATGGATCACCAACAGTATCACCAACAACACCTGCTTTATGTGCATCACTACCTTTGCCACCGTAGTTTCCTTTTTCGATGAATTTTTTAGCGTTATCCCATGCGCCACCTGAGTTATTTAACATACCAGCTAATGTAAACCCGGTAACAAGTCCACCTGCTAATAAACCAACAACACCAGCAACACCTAACAATATTCCAACAATAATTGGAACAGCTATTGCTAATAATGAAGGAACTAACATTTCTTTTTGTGCTCCTTTTGTCGAAATAGCAACACATTTTGCATATTCAGGAGTTGCTTTTCCTTCTAAAATACCAGGTATTTCTTTAAATTGACGACGTACTTCATCAACCATTGCACCAGCAGCACGACCTACAGCTTTCATTGTCATTGCACTAAATACAAATGCCATCATAGCTCCTAAGAATAATCCGCCAAGTAACATTGGGTTAAATATTGATAAGTCGTAAAAACTAACAAAATCATGAATACCTGCTGAAGCTAAATCTGCCACTCCTGTCTTTTCAAGGAAAGCAGCACCTTGTTCAGGTAATTTCCCTAACCATAATCTTACTTCTTCCATATAAGCAGCAAGTAATGCCATAGCAGTTAATGCAGCAGAACCAATAGCAAAACCTTTACCTGTTGCTGCAGTAGTGTTACCTAACATATCTAAAGCATCAGTACGTTCACGTACTTCTTTTGGAAGTTCAGACATTTCAGCGTTACCACCAGCATTATCAGCGATAGGACCAAAAGCGTCAGTAGCTAAGGTAATACCTAAAGTTGATAGCATACCAACAGCAGCAAAACCGATACCATAAACACCCATTGCAAAGTTGTTAAATCCACCAGCAAATCCGTATGAACCGATAATTCCCAATACGATAGTTACAACCGGAATCCAGGTTGAATACATACCCACTGCAATACCATCAATAATTGTTGTTGCAGGGCCTTGTTGTGCCTGTCTGGCAATTCCTTTTGTTGGCTTATATTCATCTGAAGTAAAATATTCTGTTCCTTGTCCAATAATAACACCTGCTAATAAGCCAGTTACAACAGCACCGAAAATACCCCAGCTAATCCAACCTACATTTGCTAAAATAGCAACAGCGATAAGAATAAGTACAGAACTTCCTCCTGTACCAAAAAGAAGTGCATTTAATAAATTCTTTTGAGTTGCAGATTCTTTTGTTCTTACCATGAAAATACCTAGGATTGATAAGATAATTCCAATAGCAGCAACAATCATTGGTGCAATAACAGCTTTAGTAGCATCTGTACCAGCTATTGCAGGAAGAGCTGCACCTAAAGCAGCGGTAGCTAAGATAGAACCGGCATAAGATTCGTATAAGTCAGCACCCATACCAGCAACATCACCTACGTTATCACCAACATTATCAGCAATAGTAGCAGGATTGCGAGGATCGTCTTCTGGAATACCAGCTTCAACTTTACCAACCAAGTCAGCACCCACGTCTGCAGCTTTTGTATAAATACCACCACCTACACGAGCAAATAATGCTTGAGTAGAAGCACCCATACCAAATGTTAACATTGTTGCAGTAATTTCAATAAGTTTTTCGTGATCAGTAGTTCCTGCATGAACGAAATCTAAACCAAGAAAATGCAATCCGTTTTGCATGTGTTCAGCAGTATATACAAGTTTAGTTAAAATTAGATACCATAATGCAATATCTAACAAAGCAAATCCAACCACAACTAATCCCATTACAGCACCACTTCTAAAAGCAATCTTTAAACCTTTATTTAATGATTGTGAAGCACCATGAGCTGTTCTTGCAGAAGCAAATGTTGCCGTTTTCATTCCTAAAAATCCACATAATCCAGAGAAGAATCCACCAGTTAAAAAAGCAACTGGTACAAATGGATTTTGTACACGGAAATAAGCCAGGATTAATAAGATAATAAATAAAACAACGAAAACCATCGTAACAACACGATATTGTCTTCTTAAATAAGCCATAGCACCGTCTCTAACGTGCTGAGCAATTTCTTTCATTTTATCCGTTCCTTCAGAGCTTTTCATCATATCCTTGAAGAAAAACCATGCAAATACCAGTGCAATTACTGATGCAATAGGAATTAACCAAAAAATAGTGTCCATTCTTTAATCGTTTTAATTAATATTTATTTTAAAATTTATTATTTTATCTCTTGATGTCATCTTTAACTACTATGATAGAGTGTTTTAAAGTATATAAGTTTTTAAAAATGGATTCAAAAATAACACTAAAAATCTGTTATACAACATATTTATTAAATAATTGTTCGCTTTATTGATTTTTTTGAAAAACGTATGGAAATCTTTTATAATTTTGCTAATTGGTGGAAAAGTTTTTTAATTCTTTCACCTTTCATTTTTAATAAGCCTTTCGTAAAAAATTATTCCAAAGAAATTATTAATTAATTCGAGAAATTCATAAAAAAGAATTAGTTTTAGATATTCTAAATAAATTTATCTGGTATGAATGTTCGTCTACTTGGTGTTTTCACATTGATATTTATTTTCAGTATAAATGTGTCAGCAAAAAATGGATATCAAATCGAAAATGGTATATTAGATCTTTCTCAAATAATTATTGATGATTACTCGGCAATAAAATTAGAAGGTAATGTTGAATTTTATTGGAATCAGTTACTTGAGCCAAATGATTTTAAAAATGGGAAACCTGAAAATGGCACTTTAGCTAAAATACCAAAATCATGGACATCGGTAATGCTCGACAGCCTAAAACTTCCTTACCAGGGTTATGCTACGTATAGGCTTATAATAAAGAAACAAGCTGATGCAGAAGAAACTATTTATGGTTTAAAAATAGCAACTGTATTTTCAAATTATAAATTATGGGTAAACGGAGCATTCTTAAATGAAGTTGGCAGCGTAGGTGTTGATAAAGAAAATTCCTTTCCGAAATTTAAGTATCAGGATATTCCAATTATTTTAGATCCTGATAAAGGGGATACAGATTCCATTGAGATTATCTTTCAAGTGTCAAATTTTTCTCATGTTAGAGCAGGTTTACAAAGGCCTATATTCTTTGGAACATTTGATAATTTAAGAAAAGACACACGTAATAATGACATTCTTAATCTAATTATTATTGGAATTATTCTAATTATTGGATTAAACCACCTAAACATGTTTTTATTCAGAAGAAAAGATGTTTCTAATCTTTATTTTAGTATTGTTTGTTTAGTGATGATATTGAGAAATATTGCAACTGCTGATAGAATAATTACAAATATTTTTCCGGGTATAAGTTGGGAGTTTTTAATTAAGTTAGATAACTTTTCCGGATTTGGGACTATTCCATTATTTGCACTGTTTATCTATAGCTTATTCAGCAAAGATTTTTCTAAAATTTTGAGAAATATTATGGTTGTAATTGGTATTATAATTACAATTATTGTATTTGTTACTCCTGCCGTTGTTTATGGTAAAATAAGATTAGTATTTGAAGTTTATATCTTAATCTTTGGATTGTATTTAACTTTTGGAATTTTATTGAAAGCAGCATTAAGAAAAAGACCAACAGCATTTTGGACTTTCTTGGGTATGTTTATTCTATATTCTACTGCCATAAATGATGTTTTAAGTAGTATGGGTGTTATACAAACTGCTTATATTGCTTCATATGGATTAGTTGTATTTATGTTGATTCAATCAACAACGATAACATCAAAATCTGCTAAAGCAATTAACCAAAACGAAAAATTAACACATGAATTAAGAACAGAAAAAGAAAATCTGGAAAACAATATTAATGAAAGAACTCAAGAGCTTCAGAAGCAGCATGATGAATTAATAAAACATCAGGAAAAAGAAAAACAACAGAGCTGGATTAATAATGGTGTGGCAATAATTAATGATATTCTGGCTGACAATAAAGATGATTTTAAGGTTCTAAGTAATAAGGTTCTTACGCAAATTATAAAATACATTAATGCTACTGCCGGCGTATTGTATATGTTGAATAATAGCGAAGATGGGGATAACTATTTTGAATTAATAGCAGATTATGGTTGTGGGAATGATATTCGTAAAAATAAATCACGAATATATATTGAAACAGGAAATTACGGGATAGCTTATGCAGAAAACAGGGTTCTATTAATAAATGATGTTCCTGAGAACTATTTCAAAATAGAATCGGGATTGGGCAATTCTAAACCTGATTCATTACTTATTGTTCCTCTAAGTATTGATGATAAAGTTTTTGGAATGTTAGAATTAGCAAGCTTTAACAAGTTTACAAATCTGGAAAAAGAATTTATTACTAGAGTAGCAAATAATATTGCCGGTAATCTTAATAACATAAGAATGAATGAAAGTAGTGCTGAAATGATTAAGAAATTTAAAGCACAAACTCAGGAAATGATGGAGAAAGAAGAAGAGATGCGGCAAAATATGGAAGAAATGGAAGCGATTAGGGAACAATACGAAGAACTACGAAAAAAAATAAACGAATAAAAAAGATGAATTTAGAATTCTAAATTCATCTTTCTCTTTACTAAATATTATTCTACAGGGATACTGTAAGTTAAACGCAGGTGGATAAATGGACTTCCACCAAATTCTTCATTTAAACGAGTTCTGTTATCACCAATATTTACAAGAGGTAATCCCAAGTCAATTTTATCATTTTCAGCATAAAGCCCATAGTCTCTGGATAATGAATATCCCGCTCTGGCAGTCAGAAAAATATTATCCAACAATTGAGCTTTTGTAAATAAAGAAACATCAATGCTTCTGCGATCAATATAATAATTGTCATATCCACGTTCAGAGTCATTTATGCGATAGCTTGTAGTAATTCCTATAAAGTGTAATCCATATTGAATCTTCTCAGATGGTTCCATGTATAATGCTCCATACACTGGCAATAAACCTGAAAATCTAAGTTTACTTGTAATTTTCCAGTTTAAATCAACCACAGGAACAAGGTATGGGCCAAAAAATTCCTGATTATATAAGGCCCCAATTTTCCAAGTAAGATTTTCATTTTTAATTTTCTCATATAATAAAACACCACCAAGTTGAACTGCATCAGAGAATGATGTATTAAAATCAGTCATAAACCTGGGTGAAAATAAAATTTGCAATGATTGCTCAGAATTAAATCTGTGAATATACCCGGTTCTTAAAATAAACCCGTGCAGATTGAATTGTTCAACTGGATTTGTAGCTGATGCATCAAATTCGTTGAAGATAGAAAAATATTGATAATCAATTTGTGAATAAAAAACAGAAGAATTTTCAAATACAATAGGTATTCGTAGTTGAGCCATTATTCCTGTTTCACCATTTTCAGAAGGATTAGCATCGGTAGTTTGCATAAAATTATAGTTCCCGGACAAATAAAACAAATCAAACCGCTCTTGCGAATAAGAGCAAAATGAGATCCATATTGTAAGTAATGCAGAAATAAGAATTGTTCTCATAAAATATAGATTTAAATTTATTTAAAGATAATGATTTTTTTGAATTACAATTTTTAAATCTATTTTAGTGGCTTGATTTTTAAATGTATTGGAACGAATATTCATGAATAATAAAAAGGCATATCCTACAAAGTATTATATAAGATTTATCACCTTTGTTATATTCCATATTGTTGGTTTTATCTTTAGAATTAAAAGAGTAATGCCCAGAGAAGTTAAAAAGCTTAAATCACCATATATTCTTTTAAGTAATCATGTTGGGCATTGGGATCCTTTTATTGTGGGTAATTTTTTGCCAAGGTTTACACATTTTGTTGCTTCAGATGCAAGTATGAGAGGTGGTTTTAATAAGTTTTTTTTGACACGCCTTGGTACAATTCCTAAGAAAAAAAATATGCGCGATTCAAAAGTAATCCGTGATATTATTTCGGTAATAAATCAAGGAGAGAACATTGGTATATTTCCTGAAGCGGTAAGAACCTGGGATGGAACAAGAATGGAAATTGATAGGTCAACAGTGAGATTGATTAAGATGATTAAAGTTCCTGTAATTGTTTCTGTATTAAAGGGGATGAATTTATTTCACCCACGTTGGTCAAAAACAACAAGGCGAACTAAATTAGAAGTAGAATATAAACTGATGCTTGATCAAAAACAGGTAATAGAATTATCAGAAGATGAAATATATCAGAAGCTGCTGGAATATATTCATCATGATGAAGTTGAATATCAGCGAAAACATATGAATGTAATTTATTCTGATAAAAAGGCAGAACACATTGGACATGCTTTGTATCTTTGTCCCGAATGTAATGCAATAGATAGTATTAGAGCTCAAGGCAATGATTTCTTTTGTAGTAAATGTAATTACGATATTCATATCGATGATTTTGGGTTTTTTGAAAGAAAAACAGAAGGGAATCTGCATTTTGATAATATTCGAGACTGGAATAAGTGGCAGGAGAAATGCTTGGTAAATTATGTGAATGATAAATTAAATATCAGTTCTAATGATATTTTATTCGAAGATAAAAACTCAAATATTTATCATACAACTACAACAGGTAATCCTGATTTTATTGGCAAAGCAGATGTTAAACTTTTTGTTGACAGATTGGAATTTCATTTTACAGATAAAAAAGAAGATTTAGTAATGAAATTGGAGGAATTACAAACAATAAGTCCGCAAATTAACGAGCGATTAGAAATATATTATAATGATCATGCATACAGAGTTATTGGAGATAGAGAAGGTGTTTCTGCCTTAAAATGGGAAATTGCTGTAAATGTTATATGGAAGAATATGAGACTTACAAATAAAATGGCTTCATATTTTAATATATAGTATATTCAAAAATAGCCTATAAATCAGATTTATACGTGTATTTATTAGCTTTTGATTTCATAATAAAAGATAAAAAGGGCCTTTTATTGGTCAGGTAAGTTTAATTATTGGACATAAAAATTTAGTCGTTTGTCAACTAATTTAAAAAAAACTTTATTAAAGCGAAACCTTGTTGTAATTTCGATTTATTCTAAATAATAAACTATAGAACGTATGAAAACAATCAAACAATTTATTTCTGTTGCTTTTATAGCAGCTTTATTAATGTCTTGTAGTGAAAGCTTAGTTAATACTAAGGATTTAACTGAAGCAGATCAATTACAAAGAGCAGTAATGGTAGAAGGTACAGAGTATTGCGGAACCGATACATTTACATTGTGGGCAGGTCAGACTATTGATGCTGGCGAAATAATTGTATCAAACGATGAAACAAACTTGTATGTGACCGTTATATCAGATGGTGGTTTTGTTGGTGAAGAAAACATTAAAATGTGGCTTGGAACAGATTTTAGCTTATTAAATGGAGAAGGATTGGAAAGACCTGCAGCAGGAAGTTTCCCTTATAAAGTAACTGTACCTGAAAGAGAAACGTCGTATACTTTTACAATAGCTTTAAACACAATTCCATTTTATGATGTTATGAATTGTGGTGAACAAGCAATTCATGTTGTGGTGCATGCTGATGTATTAGTACTTGATGATATTGCAGCTAAAGGTGAAGAAACTGCATGGGGTGGTGATATTGAAGGCCCGGGAGATGCTTGGTGGTATTATGCTGATTATACTCCAGCATGTTGTGGTGAAGAGCCTCCTGTACCAACTGAAGCTTTAGGAACTGCTTTTGCAAAAGGTGGATATGTATTTACAACAGGACCAAAATCTAATCCTGAAGATTTACCTAGTTTAGAACTAGCCAAAAATCGCTGGGGTTGGGCAATCAACTTAATGGAATCAGGAGTAACAACTTATGAATTATGGGTTGGTGCTGGCTTGAACGACGTAAGAAAAGGAACATTAGTTGGAGAAGTAAGCATCGATTTCGATGGTTATATGGCAACAGTTTCATATAGACTATATAGTGAATATACAATTGAAGAAAGTCATATTTATGCTGGCGACTTTATGCCTACAACTTTAGCGCCCGGTCAATATGGAAATACAATGCATTTTAATCCATTTGTGAATGATTATTCCGTAACACTAGATGTAATGGATACTGATGGCGATGGTGTTTGGTTTATTATTCATGCAGTAGCATATGGCGACTCAGGTGAGATATACGAATAAAATTTGGGACTAAACAATTACATAAAGCTTGCTCGAAATACAGCAAGCTTTTTTATGAATTAAAACTTTGTTCTTTTTGAACCATATTGTTCTACGAAAGTAAGCTTATCAGAATATTCAAGAAAGTTCTTATGATGTTCAGGAGAAATAAAATTTTTGTCTTCTTTGTGTTTTATTGAGCAAAAGTATTTTTCTGTTTCACCAACAATGGTTTTCCAGTAGTTTATTGCACCATTCGCATACCCACAATAAACACATTTTAATTTTTCGCTGATATTTAGATATGATAACTTATGTCGATCTATTCTAATATAGTTTTTTCTTTTTACATAAGGGATTCTGTAAAAAGGGAAACAAATGCGGTGGTATATTTCAATATATAAATCGGCAATGGCAATAGGAATAACCGCACCAAAAATAAATGGAGTAGTTAGCAAATGGCGAAACATTCGGTATTTTATGGTGATGTATTTCATAATTTAATTAGTTTTACCACATACTTTATTTGTAGGGTTTAGAAGGTCTAAAATTATGTTAATTCTAGAAGAGTTAATTATATCTCACGCATCAGTACTTCTTTGGGAGTGTCTTCATTTTCTTTAATAGTAATTAAATTTGTGTAGACAATTAATACATTGTTGCTTAGTCCTTCGGTAATTTCAATCATCATATTACCAATAATCCATTCGTAAGCATCACTATTATTATAAATATTCTCTTTTTTAATATATCTCTCACCGTATTCAGATATGTATACATCTTTTAGCTTAGATTTTAAAAGCTGTAAGGAAGAATCGTTTTCAGATTCAACAGAAACTCTCAATTTGTATAATTTATCCTGAATATAATATGATTTGAATGTTCCTGTTACATTTTGCAATAATGAATCCTGATCATCAAATTCAAAATTATAAATATAGATTTTTCCTTTATCCGAAATATACTCATGGGGAACTAATTGCAGTTTATTTTTATTTACTAAATCATTAAAATAAGTAAAAACCTCTTCACATTTCATCCCAAAACTCAAACCTAAAAAAATGGTTTCATTTTTAATATTTTTCGACAATTCAGTGTTTATCTGATCTTCAATCGTTTGATCCTTAGTTTCTTTTGTTGGCCCTTGACAGGCAAATAAAAAAGCTACTATTGCTATACTTAGAATTAATTTTTTCATGATATTTTTTCTTTATACCAAACTTACGTAATGTTTTTTATGAAAACAAAAAACAAACTTCATAAAAAACATTAAGTAAGTTCCTTACTATGACTTTTATTTTTGTAATATCTTTAAATAAAAATAAAAGTTTTATAGAGGAAATAGATTAATTCTAAAGGTGAAATTCAATAAATAGAATTTTCTGATTAATTTTTCAGCTCACTCGGGCATGTTGTCCGAGTATATTGTTAATTCCCCCAACCGCTTCTATCCAAACTACGGTACTGAATAGCTTCTGCTAAATGATACGATTGAATATTTTCAGTTCCTTCCAGATCGGCAATTGTTCTGGCAACTTTTAATATTCGATCATAAGCTCTGGCTGATAATCCTAAACGTTCCATTGCTTTTTTTAGCAAGGTTTTTCCGGCAGAATCAATTTCACAATGTTCACGAATTAGTTTCGACGACATTTGTGCATTGCAGTAAATCTCTTTGTTTTCTGTAAACCGTTGATGTTGGCGTTCGCGTGCTTCTATTACTCTGGTTCTGATCTCTTCACTACTTTCTGCAGGTTTAACTTCTGAAAGTTCATCATAAGAAACCGGAACAACTTCCACATGAATATCTATTCGATCTAAGAGTGGGCCTGAGATTTTATTCAAATAGCGTTGAATATTCCCGGGGGCACAAACACATTCTTTCTCAGGATGATTGTAATATCCGCATGGGCATGGGTTCATCGAAGCGATAAGCATAAAACTGGCAGGATATTCAACAGTGAATTTTGCACGACTAATAGTAATTACACGATCTTCTAAAGGTTGTCGCATTACTTCTAATACAGAACGCTGAAACTCTGGCAATTCATCTAAAAATAAAACCCCATTGTGTGCTAATGAAATTTCACCGGGCTGGGGAAATCCACCACCACCAACTAAGGCTACATCTGAAATAGTATGATGTGGGCTACGGTAAGGTCTTTTTGTCATCAAGGATGTTTCTCCATCAATTTTCCCGGCAACAGAATGAATTTTTGTTGTTTCTAAGGCTTCGTGAAGTGTTAAAGGTGGAATAATTGTAGGAATTCGTTTTGCAAGCATTGTTTTCCCTGCTCCCGGTGGACCAATCATTATAATATTATGCCCACCAGCAGCTGAAATTTCAAGCGCTCTTTTAACGTTTTCCTGACCACGAACGTCTGAAAAGTCAATCTCATAATTATTGATATTTGCAAAAAACTCATCGCGGGTATCTACTATGGTTTTTTCAAGTTCTATTTCTTCATTAAAAAAATCAATAACTTCTTTTATGTTTTCTACTCCATATATTTCCAGATCATCTACTACAGCAGCTTCTTTTGCATTTTCTTTGGGCAAGATCAGTCCTTTAAAACCTTCTTTTCGTGCTTGAATGGCAATGGGTAAAACTCCTTTTATTTTTTGTAATCCGCCATCTAGTGACAGTTCTCCCATGATGATGTAATCGCCGATCTTGTCAGATATTATTTGTTCTGAAGCTCCTAAAATCCCTATTGCAAGTGGCAAATCATATGCTGATCCTTCTTTACGAATATCGGCAGGAGCCATATTTATAACGATTTTTTTGCCAGGAACCTTATATCCGTTTTGCCTTAGTGCAGAGTCAATTCTTTGTTGACTTTCTTTTACGGCACTATCAGGTAATCCAACCAAATAAAAATTGATTCCTTGCGATACACTTACTTCGATAGTTATTGTTGTTGCGTTTATTCCCTGGACAGCACTGCCGAAAGTTTTAATAAGCATAAAAGATTAAATTAGAGTATGTTATTTTCGATATAATGAATTAGTGAATGAATGATTTTAATATGTATTTCCTGAGCTCTATCTGCATATTCAGATTTTGGGGCACGTAGCTCAATATCGCATAGGTTTGCAAGTTTTCCTCCATCTTTGCCTGTTAAACCTACAATCTTAATTCCTTTTTCTTTAGCCACTTGGCAAGCGTTTAAAATATTGGGAGAATTACCACTTGTGCTTATTGCAAGTAAAACATCTCCACTTTGACCAACTGCTTCAAGGTACCTTGAAAAAACATAATCATATCCAAAATCATTTGCTGTGCATGAGATATGTGTTGGATCAGAAATGGAAATGGCAGCAATTGCTTGTCTGTTATCTCTAAACCTACCTGTTAGTTCTTCAGCAAAATGCATGGCATCACTCATTGATCCACCATTCCCACAAGAAACAATTTTATTTCCTTTTTTAACAGATTCAATCATTAAATCACCTGCTGTTTTTATCTTATTAAAATTATCTTCATCTGAAATAAATGATTTTAATATCTCTAAAGAATGAAGAAAATCTTGTTTAATGGTACTCATCGCTTTTTTATGTATTAAATTGAATGCTAAGATAAATATAATGTTTTACAAAATTCTTAACAAGAATAGAATCATCCAATTTGGATTAAATCTTATGTAAATGTTTCAAAACATAAGTGAATGAAAATACTCTGATGGTTTTTTTTTCAGTAAATAAATTCTTAAACTTGCTTTTAATAAAATATTACTTTTTATTTAGCTAAATTAAAATCCGGACACTTCCGGATTTTGTTAAAAATTTATGAGTAAGATTAAATTAAATGTATTAGGAATTTCTTATAGTCAGACACAAACCGGAGCATATGCACTGGTTTTAACTGAGGAAATAGGTGAACGTAGAATTCCTATAATAATCGGGGGGTTTGAAGCTCAGGCGATAGCAATACAGCTGGAAGGTTTAAAGCCACCACGGCCGCTTACTCACGATTTATTTCTGAACTTTTCAATGTCGTTTGGCATTAATCTATTAGAAGTTAATATCTATCGTTTAGAAGAAGGTGTATTTTATTCAAAGCTTATATGTAATAATGGCGGAAAAGATATTATGATTGATGCCAGAACATCTGATGCTATTGCTTTGGCATTACGTTTTAAATGTCCGATTTATACAACCGAAGAGATTATGCAGAAATCGGGGATAGTTATTGATATTGAACAATCAGGAAAAACAAAACCAACTGCTCCTAAAGAAATAAAAAAAGAAGAAATCAAAACGAAATCAGTTGAAGCTGATAGAACTAAATATAAAGATTTAAGTATTGATGAATTGGAGAAATTACTCGATGAGGCTGTCCAAAATGAGGAATATGAGAAGGCATCAATATTGCGAGATGAGATTAATAAAAGAAAGTCAAACTAGAATTCATTCCACTTAAGAAAAATAAACATGAAGAAAATCTTAATTCTTTTTTCTCTGGTAATCGTATCGACAGGGGTTATTTTAACAAATTATAGTACAAGAGCCCAAGATGTAGTAGGAGAAAAAGATACAACTATTGTTCAAGTCGAAGATCAAATAGAAGATAATATAGTTACAGAGTCAACTGTGCAAGACGAAAAAAACACGACAAAATCAACTATTTTATTGGCAGGGAAAAAGAAATCAGGGTTTAACATACTTACAATAATTAGAGGATTATTTGGAATGGTTGTACTTATTATGTTAGCATGGCTATTTAGTGCGAATAGAAAGAAAGTAGACTGGATAGTAATTGCTAAGGGATTGGCAATTCAATTAATATTAGCAGTTAGTATTTTATATGTTCCTTTTGTTGCCTATTTTTTCGAGTTTGTAGGGAAAGTGTTCGTAAAGATTCTTGATTTTACTAAGGTAGGAAGCACATTCTTATTTGGTAATTTAATGGATATGGATTCAATAGGTATGATTTTCGCATTTCAGATATTACCAACAATTATTTTCTTTTCTGCTTTAACCAGTGTATTATTTTACTGGGGTGTAATTCAGGTTGTAGTTAAAGGTTTGGCTTGGGTAATGGTAAAAACAATGAAACTATCAGGATCAGAAAGCCTTTCTGTTGCAGGAAATATTTTCTTAGGACAAACGGAATCGCCATTAATGATTAAAGCATATTTACCAAAAATGAATGACTCAGAAATGCTATTAGTTATGATAGGTGGAATGGCCACTGTTGCAGGAGGAGTATTAGCTGCTTATATCGGATTTTTAGGTGGCGACGATCCAGTACAAAGAGTATTATTTGCTAAGCACTTATTAACTGCATCAGTAATGGCAGCTCCAGGAGCAGTTGTGGTTTCAAAAGTTTTAATGCCACAAACTCAGGAAATAGAAGAGCAGGCTGACGTTAAAATGGAAAATATAGGGGCAAATTTTTTAGATGCACTTTCGAATGGTACAATCGAAGGTCTAAAGTTAGCAGCTAATGTAG
The DNA here is from genome assembly GCA_964587535.1 of uncultured Bacteroidales bacterium. Classification (GTDB taxonomy): domain Bacteria; phylum Bacteroidota; class Bacteroidia; order Bacteroidales; family UBA12077; genus UBA12077. The sequence goes on from CAZPMA010000016.1 coordinate 16,701, forward strand.
GTGCTATGCTTTTAGTATTTTTTGCTTTTATAGCAATGATTAATTATACTTTTGGCAAAATAGGAGCCTGGGTGCATTTAAACGAAGTTGTTGCTAATGTTACAAATGGACAATATGATAAATTATCCTTGGAATTTATATTAGGGCATTTATTTGCTCCATTAATGTGGGTGATTGGTGTTTGTAAAGAAGATATTACACTTGTTGGAAGACTGCTGGGTGAAAAATTAATTGCCAGTGAATTTGTTGGATATACTAGTTTAGCTACCTTAAAAACAACAGGTAATGCATTATATGGTAGTTTTACTGAATATAAATCTGTAATTATGGCAACTTATATGCTATGCGGATTTGCAAACTTTGCTTCTATAGGAATTCAAATCGGTGGAATTGGAGGGTTAGCTCCCAATAAAAGAGGATTTTTATCGAAACAAGGTTTGAGAGCCCTTGTAGGAGGAACAATTGCTTCTTTATTATCAGCAACCATAATAGGAATGATTCTTGGTTAAGTATAATGGTTAGAAAAGCTATAATTAGTCTTATTATTTCGATAATAGCATTACAGGTATCTGGTCAGGGAAATAAATCTGAAACGGATTATCTTGTAACTATAAATACTCAGTTTGGTAAGATTAAGCTATTACTTTTTGATGATACACCATTACACAAAGACAATTTTATTAAACTGGCTAAAGAAGGAGTTTATAATCACATTATTTTTCATAGGGTTATTGATCATTTTATGATACAAACGGGAGATTATACTACCAGAAACAAGCCAATAGATTATGATCCTAGAGTATTGAGCGATCCCATACCTTCAGAAATACGCTCACATTATTCACATATAAGGGGAGCACTAGGAACAGCAAGAAGTGGGGATGATGTAAATCCTGAAAGAAAATCAAACCCCACGCAATTTTATATTATTCAGAATTGCAAAGGAGCGCACCATTTAGATGGAAAATATACTATTTTTGGTCAGGTAATGAGTGGATTTGAGGTAATTGATATTATTGCTTCACAAACTACTGATAATAAGGATCGGCCAATAGAAAAAATAAGAATTACTGTTGATATTGATGAAGTAAGTAAAGAGGATATCGAAAAGTTTTATAATTTTACATTTAATTAGAAAAAACTAATTTACCATGAAAAAAATTGTTGTTCTAGGAGCTGGTCTTGTTGGTAAAGCTATTGCTAGGGATCTTGCAAAATCATTTGATGTTACTGCGGTAGATGTAAATCACTCAAATTTAGAGAGATTAAGTAATAATTCAAACGTTAAAACAATTTTAACAGATCTTACAGAAGAAGGTGAAGTTCAAAGTGTGGTTAAAGAGTCTGATTTGGTAATTGGTGCTCTGCCGGGATATATGGGTTTTGAAACTGTAAAACAGGTTATATTGGCAGGTAAAAATATCATTGACATTTCATTTTTCCGTGAAGATCCATTTGAGCTGGATGAATTAGCTAAAAAAAATAATGTAACAGTTGTTATTGATGCAGGTGTTGCTCCTGGTATGGGAAATTTTGTTTTAGGATACCATAATTCAAGAATGGATAGTATAACAAGTTATAAGTGTTATGGTGGTGGATTGCCATTTAAACGTGAATGGCCTTTCGAATATAAAGCAGTGTTCTCTCCAATGGATGTATTGGAAGAATACATTCGTCCTGCAAGATATATTTTAAATGGTGAATTGGTTGTCAGAGAAGCATTATCTGAAGCTGAAATAGGGCATTTCGAACCTATTGGTTCATTGGAAGCCTGGAATACTGATGGTCTAAGAACTCTAATCAAAACCATGAAAATTCCTAACATGATTGAAAAGACACTTCGTTACCCAGGTACAGTAAAATATATCAAAGTGTTGCGCGAAACTGGATTCTTCTCTAATGATCCACTTCTAGTAAATGGTAAACAAGTTAGACCAATGGATGTTACTGCAAAATTGTTATTCCCTGTGTGGGAATTAAAGAAAGACGAAGAAGATTATACAATGTTAAGGGTTATAATTAAGGGGAAAGAAAAAGGACAAGAAAAGAAGTACACATATAATCTGTTTGATCGTTACGATAAAAACACACAAACTACATCAATGGCCAGAACTACAGGCTATGCATGTACTGCAATAGCTAATTTGTTTATTAGTGGAATGATCAATCAGAAAGGGATATGCCCACCAGAATTTATTAGTGTTGATGAAAAGAATTTTAAATTTGTTTTAAATTATTTGACAGAAAGAGGGGTTCAATATAACGTAACAGAAGAGTAAAAAAGATATTATAAAATTCTAATCAGGAATTTGAACTGCACCCCAAAAGTTGGACACAACATTTGGGGTGTTTTTTTATTTTAATGGTGTCCAATTAATTCATTAATTTTTTCACCTGCCAAGATCTTAACAGGTAATATATTCTCTTTAGGCGGTAGTGGGCAAGTTGCAAAATCAGTAAATGCACAGGGTGGATTGGTAGCTTTATTAAAATCTATATAAGTAATTCCATTTTTATCGGGTCTCTCAACGGATAAAAATCTTCCAGCCCCATATGTTTCTTCGGCACTTGTTTCATCTCCAAATATCAAAAATAAATTCTCAGTAACTCCATCTCCTAAAGGCATTAACGATAATTCTTTTCCATTAATTGTGAAAACTAGATTTCCATAGCACTTTTCATACTCAATATCACCTAAAACATTAGGGATAGCAACTTTTACAGGAGTATCAAACTTCTTAAACTGCGCTTTTACTCGCCAGTTTAAGTCAATTGGGAAATAAGGAAGTTCAGTAAGTTTTTCAATTGAAGGACTTTCTAAATCACGTAAACGAATTCCATATTTATCCCCTCGTTTAATAATGTACCATTTAAAAGATCCATGCTTGAAAATGGTTGTATTTTCATCCATATCTGTAAAGACATTGTGTTCTTTCAATAGTGAATCATTAATAAAAACATTTACATCGGGTTCTATTCTTACGCTAAGTTCATCTTTATACAAAGAAAAGGACCCAATAAATTCCGGGGAGTTAGCGGGGAAAATAATGTTATTTGCAATGTTGCTTCCAAAAGGATTCTCACCATCATTTAACCAATATAATCCAACTAAATTTAACCAACCGTTTTCTGACTTTAACTTCGTTAACCTTTCGCTTTGCCATTTTTTTATTAATTTAACATACTTTTCTTCATTAATAGTTTCAGTGTTTGATTTACAGGAAACAAAGACAATTATTAATAACAGAGTAATGAGTTTATTTGTCATTTTAATAGAATTAAATTTTGCGAAATATAACAGATTGTTCTCTTATGACAAAATCAAATTAAAGGAGTTTAATAACTAAAATTCTTAGATCTTTTTCGGATGTATTAGACCAGCTACGATTCTTATCTTTTGTAACTTTTATTGTGTCGTTATTTTTTAGTGTAAAGTTTTCCATGTTAATGTTAAGTATTCCTGATCCTTCAATAACAAAGAAAATTACATCAAATGGATTTTTATGGTCAGACAGATGTTCACCAGGTTTAAGAAGCAGGTGAATAATTTCTACTTGTTTTTCTGAATGGAGAATAAAAGCATCCAGTTCAAAAGGCACTTTTGGCGAATTTGATAAGTTTTGAATAGTCATAGGATATTTTTAATTATACTACTTTTTGTGGTTTATGCATCAATTTATAAAAAAAATACCAGATTGTGTCTTTAGGATGTTTAAAAAACATTTTTGGTCCAACCGTGCGCATAACTTTCTTAACTTTTTCTTTTTCTTTTTTATTATAACAATGAACAGAACAATTTGAGCATACCGGTTTATTATCAAGGAACGGGCATTTTAAAAGTCGTTTTTCAGCATAATCTTTTAAATCATTGCAGTCGTTACATAACACATTTACAGAATTATGCATTGTGTTGCAATAATCAGCAATCATTAAGTTGACAATATGTTTTTCGCGTTCAATTCTTTTATTCATAAATATTCTAGAGTAGCTTTGTCGGGCCATCGGGTTTAGGCACTTTTGTTACCAAAACGCGTAAAATTTTATCACTTTTATTATACCAACAATGTGGAATTTTAGCCGGACTGTCAATTAAAGTATCTTTTGTAACTTCAAGTTGTTCATCTCCAATTTCAACAATGCCTGTTCCTTCTAAAACATAAAATATTGCATCAACAGGAGTTATGTGTCTTTTAAGTTGTTCTCCGGGATGTAATAAAATGTGGGTCATTATCGCATGTTCTCCGTCGTAAATATTACGTGCATCAACACCATGTGGGTTTGGTCTGGCTTCAGCTTCTGTATATTTTATTGTTTTCATAAAATCTATTATTTACATAATCCCGACAGGCCCATTTATAAAACCTGTCAGGATTAAAATTGTTTAAAATTTGTTTAATTATTTTTTAAAATGGACTTAATTCATAAACATTTTGATATCATCATCAACACTTCCAATGCCTGCAATACCAAATGTTTCAACTAAAACTTTTGCTACATTTGGTGATAAAAATGCGGGTAAGGTTGGCCCTAAGTGAATGTTTTTAACGCCAAGGTACAACAGGGCAAGTAATACAATTACCGCTTTTTGTTCGTACCATGCAATGTTGTAAGCAATTGGTAATTCGTTAATATCATTTAGTTCGAATACTTCTTTTAGTTTAAGAGCTATTACAGCTAATGAATAACTATCGTTACACTGTCCGGCATCCAACACTCTAGGTATACCACCAATATCGCCAAGCTCTAATTTGTTGTAGCGATATTTTGCACAACCAGCGGTTAAGATTACGGTGTCGTTCGGTAATTTATCAGCAAACTCGGTGTAATAATCTCTGCTTTTCATTCTGCCGTCGCAACCTGCCATTACAAAGAATTTCTTAATGGCACCCGATTTTACGGCGTCCACTACCTTATCGGCTAATTGCATCACCTGGTTGTGAGCAAATCCACCAACGATTTCTCCTTTTTCTATTTCAATTGGAGCCTGACATTTTTTAGCATGCTCTATAATTTGAGAAAAATCTTTCTGGCTGCCTTTTTCACGATCGGCAATGTGTGGGAAACCATCAAATCCTGATGCTCCGGTAGTATATACTTTATCGCGGTATTTAGCATCTTTTGCCGGAGGAACTATACAGTTTGTTGTAAATAGGATAGGGCCGTTAAAGCTTTCGAACTCTTCTTTTTGTTTCCACCATGCGTTACCATAGTTTCCTACAAAATGTTCGTACTTTTTAAATGCAGGATAATAGTTAGCAGGTAACATTTCACTGTGTGTATAAACATCAACTCCGGTTCCTTCGGTTTGTTTTAACAAATCTTCCATGTCTCTTAAATCATGGCCGCTGATTAAAATACCCGGGTTATTTCGAACACCAATGTTTACTTTGGTGATTTCAGGATTTCCATAAGCTGTTGTATTTGCTTTATCTAATAAAGCCATTGCTTCAACTCCATACTTACCGGTTTCCAGTGTTAATGCTACTAAATCGTCAGCCGATAAAGAATCGTCGGTTGTTGCAACCAAAGCATCTTGCATAAATTTGTACAACTCTTTGTTTTCGTGATCTAAATTATATGCATGCTCTGTATAAGCTGCTAATCCTTTTACTCCGTATGTAATTAATTCGCGTAAGGAGCGCACATCTTCGTTTTCAGTTGTTAAAACACCTACATTGGTAGCTTTTCTTTCGAATTCGTCGGGAGTAAATGCTTGCCATGTAGCCGATTCGTGTAATTTACTTTCATCCAACTCAACACCCTTGTTTTTAAGATCAAGACGCAGGTCGTTTCTAATTTCCAAGCCCGCGCTTACTCGCTCGATAAAAACTTTTTTGTCGAAATTGGCATTGGTTATGGTAGAAAATAAACCGTCGAAAACAAATTTGTCGATTTTACTATCGTACTCAATCTTGTTTTCTCTTGCGGCTTTTGTGTAAATTGAGATTCCTTTCAGAACAAATAGTAATAAGTCCTGTAAATTTGCTACATCATCGGTTTTACCACAAACTCCTTTTACGGTACAACCGGTTCCTTTAGCTGCTTCCTGACATTGATAACAAAACATACTCATAATTGAAATAATTTTTTATAGTGATTAATTAAGATTAATTGTAATTTAATTTCCAAGTTACTAAATCCATTCTTCATTGGCAATTTCACCGTTCACATCAACAGTAATTGATTTAATGGGCACTTTACGTGATGCCTGTTGAGATGCTATTTTTGCCATTTGTAAAATTCCACCGCAACAAGGCACAGTCATTTTCATTACTGTAATGGTGTTTACTTTCGCATCGTCAATAAGTGAAATAAGTTTTTGAACATACGAATCGGTATTGGAATCCAGTTTAGGGCAGGCAATGCATAGCGATCTCCCTTTAAGATGTTTGCTGTGAAAATTACCTAACGAATAGGCAACGCAATCGGCTGCAAGCAGTAAATCCGAGTTTTGAAAATAAGATGCTGCCGGATTTATTAAGTGCATTTGAACAGGCCATTGTGTTAATTCCGATGGCATATCTGCAACAGTTTGATTTACTACTGGTTCTGGCTTTTCTATTGTTTGAGCCATAGATCCCGGACATCCGCCACCCTGGTGTGCATGCGCATGATGATGATGGTGGTGATTTGTTTCTTCAACACTTCCGCATCCACAAGCGCTTTCCGTTTGCACGTTTTCTTGTGTAACCAGGTTTACCACTTTCTCAACATCAAAAGAAATTTCCGATTGATGATCTTGCATCCATTTTATTCCTTGTTTATAGAAACCAAATTCCTTATGGTCTTTTAAATGTTTCAGATGTGCAATAACGGTGTTTTCTCCTTTTTTCACCATTTCCTGTATTACCAGTATTTCATCGTAGGGCTGTGCTTCGCGCTCAATAACTTCGATAGCTCCTTCCGGACAATGTCCGATACAAGCTCCTAGGCCATCGCACATCAGATCACTGATTAATCGTGCTTTCCCATCGATCATTTGTAATGCCCCTTCGTGACAATTGGGGATACACTCACCGCAACCGGTGCATTTTTCTTCGTCTATTTGTATTATTTGTCTTTTCATATTTATATTAAAAAAGAATTAAAGTAATTCAATACCAAAATAACGAATAGTTTTTATTTTGACCAAATATTTTGGTATGATTCTTATCATGTTTTAAAACACAAGCCTTGTAAATGACAGGTAGGCAACAAGATAAGTTGTTAAAAAAATAACAGGAAGGAATTGGAATTTTTGATCACTAGCAAAATAAAGTGGATTTATACGAAACTTAAGCCTGCATTTTAGCTTTACGAAATACGAAAAATTTAATATCACCACCACTTAATGCAGATCACATATAAGTTAAGGTGCAGCGCACCGAAGTATTTATGGCAATTTGTTATACGTTATATTGAGGTGCAGCGCACCGTAATATCCTTAAATATATGTAATTCAAAGACATCGTAGAATATTAGCTAATTGGCTATTACAAATATTTATCGACTGTTTGATTTTGCAAGTATTTTTTGAAATCTAAGGTCATTTTGCTGGTAACATTATTCATAATGCATTTTTCAAAAGGGCAGATTTGTTTATCCATGGGGCATTCACCAACTTCAATAGGTCCTTCAATGGCTTCATAAATTTCCAGGAAATTAATGTCTTTCGGGTTTCTTCTCAAAACAAAACCACCACTGGGCCCCCTATGGGAATATAAATAACCTGCCTTAACCAAACGTTGCATTACTTTTGCAACATGATGTTTTGATGTATCGGTTCTTTCCGCAATTTTTAAAACATTTAATCCTTCTTTTTCCTGCGCAATTAAAATCATTCCGTGCAATGCAATCGAAGCAGCTTCCGATAATGTAAAAACTTTTGCCATTTATTTTGGTATTTAGATAATTTAAGTATTGAAATGCTCAAAAGTACAAATTATTTTTTATCAACAGTTATTTTTTATATAAAATATTGATTTGAACGCCATTCATGGAGTGTTTATACGATCACAGTGCAAATTGTTAAATACAATTCGTCACAATATTCATATTCAACTAATTGTTTCCTTAATTTTACTACATTATTTAATTTGTGAAACAACTATCTATATATGAAGCAGTATCTCGGTTTATTAGATCATGTATTAAAAAACGGAAATAAAAAGGAAGACAGAACTGGCACAGGAACCATTAGCACTTTTGGTTATCAGATGCGGTTCAATTTGCAGGAAGGGTTTCCTTTATTAACAACAAAGAAACTGCATTTAAAATCGATCATTTACGAATTGCTTTGGTTTTTAAATGGAGATACAAATGTTAAATATTTGAATGATCACAAAGTTTCTATCTGGGATGAATGGGCTGATGAAAAAGGCAATCTTGGAAATATTTATGGATATCAGTGGAGATCATGGCCAGCACCAAATGGTGAGTCGATAGATCAAATTTCTCAAATTATTGATTCGATTAAAAATAATCCTGATTCAAGAAGACACATAGTAAGTGCATGGAATGTAGCTGATTTAAAAAATATGGCATTACCTCCTTGCCATATATTATTTCAGTTTTATGTTGCGGATGGTAAGTTGTCTTGTCAGTTATATCAGCGTAGTGCAGATATATTCTTAGGAGTTCCTTTCAATATGGCTTCGTATGCAATGTTACTAAAAATGGTTGCTCAGGCAACTGGTCTGGAACCCTACGAGTTTGTGCACACTTTGGGCGATGCACACATCTATCTAAATCATATTGAGCAGGTTAGGCTGCAATTAAGCAGAGAGCCCAAATTATTACCAAATCTAAAAATGAATCCCGATAAGAAAGATATTTTCTCGTTTGAGTTCAACGATTTTGTGTTGGAAAACTACGATCCGCATCCTCATATTAAAGGGGCTATTTCTGTATAATAGTGAATTAGTGAATTAGTAAACTAGTAAAATCGTAAAATTGTAGTTATGGATGACTTTTATTCATTAGAAAAATTAGAAGTATTTCAAATTGCGAATAAAATAGGGGATATTGTTTGGAATGTAGTAGTACATGGAATTATTTTGAGAAAGATACTATTGGCAAGCAGTTTGTTAGATGTTCAGATTCCATTTCAGGAAATATTGGGGAAGGTTACGGAAGATATTTCTTTAAAGAAAACATACAATTTTGTTATTACTCAAGAGGGTCATTGATTGAATCAAAAGTATGGTTATTTAAAGTGCATAGAAGGAACTTAATCGTTGAAAAGGAATTTGAAAACTTGAATGAAAAAACTGACTTGCTGCTCAAGAAATTAAATGGATATATAAGCTATCTAAAAAAACAAGCCTATAAAAAGGACTAATTTACTATTTTACTAATTTACAATTTAACAGATCTATGATTTCGATAATAGTTGCAGTAGCAGAAAATAATGTTATAGGAAAAGATAATAGCCTGATATGGCATTTGCCGCGTGATTTAAAGCATTTTAAGGAAACCACTTCGGGCCATTACATTATTATGGGGCGAAAAACTTTTGAATCGAACGGAAAGCCTTTGCCCAACAGAACTAATGTAATTATTACACGAGATAAAAATTTTAAGGCAGAAGGTTGTATTGTGGTTCATTCTTTTGAAGATGCATTAAAAGAATCAAAAAGCGATTCAGAAGCTTTTATTATTGGTGGGGGAGTTATTTACGAAATGGCTATGCCCTTGACAGACCGAATTTATTTAACTAAAATTCATCATTCATTCGAGGGCGACACCTATTTCCCTGAGATTAATATGGATGAATGGAATATAACCGATCAAAGGGATTTTGAACCTGATGAGAAAAATAAATACTCATTTACAATATTAACTTTAGATCGGAAGAAATAAAAAACAGCTACAATTTTGCAGCTGTTTTTGTAAACCGTGATTCGGATTTAAATGTTAAATTAAAACTTAACTGCCTTGGCAGTTTAAGCGGCTTTTAGCCTCTGGATATTAATTTTACCCATTTTTTCTTTCGCATATTCTAATGTTATCAAAACTTCTTTTTCGTTTTTGGATGGCATATCAAACATAACATCCATCATTATTGCTTCACAGATAGAACGTAACCCACGTGCACCTAACTTAAACTCAAGTGCTTTATCTACAATATAATCCAACACATCATCTTCGAAACTTAGTTCTATTCCGTCCATTTCGAAAAGTTTATTATATTGTTTTATTAACGCATTTTTAGGTTCTGTTAAGATTCTTCGTAAGGCATCTTTTTGCAGTGGATTCAGATAAGTTAGTACCGGCAATCGGCCTATTATTTCTGGTATTAATCCAAATGATTTTAAATCCTGTGGAGCAATATATTGTAACAGGTTTTTTCTGTCAATATGATCTTTTTCTCTACTTGCAGAATAGCCTACAACTTGCGTATTTAATCTCTGACCAATTTTACGTTCAATACCATCAAAAGCACCACCAGCGATAAATAATATGTTTTTTGTATTTACAGCAATCATTTTTTGATCGGGGTGTTTTCTTCCTCCTTGTGGTGGAACATTAATGATCGATCCTTCTAATAATTTAAGTAATCCTTGTTGCACTCCTTCTCCTGAAACATCACGCGTGATAGAAGGATTATCGCTTTTACGTGCAATTTTATCAATTTCATCAATAAAAACGATTCCTTTTTCTGCAGCTTCTACATTGTAATCAGCAACCTGTAAAAGTCTTGTTAAAATACTTTCAATATCTTCACCAACATAGCCGGCTTCTGTTAAAACAGTTGCGTCTACAATTGTAAATGGGACATGCAGCATTTTTGCGATAGTCCTGGCAAGTAAAGTTTTTCCAGTACCTGTTTCCCCAACAAGAACAATATTTGACTTTTCAATTTCTATTTCTTCGTGTTCTTTTTGGTTTGTTTGCATCAATCTTTTGTAATGATTGTATACTGCAACAGATAGATATCTTTTAGCTTCTTCCTGTCCAATTACGTATTGATCCAAAAAGTTTTTAATTTCAATAGGTTTTAGTAATTCAATCTGATTAACATCAAAATCTCCTTTACTTTGAAGTTCTTCCTTAACAATGTCGTAAGCTTGCTCAATACAACGGTCACAAATGTGGCCAGATAAACCTGCAATTAATAGGTTTGTATCTTTTTTATCTCTCCCACAAAACGAACACTTATCCATCTTTAAAATAATTTAATTCGCAACAAATTTACGGTATAAATTACAATAAAAAAACCGCATTTTACAAAATGCGGTTTAATATGATGAATATGTAAGTAAATTTTACTTTTTATTTCCATTTCTAACTAAAACTTCATCTATCATTCCATATTTCTGAGCTTCTTCTGCTGTCATCCAGTAATCACGGTCTGAATCTTTTTCAATCTTCTTATAAGGATTGTCAGAGTGTTTTGCAATTATTTCGTAAAGTTCTTTTTTAAGTTTTAGAATCTCACGAGCTGTAATTTCGATATCTGCAGCTTGTCCTTGCGCTCCACCCATAGGCTGATGAATCATTATTCTTGAGTGAGTTAAAGCTGAGCGTTTTCCTTTGCTTCCGGCAGTTAACAATACTGCACCCATCGATGCGGCCATTCCTGTGCAGATAGTTGCAATGTCTGGACTTATATATTGCATTGTATCGTAAATTCCTAAACCTGCATAAACAGATCCACCGGGGGTGTTCATATATATCTGAATATCTTTTGAAGGATCTGCAGATTCAAGAAATAGCAATTGTGCCTGAATTATATTAGATACATAGTCGTCAATTGGAACTCCTAAAAAGATAATTCTATCCATCATAAGACGCGAGAATACATCCATTTGAGCAACGTTCATCTGGCGTTCTTCAATAATTGTTGGAGAAATATAGTTGTTATATATTGATGTGTATTTTTCCAACGACAAGCTATTAATACCTAAGTGCTTGGTTGCATATTTTTTAAATTCGTCTTTTGGAATCATAATTATTTCTGATTTTAATTAATGCTGATAAAGTTAATTAAATTTTGATGATTTATTTCGATTAAAAAATAAAAAAAAGTCGCATTTCTCACAATGGATTAATGCGACTTCATATTATAATAAATTGACTATCGATTATTTATTTTTCTTTTGGTCTGCTTCCCAAAGCTTTTGAAATTCTTCAGTTGTCACTTCTTTTTCGTCTAATTTTATAGATTCTTTAATGAAATCAACAACTTTATCTTCGAATTTTCTTTCGTAAAGATTTCTTCTTTCACTATCTTTCTTCAAAATTTCCTGAGCATAAATCGCTAACTGATCATCTGGTAAATTAGCTAATCCGTACTGAGCAAATTGAGCTGCAGTAATTTCCTTAGCCAGTTCAACTATTTCACTTTCTTCAACTTTAATCTCGTTTTCACGGATAATTTGATCTTTAATTACTTGCCATTTCAAATCTTCTTCGAATTTTGGAAATTCAGCTTCGATTTGCTCTGGAGTAAATTTACCTTCGTTTACAGCTATTAACCAACGCTTTAAGAATTCTGTAGGTAATTCAGGATTTAATTTCTCAACGAATTTATTCTTAGCATCAATCATAAATCTGTAATCCATATCTTTTTTGAAATTAGTTTTAATTTCTTCGGTAAGCTTAGCGTTAAACTCATCTACAGATTTAAGAACATCTTTACCAAATGCTTTGTCGAATAGGTCCTGGTTAATTTCTGCCTTGTCAAATTTTTGAATTTTTGTGATTTCAAATTGGAAATTACCAGTTAGATTTTTAGCTACTTCTTTATCAATTTTTAACATTGAAGCAATCTCAGAATCACTTGGATAAGCTTTTCGAACATCAAAAATTACATTATCGCCAATTTTTTTACCACCAAATACAGTTTTAATTTCTTCATCTTTAATGTATTCAATTGTAATTCTTACGTCGTCAGCTTTAATGCCATCTTCCAGAACCTTATCTTCTGCGTCTAATTGAGTAAAGTTACCTGATAACATTTCCTTATCTGTAGTTTCATCAACATCCTTAAATTCGCCAAATTTACGTGCGTAATTATCAGTATGAGTTTCTAATAATTTCTTGTCAACTTTAATATCGTAATATGGGACTTTATCTTTTTTTGAAAGTTTTACTTCAACTTCTGGAGATAATGCTATGTCAAATAAAAATTCAAATTCAGAATCGGTATCAAAGTCGATCGTCTTTTGATCTTTACTTGGTAAAGGTTCTCCCAGGATATTTAGTTTTTCGTCGCGTATATAATTTGTAAGCGATTCGGATATAAGTTTATTAACTTCTTCAATTAGAATTCCTTTTCCGTACATTTTTTTTACAAGTCCTGCAGGAACTTTACCTGGACGGAAACCATCGATACGGGCTTTCTTACGATAATCTTTAAGTGTGTTTTCTACTTTTTCTGAATAATCTTTTTCAGTAATCTGCACTTTAAGAACCGCAGTTAAATCATTTTTGTCTTCTCTAACGATATTCATTACAAATTTAGTTTGATATGATATAAATTTTAAAAACCGCCCAACCATAGATTATATCGATAGTTACGGCGGTTTATCTTGCTAAGTGCGGATGAAGGGACTCGAACCCCCACGCCTTTCGGCACTAGATCCTAAGTCTAGCTCGGCTACCAATTACGACACATCCGCAAAAGTGAGTGCAAATATATACATATTTTTTTATTACAAGAAATAATTGTAAAAAATATTTATTTAATACAGAGTCAATTCAGATCATTTTTTTAAATGAAATTTTATGATATTTTTATGCAACTTTTTAATTAAATCAAAAAAAATTATGAGAAGAATTTTATTTAACTGGTACTTGCTATTATTTATTTTTATTATTACTTCTCAATTTATTACTGCACAGGAAAATTTTAAAGAAGCTTATATAATTACTTTAGACAGCGACACTGTTTACGGGCAGGCAGATTATCGAAATTATGAATATCTTTCGCAGAAATGTACGTTTAAGTCAAAGCAAGGTGAAGTGATCCAATATTTGCCGGGCAGTATCAAATCATTTCGATTTATCGATGGTAAATATTATGTCTCAAAAAGTATCGAAGGAGAAACCCTTTTTCTGGAATATATAATTGATGGAGAAGTAGATTTGTATTTTAGAAGGAAAGAAGGCAAGGATTATTTCTATATGCAAAAGGAAGGAGAAAAACTTGTTGAGCTCCCTAAAAAAGAAATGGTATATACTGCTGATGGCAGACTGGTTTATGAAAGAAAATATGTAGGGTTGTTAAATTATTACATGGGAGATGCCCCAAAACTAAAATACAGGATACAAAATTTTGAAGATATTGATCATAGAAATTTAACTAAGCTTGCAAAAGATTATCACAATTATGTGTGTGAAGATGGCGAGTGTATTATTTTTGAAGAGAATAAAAGAGGCATCAGTATAAATGTTGAACTTTTTGGTGGGGTGTTAAACTTTAGAAATTACATAATTCCAGATGAATTAGACAATAATTATTATCAGCAAGGACTTATGTTACATGTTTGGTTACCTAGGTCGAATGATAAGTTATATCTGAGAGCTGGTGTTGAGTTCTTAAGAATTGAGTTTGAAGGCGCATCTGGTTTTATTAGAAAAATTCCTATACAGTTAGAATACATTTACCCTAAGGGTTTAATCAGGCCTAAATTTTCATACGGAATAAATATTTATAATAACAGTAGTGTTTTTGATTTTAACGATGAGTTTTTGAATTCTTTTATGATTGGGGCTACTATAGGAATAGATATAGTTTTTAGTGAAAAATTGAGTGCTGCAGTTTATTCTGATTTGGATTTTTATTCATCAGATCTTTTTTTACCAAAAGAATTACTTTCCAAAACCATTAGTTTTGGTATAATGTATAAAATTGAAACGAATTGGAGAAAATAGAAGATTTTGATTAATCATCTTCGATACCAATAGTGCGCAGATCAAAGTTTTTGCCTAAATAAACTCTGCGCACTTGCTCGTCTTCGGCAAGTTCTTTGGCACTTCCTGATTTTAAGATATTCCCTTCAAACAACAGGTAAGCTCTGTCGGTGATTGACAGTGTTTCGTGTACGTTATGGTCGGTAATTAAAATGCCAATATTTTTATCTTTCAGCTTTTTAACAATCTCTTGTATGTCTTCAACGGCAATTGGATCTACACCCGCAAAAGGTTCATCAAGCAAAATAAATTTAGGTTTAATGGCCAAGGCCCTGGCAATTTCTGTTCTTCTTCTTTCCCCACCCGATAATTGTATTCCTAAGCTTTTGCGAATTTTTTGCAAACCAAATTCATTAAGCAGGTTTTCTAGGCGTTCTTTTTGTTCTTGCTTTGGCATTTTCGACATTTCCAGAACTGCCATTATATTATCTTCTACACTTAATTTTCTAAAAACCGAAGCTTCCTGAGCAAGATAACCAATCCCCAATTGAGCTCTTTTGTAAACAGGCTCTTTTGTAATGTCAACATTATCAAGAAAAATTTTACCTGAATTAGGGGTTATTAAACCAACGATCATATAAAAACTTGTTGTTTTTCCCGCACCATTAGGCCCTAGCAATCCAACAATTTCTCCTTGTTTTACTTCAACAGAAACACCTTTAACAACTGTTCTTGATCTGTACTTTTTTACTAGCGTATCTGTATGTAGTTTTATTTGTTTTTCTTGACTCATTGTTGAAACGTTTTTGCAAATGTAATATTTTAATTAAAATCATTGCACTAAAATACAAATTGAACTAATACTCGTATGCCAAATTTCTCAATATCTTCATGATCTAGATATGAAAGTCGTTTGGTAGCATCAATCCGGAAAATTTTGAAAATGTTTTCTATTCCTATACTTGCCTCAAGATAAGGTTGATTTACATTATGCAGATTTTCAGGAAAATCCATTACTTGTTTATGTTTGTCATCAAGATCACCAATTAAACCTTTTGCAGAAACAACTTCTCTCCATTTTAATTTGCGCATTAATGGGATTTTATTTAAAAATAGCCCTTGTAAATGATATTCTGCATACAGACTGGCATATTTATCGCTGGCAAATTCGTAGTAGTTCATCATGTTAAATGCATATCTGTCGAAAGCATATGTTTCGTTTCCTTCATGAAGTTTTAAAAGAGGGTATGGAAGTGTTCCAAATATTCTACCTGCATCTGCGATGTATTTAAAATATCCAAATAATCCTAAAGGGATTTTATGTGATATGCTTGCGCTTACTTTATAGTAATTGTACTCACTACCTAAAAAGTTCTTAAATCCGGCAGTAAGATTTAAATTAAATATTGGTTTATTAGTTCCTAAGCTTACTTTTTCGAACTCTCCGCGTATAAATTTTTCATGTTTTGCATATCTAAAATTTAAAGTTAATTCAGATGTTGTTACATCATTAAAATAACTGGTATCATCAATTGATGTTTTTTGGAATGGAATATACTGGGTAGGTTCAATGCTTTTGTAATTAAAAGTAAGCTCATTAGAAAATCCCTGGAACCATTCTTTTTCAATGGATGTGCTAAAATCCTGTACCATAGTTAACTTATAATTTGGATTTCGCCTTAAAAAAGATGTAAAAATATTATCTTCAGTTAATGCGTTAGGACTTTGTCCTAATTGTTGAATATCGTATTTATATTGAGCTTCCAGGGCTAATCTTGGGTTTTTATCAAACATGTAGATAAAACCTGTCCCATATTTTAATTTATTATCTTTTTCTCCATAAGCTACATGGGCATTAATCATGTATGTAGTACTGAAATTATTACTTGTGCGCCCACCAAAACGAATTCTGTTCCCTTCTATTTCATTAAAACTATATATTTTATAGTAAGGCCCAATTTCAAACAACCCAACTTCATAGTGATACATGGCTAACATTGCAATAATTCTTTCATACACAGAAAATATGGGAACTTCCTTTACTGAATCAACCATTGAGTATATGTTCTTTTCTTTGGGAGTTAGTTCAATGGGCCGTTTTTCTTCCCAAAATTTTTCATCATTTATTAAAGCTTCTTCTTCAACAATTACATTATCATTGATTTCAGCAACTTCATCAGGAATAGGACTTTTTAAATCTATATTCATGTATGTAGTATTTTTTCGGCCAAAAAAACCTAAGGTGTTATCAGTAAGGTTAAAATCAAAAAATAATTTTTCATTTTTTAAAAACCACAGGCTGTCGTCAACAGGAGCAAACTCATAATCGGCTACAAAATCATTAATGTAATTTATGTTTACATCTTTAGACATTCTCATCTGAATCTTAACAATTGCAAATGTGGTGTCATTTACCCAGAAATCCCCTCTGAACGTTCTTTCCATTTTACGTTTTGGTAAAAATGAGATTTGATAACACCATTTATTACCTATATAAGCACTGTCGATTAAATAATACTTATAAAAAAGCAATCCAAAATCAGCAATAGGACTTACAAATCCTGGTTCAAAAACGGTTTCGTAATTTTCATAAATGTTTATTTTTTGATACATTTTACCGGTAAACTGAGCAATACTGACATTATTAATTCCGGATATTTTTGTTGCTGTTATAATTTCTCGATTAATCTTAGGAAATTTATTATAATAATACTCTGAAAAGGATTCTGTAATAAGAATAGGCAAATATGTTTTTCCAGTAATAGCAGATGTGTCTACATAATCAAAAACGAATTGAAAATCTTTAAGTAACTTTTTGTTTTGAAAGTCTTCATCCACATTGTTAATGTCAATTTCAACTTTATTATAAAGTTTATATGAATAAGAATCAAACTTTTCCGGGTTGTGTTTTTTCTTATTAGCGATAATATTCCTGAGAATGGGATGAGCAGGATTTTCACCGGGGGTTACAACAATTTCATCCAGTTTATAAATATCCGGATCGAGTTGTATATCTATTTGTTGAAACTGATTTTTTTTAATAAAAACTGTCTGCGGCTTATATCCAACAAAAGAAATAATAAGTGAATCATAATGTGTTCTACATTCCAGGAAATATTCACCATCGGTATTTGTAATTGTGCCAATCGAAGAATTTTTAAAACTAACATTGGCAAATGAGATTGGTTTGTTGCTTTCAGAATCAGTAATTGTTCCTCTAACCTTAGTGATTTGCCCTAACGACTGAAAACTATTTGCAGTCATTAATAAAATAATATATATAGCAAGGAATATTCTTTTAATCATTAACTAATTTTAAAATAAAGGTTAAAGTACTTTTTATTTATTTAATCTACCAACTATTTTCCTTGAAATTATTATTCCTGCTTCATATAGAATTAATAGAGGAAGTGTAACAAGGATTAAACTAAATACATCTGGCGGTGTAATGGTAGCTGCTAAAATTAAAATTAAAACGATAGCATGTTTTCTGTATTTTTTTAAAAATTCAGGAGTAACAAGTCCGGCTTTACTCAAGAAAAAAATTAAAATTGGTAGTTCGAAAGTTATTCCTGATGCTAATGTTACTGAAGATATGGTTCCTATATATGATTTTAAATTAATTTGGTTTACAACCTGTTCGCTTACATGATATGATCCAAGAAAATGAACAGACAAGGGAGCAATTATAAAATAACCAAACAATATTCCCATAAGGAATAAGGTTGAACTTACAAATACTGCTCCGCGTGTATATTTTATTTCTTTTTCAAATAATGCAGGTTTTACAAAGCTCCAGAATTCCCAGAATATATAAGGAAAAGCAACAATAATTCCGGCAATTAAAGATGTTGTTATATGTGTTGTAAACTGTCCGGCCATTTTTATACTAATTAATTGCAATGGTTCTGTATTTATACAAAGTTTTTGAATATCAACAAAATGCCCCAGTTTACATAGCAACGCATTAGTAAAAAAGCTTGGATTTTTTGGTGCTAAAAGAACTTGATCAAATAAGATATTGTTAAATATAAATGCAACAATAGCTACTATCACAATCGAAATAAAAGCACGTATAATATGCCATCTCAATTCTTCCAGATGTTCTAAAAAAGACATTTCTTTTTGAGATGACATTAGACAATTCCTTCTTTTAAAATATCATGCAAATGAACTATGCCCAAATATTTATCTCCTTTAGCTACAATTAGCTGAGTTATATTATTACTCTCCATTAAATGAAAAGCATTAATTGCTAGCTCATCTTTATCAATTGTTTTAGGATTTTTTGACATGATATCTTTTGCAGTTAAATTTTCAAAGGAATCATATTTCTGAAGCATCCTTCTTATATCTCCATCTGTTATTATACCAACCAATTTATCGTTTTCATCTAGAACTGCAGTTGTTCCCAGTCGCTTAGAGCTTATTTCTATGATAACATTTTTTACATTCTCATTTAAGGATACCTTAGGTTTCTCATTGTTCTTATATAAATCACGAACTCTCATATAGAGTTTTTTACCTAAAGCACCACCTGGATGGTATTTTGCAAAATCTTCGCTTGTAAATCCACGATATTCAAGTAAGCACACAGCAAGAGCATCACCCAAAACAAGTTGCGCTGTAGTACTATTTGTAGGAGCCAGATTGTTAGGGCAAGCTTCCTTATCAACTGTTGATTTTAACACAAAATCCGCTTGCTTTCCTAAGAATGAATCTACAGTAGAAACCATACCTATTAATTTATTACCCCTATTTTTAATTATAGGAACTAAAACCTTAATTTCCGGTGTGTTTCCACTTTTCGAGATGCAAATAATCACATCATCACCTTGAATAATTCCCAGGTCGCCATGGATAGCATCTGCAGCATGCATAAAAATTGAAGGAGTGCCAGTTGAATTTAAAGTAGCAACTATTTTTTGAGCAATATTTGCACTTTTACCAATACCGGTTATTATTACTCTTCCTTTGCTTTCAAGAATTACTTTAACAGTTTTTTCAAAATCATCATCAATAAAATTGGCTAGTTTCTTTATTGATTCTGATTCTTGTATTATGGTCTCTTTTGCTAGTTTCTTAATATCCATGTCTTTTATTTCAATACAAACGGTTATTATTAATCAAAATTGGCATTTTTTATAAGTTTATCTTAAAAAAAAATGTTAAATTTATGATACAAATGTATTTATTTTAAAGATATCTTTAAAAGGTTTCGTTTTAAAAGATGTTGTATAATTAAATAAATTATTTGTAGGTTAAATAAATCTTTATTTTTTTTATTGAACAAACCTAGATCATTATAATACATATTTGAATTGACATGAGTGGAGCGGACATTTCATTAAAAGATTATTTAAAAAAGTACTTTGGCTTTGATTCTTTTAAAGGGAATCAGGAAATCATTATAAGAAATGTACTTGATGGGAACGATTCCTTTGTTTTAATGCCAACAGGTGGTGGAAAGTCTTTGTGTTATCAGTTGCCATCATTAATAATGGAAGGTACAGCAATAGTTATTTCTCCACTTATTGCATTAATGAAAAATCAGGTAGATGCTATGCGTGGGTTTAGTACTGAAGAAGGAGTTGCCCATTTTCTAAATTCTTCTTTGACCAAAACACAGATGCAAAAAGTAAAACAAGATGTTTTAGATGGTAAAACCAAGCTCTTATATGTTGCTCCTGAATCATTAACAAAAGAAGAAAATATTTTATTTTTAAGACAAGCCAATATTTCTTTCTATGCCGTCGACGAAGCGCATTGTATTTCAGAATGGGGGCATGATTTTAGACCAGAATACCGAAGAATACGACCCATTATTGATAAAATTGGAGTTGCACCACTTATTGCTTTAACAGCTACAGCAACACCAAAAGTACAAAGCGATATACAAAAGAACCTTGACATGTTGAATGCCAATGTGTTTAAATCATCATTTAATAGGGAAAATTTATATTACGAAATACGTCCTAAAGTAAATGCAGAGAAAGAAATAATTAAATTTATTAAAAACAACTCAGGTAAATCAGGAATAATATATTGCTTAAGCAGAAAAAAGGTAGAAGAATTAGCGGAGATATTACAGGTAAATGGGATAAAAGCATTAGCATATCATGCTGGTATGGACGCGTCTACACGCAGTCAGAATCAAGATAAATTTTTAATGGAAGATGTGGATGTAATTGTTGCAACTATTGCTTTCGGAATGGGTATTGACAAGCCAGATGTTCGTTTTGTGATTCATTATGATATACCTAAAAGTTTAGAAGGTTATTATCAGGAAACAGGTCGTGCCGGACGTGATGGTGGCGAAGGAAAATGTGTTGCATTTTACAGCTATAAGGATATTCAGAAACTGGAGAAATTTATGCAAGGTAAACCGATTGCCGAGCAAGAAATTGGGAAACAGCTTTTGTTAGAAACTGTTTCTTATGCAGAAAGTGCAGTGTGCAGAAGAAAGAACCTGTTGCACTACTTCGGAGAAAAGTATGAGATAGAAAATTGTGAAAATTGTGATAACTGTAATCATCCAAAAGAACAATTTGAAGGTAAGGATCATGTAGTGTTAGCATTGAATACTATTATTGCAGTGAAAGAAAAATTTAAAGCTGAACATGTTGCAAATGTTTTAGCAGGAGTAAAAAATACAGCAGTAAAATCGTATAAACATCACGAACTGGATGTTTTTGGAGAAGGTGCAGACGAAGATGCTAAATATTGGAATGGTGTATTGCGACAAGCATTAGTGGCCGGATTTGTTGTAAAAGATATTGAAAATTATGGTTTATTAAGTGTTACAAAGTCGGGCAAGGAATACATGAAGAGTCCGGAATCTTTTATGCTTACTAAAGATCATGATTATGAGTCTGCTGATGATGATATGGATATTAAATCTGGTGCTGGTAAAACAGGTGCCGTAGATACTGAATTATTTAATATCTTAAAAGATCTCAGAAAAAAAGTTGCTAAGGAGTTGAATCTTCCTCCTTTTGTAATTTTTCAAGACCCTTCAATTGAAGATATGGCAATTCAGTATCCCATAACTTTGGAAGAAATGCAGCAAATTGTTGGAGTAGGTGCAGGGAAAGCCCAAAAGTACGGGAAAAAATTTGTCGACCTAATAGCAAAATACGTGGATGAAAAAGAGATCATTCGACCAATGGATATGGTTGTAAAATCTATTGTAAACAAATCTGGAATAAAAGTATATATCATACAAAGTATAGACAGGCAAATGTCATTACCTGACATTGCTGATGCCAAAGGTTTAGAAATGCACGAATTACTGGATGAAATAGAATCAATTGTCCAGTCTGGAACAAAGCTTAACATTGATTATTACATTAATGATGTAATTGATGAGGATAAGCAAGATGATATTTATGAATATTTCAGAGAAGAAGCAGAAACAGAATCAATTGAAGAAGCATTGGGAGAATTAGGAGAAGAAGAATACTCAGAAGAAGAAGTGCGTTTAATGAGAATAAAATTCTTTTCAGAATTGGGTAACTAATTAAAAACTCATTCGTCTTTATATAAATCGATAAGGGAATATATTTATTTCCCTTATTTTTTAACTTTAAAATCAAAAAATCAGTGGAAAAAGTATTGCAAATTAACAATTTAAGTAAAAATTACGGTAGCCTTCAGGCAGTTAAAGGTGTAAGTTTTAATGTAAATAAAGGGGAAGTTTATGGAATATTAGGCCCCAATGGTAGTGGAAAGACTACTACACTTGCTGTAGTTTTGGGAATCTTAAATGCTAACGGAGGTAGTTATCAATGGTTTGATGAGCCATTTACGAAATTAGCGCGAAGAAGAATCGGATCTTTAATTGAAACACCAAATTTTTATCCATATTTAACCTTATGGGAAAATCTTAAGATAGTAGCTAAAATTAAGGATGCTCCAGAATCAGATATTAATTATGCTTTGGGTGTAGCTAATTTATTAAAAAGAAAACACACAAACTTTGGACATTTATCTTTGGGTATGAAACAACGAATGTCGATGGCTGCAGTCTTAATAGGAAATCCAGAAGTATTAGTATTGGATGAACCTACAAATGGATTGGATCCCGAGGGATTTGCTGAAGTAAGAAATATTATCCAGTCGCAGGCAAATGAAGGAAAAACGATTATTATAGCAAGTCATATACTCGACGAAGTTGAAAAAGTTTGTTCGCATGTAGCTATTTTAAAATCAGGTGAATTAATTGCGAATGGCAGAGTAGGAGAATTGCTTTCTTCAGACGAAACGGTAATTATTAATTCGGATAAAAATGAAGGATTGATTGATATACTTAAAGAATCAAAAATTGTTAAAAATGTATATCAGGAAGATTTGGACATTG
>CAZPMA010000017.1:0-36880 GCA_964587535.1 uncultured Bacteroidales bacterium
ATAATTTAAAAATTAAGCCGTTCAGTTAAGAACGGCTTTTTTTAATGTTTTATAAAATACATGTTGTGTAATAGTATTTTATCTTAAAATACCTTTTTCTAATTTGATATCTTTGCCCTGCAATTATGAAAATTAAAAAACAAAAATATTATGACAAATTTAAACTGGAGTGAATTACCTTTTGGTTATTTAAAAACCGATTATAATGTCAGATGTTATTATAGAGATGGGAAATGGGGTGAGTTGGAGATATCATCATCTGAATGTTTAAACTTACACATTTCTGCAACAGCTTTACATTATGGTCAACAAGCTTTTGAAGGTATGAAAGCTTATCGAGGTAAAGATGGTAAAATACGTTTATTTCGTTGGGAAGAAAACTTTAAGCGAATGGAACGTTCTGCTAATGGTATTTTAATGCAGCCTATTACAAAAGAGATTTTTAAGGAAGCTATTACAAAAGTGGTATTAATGAACGAAAGATTTGTTCCACCATATGGGACAGGAGCTTCGTTATATTTGCGTCCACTTTTAATTGGTTCCGGACCACAAGTTGGGGTTAAGCCTGCAGAAGAATATTTATTTGTAGTATTTGCTACTCCTGTTGGTCCATACTTTAAAGAAGGCTTTAATCCTGTGAAGATTGCAGTTGTAAGAGATTCAGATCGTGCTGCTCCACTTGGAACAGGAAATATAAAAGTTGGTGGAAATTATGCATCAAGCCTGCGTGGTGTTAAGAAAGCTCATGACGAAGGGTACGGTGCTCCAATGTATTTAGACTCTATACATAAGAAATATATTGACGAAATTGGTGCAGCTAATTTCTTTGGAATAAAAGATCACACATATATCACTCCAAAATCTACTTCTATTTTACCTTCAATTACTAATATGAGTATAATTCAATTAGCTGAAGATATGGGTTTAAAGGTAGAGCGTCGGCCAATAGATATTGAAGAAATTGAAGCTTTCGAAGAAGTTGGAGCTTGTGGAACGGCTGCTATTATTTCTCCTATTGGAGAAGTTTATGATATTGATAAAAATAAAAAATATACATTCTGCAAAGATGGTAAAGCAGGTCCTATATCAACAAAAATTTACGAAAAATTAGTTGCAATCCAGTATGGCGATGAACCTGATCCACATAATTGGGTAGAAATAATAAAATAATTGGAGAGCTGCTTTTAAAGCAGCTTTTTTTATCAAAATAGCTTTCTTATATTTAGCAATCAATATTTTGGTTTATGGAATGGTATATAATATTAGCAGTAATTGGAGTAGGTTTTTTGGCAGGATTTATTAATACTTTAGCAGGGAGTGGTTCTTTATTAACATTACCTTTATTAATGTTTTTAGGATTACCTGCTAATATTGCTAACGGAACAAACAGAATAGGTATCTTATTTCAAAGTATAGTTGCATCAGGGAGCTTTAAACAAAAGAAAGTTCTTGATCTTAAAGTCGGAATATGGTTAGGAATTCCTAGCATAGCAGGAGCAATTGTTGGTTCGCTATGGGCAATTAATCTTACTGATGAAATAATGAAGATGTTTATCGGTTTTTTATTAGTGGTGATGTTTTTTGTGATTTTATACAAACCAGAAACCTGGATTAAAGGACAAGCAGGTAAAGTCAATGAAAAGCCATCAATTTTACAAATGATTATTTTCTTTGGAATAGGACTTTATGGTGGGTTTATACAGGCAGGAGTGGGATTTTTCTTGTTAGGGGGATTGGTATTAGGTGCTGGTTATGATCTTATAAAAGCAAATGCTATAAAAGTATTTATTACTCTTTTATTTACAGTACCTGCCTTAATAGTTTTTATTTTAAACAATCAGGTTAATTTTATTCTAGGATTTGTTTTAGCTATAGGAAGCATACTGGGAGCTTTTGTCGGTGCTAAAGTTGCTGTTAGTTGGGGTCCTAAATTTGTCAGGTATGTGTTATTAACTGCAATCTTAGCATCAGCATTAAAACTTTTTGGAGCATTTGATTATTTCTTTTAATCAAAAATGGAAGACTATTTACCTTTTTTTTCAATTATAATTGGATTTCTGGCAGGATTTATCAATGTTTTTGCAGGTGGGGGATCTTTACTTACTTTGCCACTTTTAATTTTTATGGGCTTACCTGCTAATATTGCAAATGGAACTAATCGAATTGCACTTATATTTCAGAATATTGTAGCTACATCTAGTTTTAAGCAACAAAAAGTACTTGACTTTAAACAGGGTATTTACTTAATAATTCCGGCAAGCGTTGGATCAATTATTGGAGCGTTTGTTGCAGTTAACATTAACGAAAGGATTCTACAAACAACAATTGGAATACTATTGGTATTTATGTTTTTATTTATTCTTTTCAAACCTGAAAAATGGCTTGTTCCAACCGAAGAAAAAAAGATAGTAAAACCTACATTTTTTCAGATTATTATTTTCTTTTTAATTGGTTTATACGGTGGTTTCATACAGGCAGGAATAGGTTTCTTTTTAGTTGCTGCATTGGTTGTAATTGCTGGTGTTGATTTAGTTAAGGCAAATGCTCTAAAGTTATTTATTGTGTTGATTTATAATTTATTAGCTTTTGCAGTATTTGTTTATAATCATCAGGTAAATTATAAAATTGGATTAACACTAGCTATTGGAAATATGATTGGAGCTTTTATTGCTTCTCGAATAGCTGTTAAAAAAGGGCCCCAGTTAGTAAGGTATATTTTATTACTAGCATTAGTTATTTCAGCTTCAAAGCTTTTAGGTTTATTCGATTTACTAAAAACTATTGTAATTTAAAAAAATATGTAATTGTACCTTTTTGATATGCAGGAGCATCAGGTTTTTTATCAAATTTAGCTTTTAAAGCAGCTCTTTTTGCTGCAGCTAAAAGTGTAGCGTCTAATGTAGTACTTCCTTTTACACCAGGAACGGCATCGGTTACATTTCCATATTTGTCGACAGTAATTTCTACGACAACCTTACCTTCAATTTGATGTATATAATCTGGTTTTGGAAGAGATTCAGGATTTCTACCGGCTAAACTGTAACTAGTACCATTGGTCCCCATTGAATTGCCACCTGTATGATTTTGAGAGTCGACAGAACCTGTTGTTGAACCTTGATTACCTGTTCCTTGAGTTTCCCCTTCGCTTGAGCTATTATCATTATTTCTGTTTCTTCCCGGGAATAATGCATTTTCATTTACTTTTCTATCTTCAACAGGTTCAGGCTTTTCTTCTTTTACCTGCTCAGTTTGAGTATCGGGTTTTGTTTCTGTTTTTTCTTCTTTCACACCTTTTTCTTCAACAGCAGGAGCTTCTTCATAATCCTGGGTCATGGTTCCATCTTCAGAGGGGGATGGATTTGACTCCGGAAAAGATTCTTGTGAACTTTCCTGAGATTCTTCCTGAATAGATTCTGACATGCGTGGTTCTTCCTGGCCAAAGCCTTCATCTGCGTCGCCAAAGTTTATTAAAATACCTTCTTCTTCAGGCAATGGGAGTGGAGTTGTATATCCGAATAAGATAAACAATGTAACAATAATTCCGTGGAAGATTACCGTACCTAAAATACCTGTTTTATGTTTTTTAATAAATTCTGACATTATTTAGCCGATGTTGCTAATATTAATTTCCATTTATTATCCTTAGCAATATTCATTATTTTCACAACTTCCTGTAAAGGAACCATCTGATGTGCGTGTAACGATATTGTTATATTTTCAGGGTCTTCCCCCTGAAAACGACTTAGTAAAATACCTTCAATATCTTCAAAAGGCACTTGTGTTGTTTCTACATAGTATTTCAAATCTTCTGTAACCGAAATTGTAGTTATTGCATTGGCAGATGTTTGATGCGAACTTTTAGGTAATAGCAGTTTTAATGCGTTTGGAGCAATTAAAGTTGATGTTACCATAAAAAAGATCAGCAAAAGAAAAACAATATCAGTCATTGACGACATGCTAAAACTAGGATTTACCTTATTTCTTCTTTTTAAAGCCATAATCAATTGTTTTTATTCTACTGGCTCGTTTAATAAATCCATAAATTCTGATGTATTAGCTTCCAGCTGGAAAACTACTTTTTCTACTTTAGCAACTAAGATATTATATGCCAGGTATCCAACAATACCAACCATCAAACCGGCAACAGTTGTTACCATAGCAGTATAAATACCATTTGACAATAAGCTTACATCTATATTATTTCCTGCATTTGACATATCGTAAAATGCACGAATCATACCCATTACTGTACCCAAAAAACCAATCATTGGAGCAGCGCCTGATACGGTAGCTAATGTAGGTAATCCTTTTTCAAGCTTTGATATTTCAAGGTTACCAACTGTTTCGATAGCAGCATTAATATCATTTAAAGGGCGTCCAATTCGTTGAATTCCTTTTTCGATCATACGTGCAACTGGGCTGTATGTTGACTGGCATAGAGCTAGAGCTGAATCAATTTTATCATCATGAATATAATCTTTTATTCGATTCATGAAATTTATATCAGTTTGTGATGCTTTTTTGATAGCAAAATACCTTTCAATAAAAATATATACAGCAAAAACAGATAGAACAACAATTGGAATCATAATCCAACCACCTTTTAAGGATAACTCCCAAAAGGATAATTTTAATTCTCCTGCTTCAGCAACAGTAGTATCAACACTGTCGTTTAGAGTAATTTGTAATATAGTGAGTAAGTTGTGCATGTTTTTATTATTTATATTATAGTAAAACGATTTTAAAAGGTAAATATTTCAATTGATAATTCAAAAATACAAAAATATTAATCGTTTGTTTCTTCTTTTTGTTTTCCACTAATTTTATGCCAAAAGTTTTTGACTAATTCTGAAAAAGTATTAAACTCTTCTCTATAAAAAATACCTACTCCTTGCGTGTAAGGAGCATTTTCATAAATTAATTTATCGTTTGATTCATTAAATGCTTTAACTCTTAATTTGCCACTTTTATTAAGTTTTACGTCAACATTAAAGTCACCAACAAGGTCGCTGGCTTGTTCAGCTGTTTGGCCACCGTAGCCAACATTTCCATTAATACTAACTCTGTCGTTTAACAATTGTGTTGATAATGCCACTTCCACCTGATCTTTTGTAATTTCATCTCCAGGTCGGTAGTTAACACCAATATCCCATTCATCGCTAATTTGTGATAACCAATGTGATAATTGATTAGACAATAGTTCACTGGTTGTCACTGATCCAAGATTGGCTGTATTTGCCGTATTTGATGAATTATTGTCAGTAGTTTGTTCGGGCATAAAAGTATTTAATACTAACAACGAAAGGAATTGTTTATTTTTCTTTTCTTCTGTATTTATTAATGTACGAACAAGAGTTTTAGTTTCTTCATCAGCTGTTGGTAAGTCAATATTAAATTCAATATTAGGATTTAGTAGTCTTTCTGTTAAAAACACCTGGCATTTTACAGGAATTCTTTTTTTATAAAAATCATTTGTTTGGTATAACGAAGAATCAACTAATCCTGATAATGATGTTTTAAGATTATATGCAGCATCTATGTCTAAAGTTGCATCGTAGGGAGCACCGTTCCAGATAATATTACCACCACGCTCAATCTTAAATTTCTTATTAATAACATTTTGCAGTGTAAATAAATAATCTCCTTCTTCAATTACATAATCACCGTACATTTTAAATTCACTATTTTCGTCGATTTCCATTTTAATGTTACCAGCTCCTTTACCGCGAATAACATCTCCTATTTTTGAATCAAATATTAATTGTGCTTCAGCGTCGGGAGTAATTTCCAGGTCGAAATTTAATTTAAAATTAGAAGATTTAACTTTTAGGTCTTCTGGTTTTGTTGTAGCAGTCTCATTCTTATTTACAAAACTGATAAATTCAGATTCTTTGACACTCTGTAAATGTGTTAAAGGGATATTTATTTTTGTATTTTTTTCAGTAATTCCTAAAATATCAATAGTCGTATTTTGTTTACTTCCATCAATATTTATAATCCCGGTTAAAAAAGCCGTTCCATAAAAAGAATCATTATTTATACCTGTTGTATTTAAAGAGTGTAATTTTTCTGCGTTTAAATTAAAATTGAAGTTTATTTGCTTATCTGGTCCAAATTTGACATACCCATTAGTTAAAGCCATATTTTTATATGAGTCTTTAATTTCGGTATTTGTAAATACAATAGAGTTATTAATAATTTCGGCTTTAGTACTAAATTGGTAGGGCGTATTAATATAATTAATAAGCATTTTGGTATTATTAAACATTAAATGCCCATTAAAGTTTGGTTTCTTAATTTTCCCATTAATAAATGCAAATCCATCTGTTGTTCCTGATATATCAGATGCAAAACTACTTAAATAGGGTGTAAGAACATTTGTGTGAAGCTTATTCAAATCGACATCAAAGTTTATTTCACCTGAATGAGGATAATATAAACCTTTTCCTTTAATTATTTCATGATTTTCAAAAAGTGTAGAAAGCTTAATGTTAATTGCTTTTTGTTTATCTATCCAACTGGTTTGAAGTTTGGTGAAACCAAAAACTTCATTATTAAGTATTAGCTTATCTATTTCAATATTTGAAAAGAATAAAGGATTGTCATATAAGTTGGAAATATTAGCTTTACCATTAATAATACCCTTAAAAGCAAGTTTATTTTTAGAAGTTAACATATTTATATTTGATAAATTTAATTTATCAAAGTTTATAAATAATGTATCTTCAGGATTTTCTGAAACTTTACCGTTAATATTAAAATATTGGTTTCCATGACTTATAATAAAATTATTTACATTATAAGATGTTGAGTCAATTGATATTATTGATTTATTTAGTATCCACAAAGAATCTCTAACAATAAACTGTGATGGTAATAATGTAATTTTATATGATTGATCACCATAAGGGTTTTTTTGATTAATCTGAGTTGATGCGATAATTTTACCTTGATATTTGATAGAGTCATTATTGTTCCAGTCTATTTTTAAATCAATATTATTATTATGAACTATTGAAGTAGTTTTAAAATTGTCTAATGTAATATAGTTGTTAATTAGAAGGTCTGTACATTTTGTTATTGTAGTGAATAAACTATCGTTTGAATAAGTATTGATAGTTAAATTATTAAAAGTATGGTTTTTATACTTTAAGTTATTAAAAGCTGCCTTTAGGATAAATCTTTTATTATCAGCATTATATTTAAAATTAAGATATGAGTTGTTACTTAAATATATATCAGGGATAAAAAACTTACTGATTTGATCGGTGTTTTTAAAATGAACATCTAATGCAAAGTCGTTATTAAAATCAATGTTAACAGTATCTAATGGATCATCTACTAGATTAGGAATATAATTAAAATATAAATTTTGTAATGACTGAATTAAAGTTGTGGATTTATACTTACCAGATAATTTTGCATCAATGTAATTAGATTTTAGTTCTATCAAATGGTAATCAGACTCGTGTTCTGCCATTAGCATTAAGGTATCAAAACTCATTGATTGATTGAATTTAATTAATTGAGCTTTAGAGAAATTAATATTACCATTAATATTATCAATATCAATACCCTTAAAATTAGCAGATAAATCAAAGGATAATGAAGATGTGGTGTCGTTCTTATCAATATTTAATTTAAAAAGGTTTGCTCTTGGGACATTCGCATAAAAATTAAATTCAGGAACTTCTTTTGCAAAGTCTATACCTCCACTAAAGTTTAATTGAATGTTTGGATCAGTGATACTAAAAATACCACTATAAGTTTTTTCAGTTAAATATCCATCAAATTTTATGTTTTGATAGTTGTATTTATTTACTTCAATATTGGTTATTGTTCCTTCAGTTTTTGCATTCACTGTTTTGTTTACAGTAGAACCATTAATTTGTGCATCTAAACTAATTGGGCCAACGATGCTTGAGTCTCCAAGCATTTCTCCTAGTTTAAAATTATTTGTTTTTAACTTTCCGTTAAACATTAAACTCATTTCTGTATCCGGTTTTAAGGATAAGTCAGTAAATATATTTCCTAAATTGGAAGTAAATTTCCCATAGGTTACAAAATCATCAATGAAACCTGCAAAGTTGCCTTTGTAATTTATTATTCCGAGCTTATTAAAGTTATCTGGGATGCTAATTTTTTTGTCAGGAGATTTTATAAATGAATTAATTAATTCAAAATCTTCTGCCCAGGTTGTTAATTTTTTAAAGTCAACAAAAATAAACATCTGCTTATGATCGGGTAATCCATTTAAATTAAAATCTGTTATTAACTCGGTTTGCTCTCCAATTTGAAATTTAACATCTTTACCTTTAAAAGTGCTTAATTTGCTATAAACATGACCAGATATAACTGTGTTTAAAGGGATATCTTTGAATATGGGTGCAAAATAACCAATGTCTTTAAAGCTTATATTAGATTCTTGTAAGGAGAAATCCAGTTTAATGTTTTTTGCAAATTGTTGATATTCATCAAAATTATTATGATAAAAGCAAATAGAATCGGATGAAATGAAAGTATACGGCGATCTTATATTGACATTTTTAAATATCATATGCTTTTTACCAATATTCATATTAAACCTAGTATTGAACGTATAAAAACCAGATTTTTCTTTAAAATGCAGTTTGCGTGCATAAAGATTAACTACTCCATTCTCGATTTTTAAATTTCTTACATCAAGATCACTAATAAAGCATTCCAGGTCGTTAAAATTCACACCATATTTTTTATTAATCTTTCTTACAGATTTATATTTGAAAATAGTTTGGTGCATTTCTATATTCTGGAAAGTTATCTGCCAATCAGAATTAGAACCTTTTATCGTATCGTTTTTGGAGTTTTTAATTAGATAAACAAGATTGATAGGGGATAAAGTGTCAAATTTGTGCAGGTATATCTTTGCATTATTAAAGTTAACATTGCTTATTTTAATAATTCGTTTTCCTCTATCGAATTTGTTTATATTACAAATTATCTCCCCCGAAAATAATAATGTGTCTTTAAGGTGATCTTCAATAAATACATCTTTTAATACTAATCGATTAAAAAATTTAAAGTTTACACCTTGTACTTCAATTTTTGCATCTATTTTTCTGGATATTTCTTCAACAATTTTTTTGCTTAAATAGGTTTGAATTTTATTATTTTGGAGAACAAAATAAGCAGTTGTTGGTATAGTAAGAAATACCAATAAAAAAATGATTAATATTTTATATATTTTTTTAATATTTTTGCCCTTTGAAAATCTAACGCAAAAGAAACAAAAAAAATTATAAAATACTCAAATTATCAGCAATAAATGAGCGTTACAATACTAGGAATAGAATCATCATGTGATGATACATCTGCAGCAGTAATAAAAGATGGTTATTTATTATCGAATCTGATTGCAAATCAGAGCGTTCATAAAACCTACGGTGGTGTAGTTCCTGAATTAGCATCAAGAGCACATCAGCAGAATATTATTCCGGTGGTAGATCAGGCCTTAAAAATAGCAGGTATTAGCAAAGAAGAAATTAGCGGAGTTGCTTTTACCAGGGGGCCAGGACTATTAGGTTCGTTGCTGGTAGGTACTTCGTTTGCCAAATCTTTTTCTTTAGCTTTAAATATTCCTTTAGTTGAAGTCAATCACCTTCAAGGTCATATCCTGGTTCACTTTATTAAAGAATTGGAAAAAGAAAAGGATCTTCCGGAATTTCCATTCTTATGTTTATTAGTATCTGGCGGGCATTCACAAATTGTCGTGGTTAAGAATTATCTTGAGATGGAAATAATTGGTCAAACAATTGATGATGCTGCAGGTGAAGCATTTGATAAATGTGCCAAGGTAATTGGTCTTCCATATCCTGGCGGACCTGTGATTGATAAAAATGCACAACAAGGCGATAAGGATAAATTTATATTTAGTAAACCACGAATTAAAGATCTAGATTATAGTTTTAGTGGACTTAAAACATCATTTTTATACTTTATAAGGGATAGTATAAAGGAAAATCCTGATTTTGTTAAAGAAAATATGATGGATATTTGTGCAAGTATACAGCATACCATTGTAGAGATTTTGATGCATAAGTTAGAAAAAGCAGTTAAACAAACGGGAATTAAGCATATTGCTGTTGCTGGTGGAGTATCAGCAAACTCTGGTTTAAGAAGTGCACTTTTAGATCGCGCCAAAAAATATAACTGGAAAACTTACATTCCAGAATTTAAATTCACTACCGATAATGCTGCAATGATTGCTATTACTGGGTATTATAAGTATTTAAATAAAGAATTTGCCAGTCAGGATATTGCTCCATTAGCACGATTTAAATTTTAATTTAATCAAGTACTTCTTGAAATCCGAAAAAAAATTAACTTTATTGCATAATATATAAAGCTAATTCTTGCATGACATTACAAATTGATGATATTTTAAACCAATTTGAGCCGATTAGCCTTGATGAACTTAAGGATTATAAGCTTTTAAACCGGATTGATACGAAATATGTATGTAATGTTAATTTATTACCTGAGATACTTTTAAATGCAAAAGAATTTTTTAAAGTTCAGACTATAAATAGTGAAAGATCATTTTACTATGAATCTCTTTATTTTGATACAGAAAATTTAAAAACATACTTTGATCACCACCAGGGGAAAAGACTTAGATATAAAGTAAGATTTAGGAATTACCTGGATACGGGAGATACTTTCTTAGAAATAAAGAATAAAAGAAATTTTAAAAGAACAGATAAAAGAAGAGATAAGTTTGATTTTTCAGAATTACTAAAGAAAGAGCACGAAGATTTTATTGATAAAATAGTTGATATACCTGCATCTGAGCTAAAACCTGCTATTTGGACTAAATTTAAACGAATTACATTAGCAGGAAAAGAATATATTGAAAGAATCACAATAGATCAAAATATTAGATTTAGTGATAAGCAAAAGGAAATTGAGCTTCCCAACATGATTATTATCGAAGTAAAAAGAAATAAAAACGGAGATATTAGTCCATTTACCAAAATTCTTAAAGAATTGGGAATTAAACCATTTGGAATTAGTAAATATATATTAGGGAATATCATGTTAAATCCTAAAATTAAACACAATCGATTTCAAAATAGAGTAAGAACCATAAATAAAATTTGTTATGATACTTAATTTAATGTTATCATCAATTGAAACTACCAGATTTTTCGGTTTAGAATTTTTTCATGCTGAAGAATTTTGGCAATTAATAGGTAGATTTTCGTACAATACCTTATGGATTTTTATACCATCCTACTTCTTATATTTTAGAAAAAAAGGAGACAGGGAGTTCTTTTTTACATTTATGATTGCAAGCATTATTGTATTTCAGATTTGTATGTTACTTGGTACTGTAAGTTTAAGAATAGGTTTTGCCTTAGGATTGTTTGCAATCTTTGGAATATTAAGATACAGAACTAATCCAATTCCACCGCGCGAGATGACATATTTATTCTTGGTGATTGGTATGTCAGTAAAAAACTCATTAGCTAATGTTAATATTAGCATGGCTGAGCTTATTGTTACTGATGTTTTAACAGTTTCAATTGCTTATTTTATTGAAGCTTACTTTTCAAGGTTAAATTACGTAAAAAAAGCTATTGTTTACGATCGAACTGATTTAATTAAACCAGAAAAATACGATGAATTAAAAGAAGATTTATCAAAAAGATTTGGCTTAAAGGTTTACAGAGTTGAAATAGGACCAGTAGATTTTATAAGAGATCAGGTGAAATTAAATGTGTATTTAGAAAAGGTAGAGGGGATTAAAAATTTTAATATTCCGAGCGATTAATATTTAGTGATATTTAGTTTATTGGTATTTTAATTTTACCACCATTAAGCGTTCCTCTATAAAAGTTATCATTTTCAATAATGAGAACTTCTCCATAATTACCCAATTTTATGCTGGAATCAACGCCTAATATTTTCCCGTTATAAAATTGTGATATGTTTGGAAGAGAAGTGTGGCCAATAATAATTCTGTTTGCGTTATAATATTTTAATATTGTATTTATCTTATCTTGTTTAAATTCTTTTGAAAAATATCCACGGTACCAAACAGGTCCTTTAGACGAACTAAGCAGTTTTAAGGTAGAATCGGAATAAATTTCTTCTTTAGATTTATAAAAAATTGTTTCAGTAAATGTTTCATTAATCTCCGATATACTAAAATTTTTTTCGGTTATTTCTGGAGAAATTCCGGCATGCGTTATTAAAATATTATTAATTTTCATAATTACAGGCCTTTGATGAAGCCATTTCCCTAAAACGCTATTTGACATAAAAAGATCAGTGTAATTCGTGCCTAGTAATGCACTACTCAGTATGTATTTTTCATTAACGTATCTTAAATCATTTTGAAGAACCATTAACTCATGATTTCCTATTAAATAATGTACTTTTCCACCAACATCACCGGCTTGTTTCTCCAGATTATATACTAACCACAATACTTCAGTTACTTTATCGCCCCGATCAAAAATATCACCTAAAATGATGAGATGTCCTTTACCAAATGCCCAATTATTTTTTGAGTCTATAACGCGGTGATTTTTAAGTAATTGCAATGTAATGTCATATTGACCATGTATATCACTAATCACAATTATTTTTTCAGATGTACTATATTCCTGATTAAAATTAGCAATTGAATCAAATTCGGATGGGTGTAAATGAATATCAAATTTTCTATTTAGATAACGAAGGCGGGTATTTTTTAATTCTTTCTGTTTTAATTTATTGTTTTTAATCCACTTTACAGTAAGGTAATCATTATTAAAAAAGATATACGGACCATCAGTAATATCAAAAACATTTTGTTTTAGCTCGTTTTCGGGTTTATTTGCATAAACAGAATTTAAACTAAAAACAATTAATAGGGTTAAGATGATATATTTATATCTTGTTTTAAACATTAGAGAAAATTTGTCTTTTGTAAATATAAACATTTCAAAGAAGTAAAAGTTTATTAATTATTAGTACAACTTTTATTTTTCAGAAAAAATAGGGGTGATAGAAAAATTATAATAATTGCCATTAAGGATAAAGCAATACCAATTTCATATAAATCAGCTACTAATCCAATTATAGGAGCAAAAACTGCAGCAAATAAGCTTTTTGCCTGAGAATTTACACTTAATGCGGTAGCTAAAATCTCATCTTTGTATAAAACACTTACATGTGCTACACCAATTGGATTTCTAATATTCTCAATTAGGCTTATTATTATGTAGAAAATTATTGAAAATATGTAAAAATTGTAATGATAAAAAACCCCGCTAATAAAGGTTAAAATAAAACCAATATACATTGTATTATTTAATGCTTTTTCAGAATTTTTTGATATGTCTTTTAATCTTCCGGCATTTTTAGAAGCAATAGATGTAAAAACATATAAAATAAAATACAGTAAACCAATTAAAACAGCAGACTTTTGTTTTTCTGAATATGCAATTAAAACAGGAATTGAAAGAGCAAAGGTTTGAATAATAGGTTGTAAATAATCTTTAATTGATTTATATAAACCACTGTGCACAGAAAGATTACCTATTGATTTCAGAATGTCTTTATTTTTAAAACTGTATAAAAATCCTTTTACAACTGTAAGAAATTGATTTTTGAATTCAGTTACACCTATTTTTTTGTGATATCCATCTAAAAAATTTGGATACGATATCAATAGCAGTAAATCCAAAACGTAAGGGATTGTAGAAAATAAAAATACTGCTTTGTAATTTCTGGAGAAAAACACAATTGCAGCAGCTATTAAAGATGATAATGCAGAACCCATTTGCGACCACGATCTTGTATGTCCATAGTAATGTGCCCTTTTGTCATCCCAACTGTGTCGTTTTAAATATTCAAAAATCATGGCTTTGTGTGTACCTGTTCTAAAAGCATCACCAAAAGCATATAAGGATATAGCTATTATTAAAGAATAATAATTATTTGATGTAAAAAAGATAATAAAGGAAATGATGTAAAAAAGGAATGACATTATTAAAGTCTTTTTTCTACCTAATGTATCTGCTATAATGCCTGATGGTATTTCAAAAATATTAGCAAGAATTTCACGAATAGTAATTAATATTCCTATTTGTAAAAAAGAAATCCCTTTTTCAATAAAGAAAAGAAAGAGAAAAGGTTCAAAAAATCTAAGATTCTTTAAAAAACCATATAAACAAAACTTGTAGTATTGTAAATCTTTCCTGAACCCTAATTCCATAGTTTTTTATATAAAATTAATCTTGTCTAATTACTTTAGACAAGATTAAGGATAAAACGTTTTGAAAGATTTTTATTTATCGTGTTTTTTTAACGACGAAATAGTAATAAATATAGCACCTATTATAAGTATTAAAAAACTGAATGCAAATAGCGCTTGTCTTTTTACAATTTTTAGAACAGGAGCATTTTTATTTGTTATATCAGTAATAATTGAGAGCGCAAAATCTGGCAAACGAGTAGTTGGATCTTGTTCAACATACATAAATTCAGCATCTAGATTTTGTTCCCTTATGTTGAAAATGCCATTCTGATCTTCCTTTTCCCTAAAAGCATTAACCAACAGGCTATCAGGAATATATCTATTTAATGGTTCATCAATTAATGGGAATTGATAATCAATGTTTCCAAACCAATAATTAACCGATACAATATTTTCATTTTCTGCCGTGATTTGTTTGAGTCTATTAATAAACATCTCCATTATTTTATCAGCAACTTCGGAATAACTACCTATTTCTATCAAAATTTCACCGTCTTTTGTAGCCTGGTATGAATATGACTTTAAACGTTTTGTGGAAGATTCAAATTGAAATCGCTCTGCAAAGTAGGCCTTTGATTTTAAAATTCGATTTAGATGATTAGTTTTTTCTTCTCCGAATGCTGAAAAATCCAAACCCCAATCTGTTGTATATGTTGTATTTACTACTCTATTGTCTTCTATAATGTATAAATCATGAAATATTGAGTCTAAACCCAGAGATTTTAGCTTTGCATTTAAATTTGCTGATTTTAGATTTTCGCTGTTTTCTTTGGTAATTTTATCAAGTGCTTCTTTTTGAATATCATAAAATGATTTTTCAAAAGTTTTTAATGCTGAAACCTGAAATTCACTAATCCCAATTATCTCACTTCTGATTTTATCCCTGAGTTCCTTTTCATTTTCTTGTTGAATATTAACAGCATCTTTAATTGTAATTATTGCTAATATTAAGTTTAATAAAAGGACAATAATTGTAACTTTTACAAACAATAATCTAAATATTGATTTTCTTCTAGAGCTTTTGTCCATAATTTAATTTTTTATTATCGGATGTTAAGTTAATAAAAAAGAAATTATCTGTAAAGAATTAATGTATAAATTCAATTTTTATTTAAGTGATATTAATGATATTTTTACCGTTTAATAAAACTAGAATGTAATGATAGACATAAAAAAACACAGTTTATACAAAGCAATGGAAATTGAAAATGTTTTTTCAAAAATATTCAACATATATTTTAAGAATTTTTGGTTTCTTTTTTCTATTAGCTTTTTAAGTATATTTAGTTTGCAGCTGATATTTTATTATCTGGGGTTTAATGATATTGCAAAAATGACCGAACCGGATGAGATATTTAGTTATATATCAGAATCAAGGAAAGTAATTCTTGTTGCTTCCATTGCTTATGTAGTTGTTTATGGTTTCTTAATTAGTGTTTTGGTTAACTATTTAATGCATAAGGATATTAAGAAAGATTTAAACTTAGGAGATCTAATAATTGAATCAATAAATAAAAATATGATTCATATGATTTTCTTTTTAATTCTATCTGTGTTGATTACTATAATTGGTGCTGTTCTGGGAATTTTTGCATTATTTATCGGATTTTTTGTTGCTTTATTTTATTTGGGCACGGTTTTAATGCCAGGTGGGGCAATATTAGTGGCAGAAGATCAAAATGCCATAGAAACATTAGGTCGATCTTTCACATTAACTCATAAAGACTTTTGGCCATCATTAGGTGTATTTGTAATTTTTTCATTAATCATGATAGTTATTTCATTTTTTATGAGTGTTTTGGTATCTATTCCTGTTGTTATCGCTTTTTTTGATAATTATCAGAATACAGGAAGTATTATAGAAGCATTTAATATTCAAAAATATGAACTGGGTTTATGGACTGTTGTTCTTAATTCTATAGTTGTAGCTCTAACTTATCCATTGTATGCAATTATTTCCGTTGTGATGTATTTTAGGCTAAAATATATTGAAGATAATAAACAGATAAAAAAATAATTTTATCCCAACGCAACCTTTTTTTTAAATCGATCATCATAATAAAACATAGCAAGCATCAATTGAAAATTGTTTTGTTTTCAATACCCTAACCTAGATAACGATGCTGTATTTCTTTGCAGTAGATTATTTAATAAGCGGTGGTCATCACCGCTTTTTTTAATTTGGTATAAAGTTCACATAAACTTTTTTATTTTTAATGTGTTAAAAGATTAAACGAAATATTAAAATAAAATGATAACAATAATATCACCGGCAAAAACTCTTGATTATAAGTCAGATACAAAAATTAAAACGTATACACAACCAATATTTATTGATAAATCAAGAATCTTATTAAACGAACTGCGTAAGTTAAATCCAGGGGATATAGAGTCCTTGATGAAGGTAAATCATGAATTGGCAGTTCTTAATTTTGAAAGATTTCTTGCCTGGAAAACTCCTTTTAATTTAGAGAATGCAAAACAGGCTTTATTAACATTTAAAGGTCAGGTATACATTGGATTAGATGCTAAATCATTATCGGAAGATGATTTATTATTTGCTCAAAATCATTTAAGGATCTTATCTGGTTTTTATGGAATATTAAAACCACTGGATTTGATGCAGGCATATAGATTGGAAATGGGAATTTCGTTAAAAAATCCTGAAGGAAAAAATTTATATGAATTCTGGGGGGATAGTATAACTAAAGCAATCAATAATGAGTTGATGGGACACAAATATAAAGTGCTAATCAATTTAGCTTCAAACGAATATTATAAGACAATTAAACCTAAAGATACTAAGGGAGAAATTATTACTCCTGTTTTTAAAGAAACAAAAGGCAATGAGTTTAAAGTTGTAACCATTTATGCTAAAACGGCAAGGGGATTAATGAGTAGATTTATCATAAAAAACAGAATAGAAAATCCAGAAGATATAAAAGCTTTTGATTCTGAAGGATATCTGTTTAACCCAGATCTCTCAACGAAAAAAGAATGGGTATTTACAAGGTAAAACCATTCTAACTAGAAGGTCTATTTATCAGCTAGTTTAATATTTTTAATCCAGAATTTTGTTGGACTCGATAAATCCTGCATGTCAGATTGATTAGGCATTCTACCAGGTCCGCCACTTGGTCTGCCACCAGAAGGTCTTCCTCCTGACCGGCCACCCATAGTGCCACCTTTCATTCCACCCGGATGATCAACCATTTGCATATTGTTTGGTTATTTAAAGAGCCTGTTTCTAAGCCAATGCTTAGTATCTTTGACTTTAAATCTGAACAACGTAAGTTTAAGGTTTTAAATGGAATTTTAGCTTCGTAATTAAAAGCTTTGAATTCATCCAGGTTAAACGAAGTTTCAACATTATATGGATTATTTTTATTATATATTAAAAACAATGCTTATTTAAATATTAATATCTTTTATACCTTTGTCAGGAATTTTATAGATGTATCGATATGGAACAAGAAAAGGGAGAAGGAGTAATTTATTCTCAAAATGTAACAGATTTTGTTACTGTAGTTAGCGAGTATTGCTTGTTTGTTGAAAATACTTTGAGATTTAATAAAAAGGACTTTATAAATAAAACAAGGAAGATTTTACCATTATTATATTTAAAAGGATCATTATTGCCTAAATTAGAACCAAACTTTGACGATGAAAATGAAAAGTTTGTAACAGAAGAAGATTGGGATTTTATACATCAATCTGTTAAAAGGAAGTTAGGTTTTCATGATGAATACAGGGATGTTTACGATCCATTAACCCACGAGCAAATAGAGCAAAGCTCAGC
Source organism: uncultured Bacteroidales bacterium (assembly GCA_964587535.1). GTDB lineage: Bacteria > Bacteroidota > Bacteroidia > Bacteroidales > UBA12077 > UBA12077. Next base: position 18,087 of record CAZPMA010000017.1, read on the forward strand.
ATCAATCTCAGATAATCTTGCAGATATCTACCAGGATTTAAAGAACTTTATTGGTTTATATAATATTGGAACAGAAGAGATAATGAACGATGCTTTATGGGAATGTCAAATGAATTTCGAAGAATTTTGGGGGCAGAAGCTTTTAAGTGCACTTAAGGCAATTCACACTGTGAGTTTTTCTGGAGATGATTTGGAAAACGAAGATTTAGAACAAGATGAAAATAATGAAATAAATACTGATAATTGGTTTATTTCAAGAAGGCAAGAAGATTTTAGAGAAGAAGATTAAATTATGTTTATTGAAAATTTATCCAACGAAGAAATTAATGAATTACCGATTTATCAATTTGAAGGAGGTATTTTTGTAATTGATACATTTGAAAAATTAGATTATTATTTACCACTATTAGAGAATCAAAAACTATTGGGTTTTGATACTGAAACAAAACCTTCTTTTAAAAAAGGTAAGGTAAATCCTGTTTCTTTGTTACAAATTACAACATGCAATGAAGCATTCTTAATCCGTATAAATAAAATAGGATTACCTGATGAAATAAAGAAAATATTATCAGATAAGGATGTATTCAAGATTGGCCTGGCAATTAAAGATGATATAAAAATATTACAAGAAATTTCACATTTCGAAGCAAATAGCTTTATTGATTTGCAAGATTACGTTGAAGATTATGGTATTGTAGCAAAAAGTTTAAAAAAAATAACTGCTATCGTATTAAATAAAAGAATATCTAAATCACAACAAGTAACTAATTGGGAAAGAGAAGAACTCGCAGAAGCTCAAAAAGTATATGCAGCAACTGATGCATGGGCATGTCTTAAAATTTATAAAACATTAAATCGATTTAAATAATTGTAGAAATGAATTATCCAAAAATAATATTAAAATCAGGTAAAGATCAGTCAGTTAGAAGATATCATCCATGGATATTTTCGGGAGCCATAAAAAAGATTATTGGTAATGTTAATGAAGGTGATTTAGTTTTAGTAACTGATAATAAAGATGAATTTTTAGCAATTGGTCACTATCAAATAGGGTCTATTGCTATCAGAATTATTTCTTTTGAAGAACGTGCTATAGATACTGATTTCTGGAAAGAGAAAATAAAAAATGCTTATCAGCTAAGAAAAACTTTTGGATTAGCAGAGAATGAAAATAATAATGTTTATAGATTGGTTCATGCCGAAGGTGATGGACTGCCGGGATTAATAATAGATTATTATAATGGAACTGCTGTTATGCAAATGCATTCAATAGGAATGTATTTAAATCGAGAACACTTCATTGAAGCGTTAAAAGAAATTTATGGTGAAAATTTAAAGGCAGTTTATGATAAGAGCGAAAGTACAATACCTTTTAAATCTGAAATTAATGCTAAAAATGAATATCTATTCGGAGAGTCATCAGAAAAGATAGTTCTTGAATACGGAAATAAGTTTAAAGTTAATTGGGAAGATGGACAAAAGACAGGATTTTTTATTGACCAAAGAGAAAATAGAAAGCTGCTTGCCGAATACTCAAAAGACAGAACAGTATTAAATGTTTTTGGTTATACAGGAGGTTTTTCTGTTTATGCCATGCAAGGAGGGGCAAAAGAAGTTCATTCTGTGGATAGCTCAAAAAAGGCGATTGATCTTACAAATGAAAATATAGAGTTAAACTTTGATGATACAAGTCGGCATAAAGCTTTTGCAGTTGATGCATTTGAATTTTTAAATGATATTGACAATAAATATGATTTAATAATTTTAGACCCTCCAGCTTTTGCAAAACACCAAAATGTATTGCATAATGCTTTGCAAGGGTATAAGAGACTAAATGCTAAAGCAATTGAAAAAATAAAACCAGGTGGTGTATTGTTTACATTCTCATGTTCTCAGGTTGTAAGTAAAGAAAATTTTAGAAAGACAATATTTACTGCTGCAGCGAATACAGGAAGAAATGTTAGAATATTACATCAATTAAGTCAACCTGTTGATCACCCAGTAAATATTTATCATCCTGAAAGCGAATACTTAAAAGGTTTAGTAGTTTATGTGGATTAAATATTTGAAAATAAATGATTTTTTTAATTTTGCACTATAAAATTAACAACTATGCAAAGATTAACACTTTTATTATCCGTTTTTTTTATTTCTATTAATATAGTAAATGCCCAGTATATATATCCTTTAGCAGAATATAATGCTTCAGGTAGATCTATTGAATTGTCAAATTTTGATATTAAAGATCATTATTTATTTTTTCCATTAGGTGAGAGTGGATTGCATGTATTGGATATCTCAGATGTTGAAAATATTAAGGAAGTTCATGTTTATACCGAATATGAAAAACGATCCAGAAAAAAAGTTTATGGGTTTGCAAATAGTGTTAAAATTAAAGACAACAAGATTTATTTGTCATATGGGCCATTAGGCTTAAAGGTTCTAAACATTGACGATCCAACGATGCCTTATGTTCTTGGTACTTATTATCGATACCAGGATGTTTATTGTGTTGAGATATTTGAGAATTTTGCCTTTCTAGGATACCTAGGAATGGGCTTAGAGATTGTTGATATATCTGATCTTGACAATATAAGAATGGTTTCCAGAAACAATGTTAAAGACTTTTCTGTACAAAATATCCAAATTATACCACCATATGTTGTAATTAGTGGAGGGAGCAGAGGATTGAAAATATTTAAATTTCAGGAACCTTTTACTAAATTTAAACAAGCTGATTTCCCAAAAGATTATTTATCAGAAAGTGAAGCAAATAAACTAATAATTAGAAACTCAAATGGATACCTGGCTAATGACTTTAAAGGTTTAACAGTGTTAAATATGGGTTTGCCAGCATATCCATTAAAAATTGAAGATGTTAAAACAGAAGGAAGAGCAAAAGATGTAATTTCGGATAGAAATTATTTATATGTTGCAACCGATAAATCGATTGAAGTTTTTGATATTAAAGAAGCGGATAAACCTGTTAAGGTGCATGAATATATCGATAAAGATAGAAGCTTTAAAAGCCTTAAAATGCATGGAACAGAATTATTTGCCAGTTATACAGATGGGAAAGAATACGGAATAATGATATTTCAGGTAGAATAAATTAACTTTCCATGTTCCAGGTTAACTTATCGTCTTTATCTTTTAAAATTTTGTAATTATCAAGTAGCCATTGTATTACCTTGATATTTTTTTCTTCATCAGTATCAAGACTAGCCATTAATTCATCCAATGCAATTAGATTAAATTGAAGCTTTTCTTTAATCTCATCTAAAATAATATCAAATTCATATTTACTGAGATCAAGTTCATTTCTTCGTGTACAAACATCACACTGTCCGCACCTGTCAGGATTTTTTTCTCCAAAGTAACTTAATAAAATCTGACTTCTGCATTTATTGCTTGAAGAAGCATATTGTAACATCGCTTCTAGTCTATCTATATATCTGTTTTTTCTAAAATTATAATTGTCTTTTGATATATGAAGTGTTTTATCATCTAATCGTTCTTCAGTAAAAATAATAAATGGATTCTTTTTCTGTGGAATATAATTAAGAATTCCGTGCGATTTAAGACTGTTTAAATAATTATAAACAATTTTAACATCAACGTCTGCTTTTTTTGCTAAGGAGATTTCATCAATATTTACATAATCAGAGAACACACCAGTGTATGATCGAAGTAAAAGTTTAATAAAACCATCGAACTTGGCATTGGCAATTTGAAATTTGTATAGATCATCACGTTCAATAAGAAAATGAATTTTTGAACTACTAAATAATTCATCTGTTAATTCCAAATATCCTTCTCTCTGAAGAAACTTTAAACTACTATAGATACTTAAAACATTAAAATTATAGTTTTTTGCAAAATCAGAGATTATAAAATCATAAGAAATACCCTTACCACCACCATAAGGTATTTGAAAATAATTACCAAGTGCTTGGTAAACAGCTTTTATTTCTTTTATCTCAGGAAAATTAACTGTTTTTCGTTGTTCAGCTTTTACCTTGTCGGAATTGTTATAAAGTAAAACAGCACTTGCCAGTTTTTCATCTCTGCCGCCACGGCCAGCCTCCTGAAAATAAGCTTCAATATTATCTGGTAAATCTAAATGAATTACAAAACGAACATCAGACTTATCAATGCCCATACCAAATGCATTGGTGGAAACCATTATCCTTGTCTTTCCTGTTTTCCAGTTAGTTTGTTTTTTAGTCCTGTCTTCATGGTTTAACCCAGCATGATAATAGTCGGCTGATATTTTATTTTGCACCAGGTACAACGCGGTTTCTCTTGTCTTTTTTCTATTGCGCACATATATTATTCCACTGCCTTTAACCTTATTAACGGTTTCAATTAAGTACTTTAATTTATCTTCAACTTCTCTAACTAAATAAACGATGTTTTTACGTTCAAAACTTTTTCGAAAAACATTTTTTTTCTTGAAGTGGAGTTTGTCTTGTATATCATCAACTACTTTAGGTATTGCTGTTGCTGTTAAGGCAAGAAAGGGAACATCAGGAATAAGCTCTCTTAAATCAGCAATCTTAAGATAAGAAGGTCTAAAATCATATCCCCACTCAGAAATGCAATGCGCTTCATCAATTGCTATTAAGTTAACATCCATATACTTAACCCTTACTTTAAATATTTCAGTTGAAATCCTTTCAGGAGATATATAAAGAAACTTAACATTGCCATAAATACAATTATCTAAAGCAATATCAATCTCATTTTTTGTCATTCCAGAATAAATGGCTATTGCTTTAATATTTCGTTTATGAAGATTCTCAACTTGATCTTTCATTAAAGCAATGAGTGGGGTAATTACGATACAAATACCTTCTTTAGTCATCGCAGGAACCTGAAATGTAATAGACTTACCTCCTCCGGTTGGCATTAAAGCAAGAGTATCATTCCCTTCCATAACTGAACGAATAATATCTTCCTGTAAAGGCCTAAACTTTGAATAACCCCAATATTTAACTAATATTTGTTCGTATCGATTCATTTTATTGGAAAACACATAATAAATTACTTTTATAAAAAAGTGTTAAAAAAAACCAAAAGTATAGATTATCTCAGATTTTAGCCTGAAATATTGCTAATTTTTTGTAATTTGGCACAATTTTAAAAATACATAAAAACTTAATAAAAATGTCATTTTTACAGGATAAAGTAGCTCTTGAAGGACTTACGTTTGACGACGTGTTGTTAATCCCTGAATATTCAGAAGTTTTACCACGCAATGTAGATATCTCTACACAGTTCTCTAAAAACATACGTTTAAATATTCCAATTGTTTCTGCAGCTATGGATACAGTTACTGAAGCTGAGCTTGCAATAGCTATAGCACGAGAAGGAGGTATTGGTGTTATTCATAAAAATATGAACATTGAAGAACAGGCTAAGCAGGTTAAAACAGTTAAACGTGCTGAAAATGGAATGATTTACGATCCAATTACAATTAAAAAGGAAAATACGGTTGCAGATGCTCTTAATCTTATGAAAGAATATAAAATTGGCGGCATTCCTGTTGTTGATGAAACAAGAACTTTGATTGGGATCGTTACTAACAGAGATTTGAGATTTGTAAATCAGATGGACAAGATGATTGAAGAAGTGATGACAAAAGAAAATATCATAACAACACATCAGTCAACTGATCTGGAAAAAGCTACAGAAATTTTGAAAATGCATAAAATTGAGAAATTACCTGTAGTTGATGATAATAAAAAGTTAATAGGCTTACTAACTTATAAGGATATTACCAAAGTACAGGATAATCCACATGCATGTAAAGATACAAAAGGTAGATTAAGGGTGGCTGCTGGTGTTGGTGTTACACATGATACTATAGAGAGAATTGATGCTCTTGTTGATGCCGGTGTTGACGCAATTGTTATTGATACAGCACATGGTCATTCAGCAGGTGTAATAAAAATGTTAAAATCTGTAAAAGAAAGATATAATCAAATAGATGTAATTGTGGGAAATATTGGAACAGGAGCTGCTGCAAAGGCATTAGTTGAAGCTGGAGCAGATGCAGTAAAAGTGGGTATTGGTCCAGGATCTATTTGTACTACTCGTGTTATTGCAGGTGTTGGATTGCCGCAGTTAAGTGCTATTTATGAAGTAGCAAAAGCAATTGAAGGTTCCGGAGTGCCTGTAATTGGTGATGGTGGATTGCGTTACTCGGGAGATATTGTAAAAGCAATTGCAGCTGGAGCAAATACTGTGATGGCGGGAGGGTTGTTTGCCGGTACAGAAGAATCTCCGGGCGAGACAATTATTTACAATGGACGTAAGTTTAAATCGTACAGGGGGATGGGTTCACTTGAAGCTATGCAGTCTGGATCAAAAGATCGTTATTTTCAAGATGTTGAAGACGATATTAAAAAGTTAGTTCCAGAGGGTATTGCTGCCAGAGTGCCATTTAAGGGAAATTTATCCGAAGTTATATATCAATTAGTTGGTGGATTAAGAGCAGGAATGGGATATTGTGGTGCAGCAACAATTGACAAATTAATGGAAGCTAAATTTGTGCGTATTACAGCATCTGGAGTAGCTGAAAGCCACCCACATGATGTTGCTATTACTCGTGAAGCTCCAAATTATAGTAGACAATAATTAAAACTCTAAATCTTGACCTAAAACCTTTGTTTATGAAAAAAATAGGCATTCTAGTTTCTGTAGTATTAATGATATGCAGCAATACTTTTGCACAGTCCGAAGAAACATTACTTACAATTAATGATAAAGATATATCTAAAGAAGAATTTGAACGTATTTATGAAAAAAATAAAACAAATCTTACCACAGGTGAAGTTACATCCATTGAAGACTATTTAGAGCTCTTTATTAATTTTAAATTAAAGGTTTTTGAAGCCCAAGAGTTAGGATACGATACATTATCTTCTTTTATCAAGGAATTTGATGGATATAAAAAACAACTTGCCAGACCATACTTATTAGATAATCAGGCAAATGAAATGGTTATCCAAGAAGCATATGAAAGAATGCAGTATGAAGTTCGTGCAAGTCATATTTTAATTGAATTAGATGCCGGAGCAGAGCCTAAAGACACATTAGTAGCTTATAACAAAGCCATTAAGATTCGTAAAAGAATTTTATTTGGAGAGCAATTTGAAGTGGTTGCAAAAGGAAGTTCTGATGATCCTTCTGTTAAAAATAATGGTGGAGATTTGGGATATTTTACTGCCTTTCAGATGATATACCCTTTTGAATCAGCCGTTTTTAATTTGAATATAGGTGAAATATCACTTCCGGTAAGAACAAGGTTTGGTTACCATATTATTAAAGTTACGGATAAACGAAAAGCCAGAGGAGAAGTTAAAGTTGCTCACATAATGTTAACTGTGCCCAGAGGATCAACAGAAGAAATAGAACTTCAAAAAAAGGAATTAGTAAATAATATCTATCACAGAATAAAAGAGGGAGAAGATTTTACCGACTTAGCAAAAACATACTCTGAAGATAGAGGATCGGCAAGAAATGGTGGAGAATTGCCTTGGTTTGGAACAGGCAGAATGGTTAAAGAATTTGAAGATGCATCTTTTAGTCTTGAATATAAAGGAGATATATCTAAACCTGTTAAAACAGGCTTTGGTTGGCATATAATTAAACTAATTGATAAAAAGGATATTCCGAGTTTTGATGAAGCAAAAGCGGAAATTAAAAGAAAGGTCGGAAATGATAAAAGGTCAGACATAGCCAGAAAAGCATTAATCAATAAACTCAAAAAAGAATATAAGTTTTATGAAAAGCAATGTAATGTTCCTGTTACGTACGATTCAACAGAAAATGTATATAATATAAGACAAGAATATTTAAAATCGAATCACCGTATAGATGACACTTTAATTGCATTTTTGGATAAAGTGTTTACTCCGGAAGATTTTTTAAATTATTCTAAGAAGGTTAGAAATTACCAGAACTTTAATGCATATCAATATAATTTATTATATAAAGAATTTGTCGAAGAAAAAATATTAGCCGCAGAAGAATCTGTTTTAGAGAAGAAGTATCCAGAATATAAATATCTACTAAAAGAATACCACGATGGTATGTTATTGTTTGAAATAACTGATGATGTTGTTTGGTCTAAAGCAGTAAATGATTCTTTGGGTTTAAAGAAGTACTATAAAGAGAATTTAAACAATTATTTGTGGGATGAAAGATGGGAAGGTTCAATTTATAAATGCGCAAATACTAGTGTTTATAAGAGTGTAAATAAAATTGTAAATAAAAAAAGCTTTGGGAAAAAAATAAAGAATCAGGATTTATTAAATCAGTTTAACGATGATTTAGAAATAGAAACAGGAATCTTTAAAAAAGGGGATAACTTGATTATAGATAAAAAAGTATGGGGTGTTGATTCTGAAGAATCTTATCCATTGATTATTATTAAAGGTAAAGTAAAAGAACCTAAGCCAAAATTGTTTATTGAAGCAAAAGGAGCTGTAATTTCTGACTATCAGGATTTCCTTGAAAAAGAATGGATAAAAAAACTTAGAGAGAAGTACAATATAAATGTAAATCAACAAGTTCTATCAACTATAAAATAATTGTTAATGAGGTATTTGATAATAGTTAGCTTAATTTTTATTGTAGCTTGTAAACCTTCAATAAAAACAAATAACGAAGAACCTTTAGCAAAGGTTCATGATAAATATTTGTATAAATCTGATCTAGAAGGTTTATTTGCCAGTAATCTTTCAAAAGATGATAGTGTTGTAATAGCAAGAAATTTTGTGAACGAATGGATTAAAAAGCAACTATTAGTAAAAAAAGCAGAATTAAATTTATCTGATGAAAGTAAAGATATTGAAAAGGAAATAGAAGATTATAGATCATCATTGTTAATATTTAAGTATCAACAAGAATTAATAAAACAAAAACTTGATACTGTTATTACAGATGAAGAAATTGAAAGTTACTATAATGAGTATTCTGCAAATTTCGTATTAAATCATAATATTGTAAAAGTATTATATCTTAAAATATCAAAAGAGGCTCCTGAAATAGAAAAAGTGAAGTGGTGGTATAAATCAAATTCAGCAGAAAATAAAAATAAACTAGAAGAATATTGTTATCAATATGCAACCACATTTGATGATTTTAATAATGAATGGATTCCGTTCAATAATTTATTATTAGAATTACCATTAAAGGTAGATGATCAGGAAAGACTTTTAAGATACCAAAGATATATTGAAACCGAAGATGATTTGTTTCATTATTTCGTTAAAATAAATGAATATAGTTTAAAAAGCACAGTGCAACCCCTAGAGTATGCACATATTAAAATAAAAAGCATCATTTTAAATAAAAGAAAATTTACTTTTCTTGAAGTGTTGGAAAATAACGTTTATAATGATGCGTTAAATCATAATGAATTTATAATCTATTAAAATAAAATAAAATAAAATGAGATTTTTATTAAAAAGACTTTCTTTAATTGTTATACTGGTTTTATCTGCTCAGTTGATAAAAGCTCAGGACGAGTTAATGGTAGACAGAATTGTGGCTACTGTTGGAGATAAAATTATTTTACAATCTGACATTGAAAATCAGGCATTACAAGCAATGACTCAAGGTTATTATGGTGGTAAAGATATTAAATGTAAAATGTTGGAAGAACTTTTGTTTCAAAAATTATTATTAATACAAGCCGATCAGGATAGTATAGAGGTTGGGTTTAATAGGGTAGAGTCGGAACTCGACAGAAGACTTACATATTTTATCAGACAATTAGGATCTGAGAAAAAACTGGAAGAATATTATCATAAATCATTAATAGAAATTAAAGAAGACTTTAGACCTTTGATAGAAGAACAGTTGAGGACTCAGATGATGCAAGGAAGTCTGGTTTCCGGAATATCTGTTTCTCCTAAAGAAGTGCAAAAATTTTATAAAAATCTTCCAAAAGATAGTATTCCATTAGTAAATGATCAGTACGAGATAAGCCAAATTCAAAGGTATCCGCCCAAGAATGAGAAGGCCAGAAATGATGCCAGAGAAAAGTTATTGGAGTTTCGTAAAAGAATTATTGATGGAGAGCGTTTCTCAACACTTGCCGTATTATATTCTCAAGATCCCGGATCAGCAAGACGAGGTGGTGAGTTGGGGTTCAGAACAAAAGATGAGTTAGACCCCGAATTTGCAAAAGCAGCGTTTAGGTTAACTGATGTTGGTGGAATTTCCAGGATCGTTGAATCTGCATATGGCTTTCACTTAATTCAGCTGATAGCTAAAGAAGGAAATCAAGTCAATGTGCGTCATATTTTAGTTATTCCTGAAGTCAACATAGAGCAAAAAGTTGCAACAAAAGTAAAGTTAGATAGCATAACTGATTTAATTCAACAAGATAGTATAAGCTTTGAAAAAGCTGCCTTGCATTATTCTGAAGATGAAATGTCTAAGTTAAACGATGGATTAATGGTAAACCCTGCCAGTGCATCTACATTTTTTAAATTGGATGAATTTCAGCCAAATGAATACAATGTAATTAAAGATTTAAAAATTGGTGAGATTTCTGAGCCGTTTGAATCTATTGATGAAAACGGAAAAATCGTTTTTAAAATTGTAAAGATTAATAAACTTGTAGAATCACATAAAGCAAATCTGGAAAATGATTATGAGCTTATCGAGCAAATGACTAAAATGACTAAGCAGAACAAGATTATTGAAGAGTGGCTGGAAGAACGTAAGCAGAAAACATATATTCATATAGACGATTCATTTAAAAAATGTGAGTTCATCAAGAACGGGTGGATTAAATAAAATCTCATATAAAATAGATGCAAAAGAGATTTCTAATAATTGGTGTATTCATTTTTTATTTCTTTTTGGGAAACATTAATGTTTTTGCACAAAAAGAACAAATTAAGATTATTAACGCTAATTCGCTTGAGTTTAATAAAAAGATTGGTGAAGGAGTACGAAGATTAATTGGCGATGTAATTTTTGAGCACAATAATGCAACCATGTATTGCGATAGTGCTTATCTTTTTAGTAAACAAAATAGATTCCATGCGTATAGCAAGGTACATGTAATTCGTGGAGATTCCTTACATATGTATGGTGATTTTTTATTTTATGATGGAAATACAGATGTAGGAAAGGTAAGAAACAATGTGCGACTGCTCGATAAAGAAACTGTGTTGTATACTGATTCTTTGGATTTTAACACAGTAACAAATATTGCTTATTATTATGATGGTGGTAAAATTGTTAGTGGGGCAAATAACTTAGAAAGTAAGGTAGGCTATTATTATGCCAATGATGATATGTTTTTTTACAAAGATAGTGTGGTTGTTACAAGCCCCGATTATGTAATTTATACGGATACATTAAAATATAATACGGAATCAAAAATTGCGTACTTCTTAGGCCCTACCAATATTTTTAATGAAGAAAATCATTTATATGCAGAAAATGGCTGGTATAATACTGGAGAAAAGAAATTCCAGTTTAATAAAAATGCTATTTATCAAAATAAAGAAAAAATCCTTAAAGGGGATAGCCTTTATTATGATGATCTAAATGGTATAGGTATTGCAGTTGAAAACATTGAGATGATAGATACATCTGAAAATGTTATTTTAAAAGGCAATTATGCCTACTATGTTAAAGAACCTGAAAGTTTTAGAATAACAGATAGTTCCATGTTGATTCAGGTTTCTGCTGAACAAGATTCTTTGTATCTGCATGCAGATACAATTACATCAAACTATGATATATCAGGAACTTACCGAATTTTAAAAGCATATCATAAAGTCCAGATCTTTAGAAAAGATTTCCAGGCCCGTTGCGATTCATTGGTTTATAGTTTCAAAGATTCAACGATACATATGTTTGTTGAGCCAATACTATGGTCAGAAGGTAACCAGATTACATCTGAAAAAGTTGAAGTATACACAAAAAATGAAAAAATTGACTTTTTTAAATTGTTAACATCTGCTTTTATTGTATCACAAGAAGATACTTCCAGCTATAACCAGATTCGTGGTAAAGATATGTTTGGTTTTATACGAAATAATAGATTGTATAAAGTTGATGTATATGGTAATGGACAAACAATTTATTACACTAAAGATAACCAGGAAGTTGTGGGAATAAATTATGCTGAAAGTAGCGACTTAATAATTTATATAAACAATAATGAAGTTAACAGAATAATTCTATTAAAAGAACCATCCGGAGTATTATACCCACCTGAAGAAATAGAACAAAAAGAATTAAAAGGGTTTAGATGGTTGGAACATTTGAGACCAAAAACGAAAACAGATATATTTTTCTGGAAATAAAAAACGGGACTTAACAAAGTCCCGTTTTTTTAATATTCATCTTCGTTAAAAAAGAAATCATCTTTACTTGGATAATCTGGCCATATATCTTCGATGCTTTCATAAATTTCTCCTTCATCTTCAATTTCCTGAAGGTTTTCAATTACTTCTAAAGGAGCGCCCGATCTAATTGCATAGTCAATAAGCTCTTCTTTTGTTGCTGGCCAGGGCGCATCTTCTAATTTTGATGCTAATTCTAATGTCCAATACATATATCTTTATAATTTTATAATTACACCTTTAAAATTTTGCAAATATAAAAATAAATTCGAAAAACAAAACTTTTTATCATTAAACTCTCGGTTTCCAAGCTATTTCTTTAGCATTTAGATCAATAGAGAGTTTTCGTGAAAGTACAAATAAATAATCAGATAATCTGTTTAAATATTGAATCACTTTTTCGCTATTCTTAAACTGATCTTTTACTTTAATAGCTAATCTTTCAGAACGTCGGCATATATTTCGTGCAATATGACAAAAAGAAACAGTCTGATGTCCTCCAGGTAAAATAAATGAGCTTAACGGCGGAAGTTCTTCCTCCATTTGGTCAATTTCTTTTTCCAGATTATTAACATCAGATTCATATATTTCAGGTATCGCCACTTTACAGTTTTCACAATCAGTAGCAACAATAGAAGCACAGGTCATTAACCTGTCTTGTATTTCAACTAAAGTATTAATAATATGCTGACTGATTTTTTGATCTCGTAATAAACCAATGTAAGAAATAAGCTCATCTAATGTACCATAAGTTTCGATTCTTTCATGGTATTTTGGCACTCGTGTTCCACCTATTAATGAAGTTTCACCCTTATCACCAGTTTTTGTATAAATCTTCCAATCTTTTTCCATTATTTATATTTTACTGTGAAAACGAATCCAATAAATAATTGTTTATTATTTATTTAAAAATTAATTAAAAACAATAGGATTTTCATTTATTGTATCAGATTCTATCATTCCATCTTTTAGTCGGATAATTCTGTGCGCATGCTGAGCAACTTCTTCTTCATGAGTTACTATAATAATCGTATTTCCTAAAGAATGAATTTCCTGAAAAAGATTTAATATGTCTAAAGATGTCTTTGAATCAAGATTTCCTGTGGGTTCATCAGCTAATATAATTGAAGGCGAATTAACCATGGCTCTTGCAACAGCTACCCTTTGTCTTTGGCCACCCGACAATTCATTTGGTTTATGTGTCATTCTATCTTCCAGCCCAACATTAATCAGAACTTTTTCTGCTGTTTTTAATCTGATCTCTTTGTTTATTCCAGCATATATTAATGGCAGCGAAACATTTTCTAAGGCAGAGTATCTTGGTAATAAGTTGAAAGTTTGGAATACAAAGCCAATTTCCTTATTTCTTATTTCTGCTAATCTGTCATCATCTAAATGACTAACATTTGTATTATTTAAAATGTAATCACCACCTGAAGGTGTGTCTAAACATCCCAGTATATTCATTAATGTAGATTTCCCCGAGCCAGAAGGTCCCATTATTGCAACGTATTCGTTTTTATTTATATTAAGTGATACTGAACGCAGTGCTCGTATAGTTTCTGCTCCAACATAATAATTCTTAACTAAGTTGTTGATTTCAATTATTTTATCCATATTAAATTGCTTGTCTAATATAATGAAGTACGAATTTAAGCATTTTTAAAGTTAATTGTAGTCATAAATTCCGAAATGAGCAAAATTTTATTTTTATTCATTTTCAGAATTGGTGAAAAATCATAAATCAAACGATTAATTAATATGTATATTATTTTTCGCGACTTAGAATTTTATAACATATTTCTCATAAGACAATTCTTTTTTGAAAAAGATTAATCCCATTCTAAATATATCAATGCATAGTCTGACTTTTTTATTCTTTTTTATTTCATTCCATGCTTTTTCCATTTCCCTAGACCAATGTATATCGTCGAAAATAAAAATAGTATTATTATGAGCTTTTTGAAGGCAAATATTAAAATAGTTAAGCGTACTTTCTTTTGTGTGATTTCCATCAAAAAATACTAAATCTAACTTGTCGAATGAGTTGACCACATCATTTAGTATCGTATTAAAATCACCTAAAATAAATTCGGTTTGTAAATTTAAGGTTTTGGCATTTTTTATGGCAATATTAATTTTTTCATCAACTCCCTCAATACTTTTAAAATGAGACTTTTTGTTTGCCTGTCCCAGATACAATGAGCTAACCCCTACAGACGATCCTATCTCAATGATATCTTTAATATTAAAATATTGAATTAGTTGATATAATAGAATTCCATATTTCTCCGACACGGATGATCTTTTTACAAGTTTGCCAATGCTTATTTTATGACCGTTTCTGTATTTAGAACCAGCACCTATTTCATTGAATTCAATCTTATCCTTTGATTTTTTTAGTTTTTTATGTAAAGCGATAACTCTTTTTAATTCTTCAGGAATTCTTTTATTGTTGAATACATTCTTGATTAAATTAAAAAGAAAAGGAGAATGTATGCCATGTCCTTTCTTATGCTTTGCGAAAAAGATATACCTCAAATATTTTAGGGAATATATTAAACGAGAAATCATATTTTATAAAATTCAAAAAAAGCTTAATATTGTAAGCAAAGATAATCTTTAATAAAATCAAATCTAATTTTCGTTTATTAGAGTCAGTAAATATTTAAAATGACAAATTATTTCCAACAAGAAATCAAATTTTTATCGGGTGTAGGACCCAAACGTGCTGATCTTCTTAATAAAGAGTTGGGGATATTTATTTTCGAGGACTTATTATATTATTTCCCATATAAATATATTGACCGGTCAAAATTTTATAAAATAAATGAGCTGGATCCAAACTTGCCCTATATTCAAATAAAAGGAAAGATTGTTGGTTTTGAAATGATTGGTGTCGGAAGAAAAAAGCGTTTAGTTGGATTTTTTTCTGATGGAACGGGAATAATTGAATTAGTTTGGTTTAAGGGATTAAGTTATATCCAAAAAAGTCTTTTAATCAATAAAGAATATATTGTTTTTGGGAAACCAGGGTATTTTGGCGGAAAATATAATATTATTCACCCTGAAGTTGATGATGCACTAAAAAATGTAAATATTATTCAGGCCAATTTGCAGGCTCATTATAATACTACTGAAAAACTAAAAAAGAGTTTTCTTCACTCTAAGGCTGTTTCAAAGTTAGTTAATAATTTATTGCTGGTGTTAAAAGGTAAAATTTCTGAGACTTTACCTGAATACCTTATTGCAAAATATAAGTTAATTTCTCTCGAAAAAGCTTTATTAAATATACATTTTCCACAAAATCCGGATTTATTAAAAAAAGCAATTTATAGATTAAAATTTGAAGAGCTCTTTTATATTCAGTTGAATATAATGAAGAAGAGAGCTTTTAGAATTACAAAATCAAATGGTTTTGTTTTTAAGAAAGTAGGTGATTATTTTAACCATTTTTATGAAAGAAATCTTCCTTTTGAATTAACAGAAGCTCAAAAAAAGGTTTTAAAAGAAATTCGTAAAGATATAGGCTCTGGTAAACAAATGAATCGTTTGCTTCAAGGGGATGTTGGAAGTGGAAAAACCTTGGTTGCATTAATGAGTATGCTGATAGCCTTAGATAATGGTTATCAGGCATGCATAATGGCACCAACAGAGATCTTAGCAAACCAGCATTACGATACAATAAAAGAGTTTTTAGATGGAATGCCTGTTAAGGTAAATTTATTAACAGGATCGACAAAAACGGCCGCAAGAAGAGAATTGCATGAAGCGCTTCGGAATGGAGATTTGGAGATTTTAATTGGAACACATGCTCTTATTGAAGATACAGTTCAATTTAAAAACCTAGGATTAGTAGTGATTGATGAACAGCATCGATTTGGTGTTGCGCAACGAGCTAAATTATGGAAAAAGAATCATCAACCACCGCACATTTTGGTAATGACGGCAACTCCAATACCACGAACTTTAGCTATGACAGTTTATGGTGATCTGGATGTTTCTGTTATTGATGAATTGCCACCAGGCAGAAAACCGATTCAAACATTACATTTATATGATTCTAAACGATTGAGAATGTTTGGATTCTTAAAGCAGCAAATTGAACAGGGAAGACAAATCTATATTGTATACCCATTGATTAAAGAATCAGAAAAAATGGATTACAAAGATTTGGAAGATGGCTATGAAAGTATTTCCCGAGCATTTCCACCACCAAAATATGCAGTAAGTGTTGTGCACGGTAAAATGAAAGCAGAAGAGAAAGATGCAGCCATGAATTTATTTGTGAAAGGTAAAACACATATTATGGTAGCTACTACTGTTATCGAAGTAGGTGTGAATGTTCCGAATGCTTCGGTAATGGTAATAGAAAGCGCCGAACGTTTTGGATTGTCACAGTTGCATCAGTTGCGTGGTAGGGTAGGGCGCGGAGCAGATCAATCATATTGTGTGTTAATGACATCTTACAAACTTTCAAATGAAGCTCGAAAAAGAATTGATATAATGACAAAATCAAACGATGGTTTTGAAATTGCAGAAGCAGATTTAAAATTACGAGGCCCGGGTGATATTGAAGGAACTCAACAAAGTGGTTTGGCTTTTGATCTAAAAATAGCGAATTTAGGTCAAGATGGACAGTTAATTCAGTATGTAAGAGATATTGCAGAAAATATCTTAGATGATGATCCACAACTAGGGAAAAATGAGAATATAATTCTGGCAAAACAGTTAATGAAAATTTCAAACAAAAAAGTTGATTTTAGTATAATAAGTTAGTAAGTTTTTTGTTTTTTAGTAAAGTGTAATTTTAAGGTTAGAGTATGTATAAATATTTAATTATTTCATTGTTTTTGTTTAGTTCGTTTGTTTTAAGTGCACAGAATAATTTGTGTGAGATTAAAAACAAAGCTTTTAACGCAGGTGAAGAACTAAACTATATCATAACATATAATTGGCTTCTAGTATGGACAGACGTTGGGAAAGTTGATTTTCTAGTCTCGGAAGATAATATCTTCGGTCAGGATGTTTTAAATCTTAAAGGCACTGGTATAACTTTTTCATTTTATGATTGGTTTTACCAGGTGAGAGATGTTTATCAGTCGTGGGTTAAACCAGACAATTTATTGCCAGTATATTTTCATCGTGATGTAAATGAAGATGGTTATATAATTGATTATAAGTATAAATTTGATTTTGATAGTTTGTTAGCTTATTCAGAACTTAATAGAACAAGAAAAAAATTTAAGCAAGATACGGTCAAAATTTTTCCATGCACTTATGATGTGATTTCGGTAATTTATCAAGCAAGAAATATTGACTTTACACAGTATAAAAAAGATGAAATTATTCCTTTTAAAATATTGCTTGATAATGAAATCCACGATGTATATATAAGATATAAAGGGAAAGAAGTAAAAAGAGTTCGTGGAGTTGGAAAATTTAATACAATTTTATTTACTGGTTCATTGGTTGCAGGCGATGTATTTAAAGGTGGTGAAGATCTTAAAATTTGGGTGTCTGATGATGAGAATCGTATCCCGGTTTGGATTGAAAGTCCAATAATTGTTGGTGTTGTTAAAGCTCGCCTGGTAGGTTACAATGGTTTGAAACATCCATTAAAATCAATGATTAAGGAACTTTAGTTACAAATTAAGATATTATTTAATTCCTTATTTAAAATTAAAATAAATAAGTGTTAACTTTTCAAAAACTGACAAAAAGCAATCTTTAATTTTCAAATAGGCTTATTTTTGTAGTCAATTTCAAAATTCTGATCAATTTGGATGTCAAATAATAAGTCAATCGAACATAAAGGACGTATCGAATCTATTGATGGAAACAAGATAAACGTTAGCTTTATCGCCATGGCAGGATGTGCTTCGTGTCAACTTAAAGGAGTATGTTCAACATCTGACTTACAGGAAAAATCAGTTGAAGTTTACGATTATTCAAATAAATTTAATGTGGGTGAAACTGTTAATGTTGTACTTAAACAGACATTAGGTTTTAGAGCATTATTCTTAGGATATGTATTACCTTTTCTAATTGTTTTGTTGACCTTAATACTTTTAACGGTTTCGACAAATAATGAAGCAATATCAGGCTTAGGAGCTTTAATTATTTTGGTTCCGTATTATTTAACTTTGTATTTGTCCAGAAATAAAATAAAAAAGGATTTTGCATTTAAGATTTTTAAGATTTAATCATTAATTATAATGACGAGTAATTAAATACTAATAAACTAAATTTAAATTCTAATAATCAATAAAAACATGAGTCCAACAATTTTGTTTACTATTATTTCTCTTAGTGCGATTGGGGCGATTGCTGCGATAATCTTATATTTCGTAGCGCAGAAATTTAAAGTGTATGAAGATCCGCGCATCGATCAGGTAGAAGAAATTCTTC
>CAZPMA010000018.1:0-35674 GCA_964587535.1 uncultured Bacteroidales bacterium
TGTTGGAATTATGGAAACTTATTGGTCCTGAAACTGATGTGCCAGCTGGTGATATTGGTGTAGGTGGTCGCGAAATAGGTTTCTTATATGGAATGTATAGAAAACTTGCAAGAGAAAATACTGGTGTATTAACAGGAAAAGGAACTAACTGGGGTGGTAGTTTAGTTCGCCCAGAAGCTACAGGTTTTGGTAATGTTTACTTTGCTAAGGAAATGTTAGCAACCAAAGGTGAAACATTCGAAGGTAAAACAGTTGCTGTTTCTGGTTTCGGAAATGTTGCCTGGGGTGCAGTACAAAAGGCAACCGAATTAGGAGCAAAAGTTGTTACTATTTCTGGTCCTGACGGATATATTTATGATCCAGATGGTATTAATACAGAAGAAAAATTTAACTATATGTTAGAATTAAGAGCTTCTAATAATGATATTGTTAAACCTTATTCATACGAATTCCCAAATGCTCAGTTTTTCGAAGGTCAGAAACCTTGGGAACAAAAAGTTGATATTGCTCTTCCATGTGCAATTCAGAATGAATTGAACAAAGAAGATGCTGAGAAATTAGTTTCAAACGGATGTATTTGTATTTCAGAAGGAGCAAACATGCCATGTACTCCTGAAGCAATTGAAGTAATACAGGGAGCAAAATTATTATATGGTCCGGGTAAAGCGGCAAATGCTGGTGGTGTTGCTACATCTGGTTTAGAAATGTCACAAAACTCAATGAAGTTAAACTGGTCAGCCGAAGAAGTAGACGAGAAATTACACTCAATTATGTGTAATATTCACGAAGCATGTGTTAAGTATGGTACTGAAGCTAATGGTCATGTTGACTATGTAAAAGGAGCAAATATTGCAGGTTTCTTAAAAGTTGCTAATGCAATGTTAGATCAAGGAGTTATTTAATTTTTATATAACTTAGTTTTTAGTTTGTAATTTATGGTAGAAAAGGGAGCTTAAGCTCCCTTTTTTTATGCCTTTCTGTCAGTGTTTTTATAATACCAAAAGAAAAATGCATACATAGACATATATAAATATAATGGTATGATAATTGTAAAATTGAAAATAAATATTACTAATGAAAGAGTTTATTATAAAACATAAGTTTGCTTTAATACTTATAATTCCAGGAATAATTGCTGGATATTTATACTGGAAATATGTAGGTTGTATGAGTGGAACATGTCCAATTACATCGAACTGGCATAGTATGGTTTTGATTGGCGGATTAATAGGGTATTTTCTTGGAGATGGAATTGACGACATAAAAAAGAAAAGAAAAAAGGAAAAAGAAAATGGCTCAGTTTAATGACATAATTAACGATAATAAACCTGTGCTTATTGATTTTTATGCAGATTGGTGTCAACCTTGTAAAATGGTAGCTCCAATTTTAAAACAAGTTAAAGATGACTTAGGAGATAAAGTCAAAATTATAAAGATAAATGTCGATAAAAATAGAATAATAGCATCAAAATATGGAATAAGAAGTATTCCAACCTTGATGTTATTCAAAAATGGACAAATTAAATTTTCACAGGCAGGAGTTATTCCAGCCGAACAAATAAAAAATATAGTTATTGCTAATTCTTAAAAATGATAAATATGAAAAAAGTTTTATTAATTGCTTTATTAGCTACGTTAGGATTAACTTCAGCATGCAAAGGAAATACGAACTCAAATGAAAAAGAAAATAATGCAAAAGTTGAAACAAAAGAAAACGGATTGAAATCTGAAAAAGCTACCATTACTTTAAGCAAGGAAGAATTTAAAAAGAAGGTTCTTAATTACGAAGTAAATAAGGAGTGGAAATTCGAAGGTGATTTACCTTGTATTGTTGATTTTTATGCTGATTGGTGTGGGCCATGTAGAATTGCTTCTCCAATCCTGGAAGAAATAGCACAAGAATATAAGGGTAAGATTAATGTATATAAAGTTGATACCCAAAAAGATCCTGAGTTAGCTCAACTTTTTGGAGTTCAGGGAATACCTGCATTTTTATATTGTCCAAAAGAAGGGCAACCAAGAATGAGTTCAGGAATTGGCAGGTCTAACGAAGAAACAAAAGCAATGTTTAAACAAGCTATCGATGACATATTAATAAAGGAATAAACGTTTTTAAATAAGGACAATTGTTTCATTTAGTTAATTGTTGCACGTAAGAAGCTGTATTTCTTAATTGAAAGCAGCTTCTTTTTTTTATAAAAAATTTATTTAATAAGATAAAATAGATTGAAGATCTTTGTATTTTTGGAGTCTTAAAATATAAATAAATAATGGGAAGAGCATTTGAATACAGAAGAGCTTCAAAAGAAAAGCGATGGGACAAAATGTCCAGACTATTTCCTAAGTTAGGAAAGGCAATTACTGTAGCTGCAAAGGAAAGTGGACCAGATCCTGAAATGAACGCAAAATTGCGTACTGCTATCCAGAATGCTAAGGCTCAGAATATGCCAAAAGATAATATTGATGCTGCTATTAAAAGGGCATCGGGTAAAGATGCGGCTACATTTGAAGAGATAGTATACGAGGGCAAAGGACCTCATGGAGTACTAGTTGTTGTAGAGTGTGCAACAGATAATTCAACAAGAACAGTTGCAAACGTGAAATCATATTTTAATAAAGCAGGAGGGGCATTAGTTCCAACGGGCTCTTTAGAATTTATGTTTTCGCGAAAGGCAGTATTTGAGTTTGAAAAATCAGATTTAGTTGATATTGAAGAGCTTGAACTGGAATTAATCGATTTTGGATTAGAAGAGATTGAAGAAATTGATGATACAATATTTGCCTATGGTGATTATACTAACTTTGGGTCTTTAAACAAAGCATTTGAAGATAAAGGTATTGAAGTAAGAAAGGCAGGTCTGCAGCGTATAGCTACATCGCCAGTAGAATTTAATGAAGAGCAATTAGTTGAAATAGAAAAAATGCTGGATAAAATAGAAGAAGATGATGATATTCAAGAGGTATTTACGAATATTGCTTAGAATGTATTAAAAAAAATGAATTTAATAAAAAAAACCGTCTAATTGAGACGGTTTTTTTGTAATAATAAAATATTTTTTTAGAATAATTTTTCAATTAAATCAACAACTCTTGCAGAGTAACCCCATTCGTTATCATACCAGGAAATAACTTTTACAGTTTTTCCAATTACCATTGTGCTTAAAGCATCAAATATTGAAGAGTGCGAGTTGTGTATAATATCAACAGAAACAATAGGATCTTCAGTATACTCTAAAATACCTTTCATTGGTCCTTCTGCTGCTTTCTTCATTGCCGCATTTACTTCTTCTATTGTTACTTCTCTTTGTAGGTTTGCAACCAGGTCAATTAATGAACCTGTAGGTGTAGGAACACGAACTGCCATTCCATCTAATTTACCTTTTAGCTCTGGCAATATCTTACCAACTGCAGTAGCAGCACCTGTTGTAGTAGGAATTTGAGATACAGCAGCCGATCTGGCTCTTCGTAAATCAGAATGTGGTGCATCTAATATTGCTTGATCATTTGTGTAAGAATGTACAGTTGTCATAAAACCATTCTCAACTCCAAATTCATCTTGTAAAACCTTAACTACAGGAGCTAAACAGTTTGTAGTACATGATGCATTCGAAACACATTGATCTTCAGGTCTTAAATTTTTATCATTTACACCAAGAACGATCATATTGTCAATCTGATCTTTTGCAGGTACAGTTAATATAACTTTTTTAGCACCATTCTTTAGATGATCGCCATATCCACCTTTTTCACTTTCCTTCTTTCTAAATATTCCTGTTGATTCAACAACAACATCAGGTGTTTCACCCCAAGGAATATTTATTGGACTGCGTTCTGCTGATACTTTTATTTTTTTACCATTAACAATTAGACTAGTCTCATCAAAAGAAACATCTCCATTAAATTTTCCTTGTGTGGAATCATACTTTAAAAGATGAGCCAGGGTTTTTGTGTCTGTTAAGTCATTAATTCCAACAATTTCAAGATTATCTCTTTCAAGGATAATTTTAAATACATTACGGCCAATTCTGCCAAAGCCGTTAATTGCAACTTTTATTTTTGACATTTTTAAAGTTTTTTAGTGATTGTTTAAATTAGAAACCAAAATTATACATTAAAAAGGAAATCTTCAAGAAATAAAAAAGAATTAATCTAAATAATAATTATTTCTTATGATGAATTAAAACAATTTAAATTTCTTTTTTCGTTTTTTAAGATAGTCTTCTGATATATTTTGTGCATTAATAACTTTGCCAAATCTATAATTTAAAAATAATGAAAATAAGAACTGTTGATTATCTTCAACAGCCATAATATCAAGATTTTTAGAATATGCTTGAAAGGTAGCACCAATTTCAACAGCATGTAATTTCATTTCATTTTGACTAAACTCAAAATTAATGCCGGCTTTAATATAGGCTCCCGGAACCAGTCTAATCTCATTAAAGCCTTTGAAAAAAGATGCTTTCCCATTTATTTCGCCTGCAGTATGTATTCCTTGATTGAACTTTTCTTCTGTAATTATAAAAACTGTATCAGAATCGCGATCAATTATTTTGTAATAAATTGGTTTTAAAAATGCTGCTGAAGCACCAACATTATAAAAATATTTTACAGATATGCTTCCGGGTCCTCTTTTGCTAAAAATTTCATTTTGTTTACCAAATCCAACACTTAAATTAATCGCAAAGTTTAATTTTCCAAAGACAAAAGCTTCCGGACTAAACCATGCAGATGAAGATTTTACTTCTTTGGGATGTTTGATTGTGACGAGATTAGCCTCGTAAATATATTTTTCAAAATTATTAATTCGATTCCCATAGCGATATCCAATTCCCCATCCATTGGTATTTAAGTTTAATGAGAAAGTTCTCTCATTCTTAAAAAAGACCTTTGGTAAATCATTCGTTTCTTGTGAAAATAAATTCACATATAAAAATAAGAATGGAATTAATAATTTAAGTTTGGCTTGCATACAATAAAAATCTGTCTCAAGATAAAAGTAATAAATTTGAGACAGAATAAAAGAAAGTACTTAAAAAAAGTATTTTTTCTTATTTATGATGTTTTACTATGAATTAATGTCTACTTGTTCAGTATCAACCTGGCTATATGCAGGGCAATCATGACTTTTACACGAACTAAACAATGTAGCAACAAAAAATGACAGTAATAAAGCTATAATAACTTTTTTCATGATGGAATGGTTAATTTATATTTTTTATTTTTATCAAATCTATAAAAAAAAACGATAAAACAAAACTTATGCATTTTGTTCAGTTGTATTTTGATTATCTGCATATGCTGGACATTTTTCACTCATATGACATGAGCTACTTAGTAAAGCTATCAGAACTACAACTATTAAAATTCCTGCTTTTTTCATCTTTAAACTCCTTTCAATATTTAAACTAAATAATAGTACGTAAATATACGATTATAACTTTTTATTAGTTTCTTTATTAATATAATAATTAAAGACCTTAATCACTTAATTTAGCTTGTTAGTCAAATATAATAAAAAAACCAGGGATAATCAATCCCTGGTTTAATAACATTTAAAGTATTTTTTTGTTCATTAATTCATTACAGGAACTCTGCCTGGAGTCCATGGTGCTTTTGCTGCATCTAACTTTTCTTCAAGATTTTTAATATCTTCATCAGCAATTTTTTGAAGTTTATTTATCAAGCCTGGCAAAGCTTCTTTAACAATTTCATAAGCTTCTTTGCTTGTGTTTGTAATTGCAGAAGTTGAACCTGATTGCCCCCAGATGATATATTGCAATCTGTTGTTCAAAGGAACTTGTCTAGGTGGAATTTCTTCATCACTAGCTTTTGGAGAACTTCCGTCAAATACAAATAAAATTTCTTCTAATGCTTTTTCAATTTTTTCAGCATCCAATAATAAACTTTGATCTACACCTGGTGTATTTACTATTGCTTGTTTTAAATAAGCAATTTTTTCTAATAAGTCTTCATTGTATTCAGCTGTTCCTGCAAAAACTCTTGTTAATTCAGAAACATCTCTTTGGAATTGAACCATTGCTTTTCTGTCTGGTGCAGGAAGTGTTGTGTTATTTAGTGCCTTTACATCGAATTCCTGGTCTGCAATAAGTTCTTTTATTTGACCTTTTGCATACATAGAAACAGAAACGGTATATTTTCCTGGTAATACCATCCAGAATCCTCTTGAATTATTGTAAGGATCAAATTTATCATTGTTTAAACGAATTGGAAAATCACCAGAATAATTTAAATCCCATGTCACTCTGTTAACTCCTTTACCTGGTCTTTTGTTTATTTTCTTAACAACTTTACCATCTTCATCTTTTATAACAAAGATTAGATATGGAGCTATTTCTTTTGCTTCATCTTCTAATTCTTTCCATGATGGTTGAGGAATAGGTTTTCCGTCTTTAAATAAGTCTTTTTCTTTTTCCTGTCGAATTTGTTTATCTGTTTTTGGAACATCTTTCAAATAATATGTAAAAGTAGCTCCGAATTCAGGATTTGCTGCCATAAAATATGTTGCTCCCTGGCCATATTTTTTACCTGTTTGAATATATGCTAATGCATCTTTAATAGGGAACATATAAGCTTCCTTATCTATTAACGAAGGATTTATTTCTCTTAATGCAGAGTAATCATCTAATATATAAAAACCACGTCCAAAAGTAGCAATTACAAGATCGCTTTCTCTTTGTTGGATTGTCATGTCTCTAACTGCAATAGTTGGTAATCCATTTGAGAATTTAATCCATTTTTGTCCACCGTTATATGAATAAAAAACTCCAAATTCAGTACCAGCAAATAGTAAATCTTTATTAATAAAATCTTGTTCTATGGTATGAATTGTTCCGTTTTCGTCAAATCCAGTATTTATTGATTTCCATGTTTTACCTTTGTCGTTACTCATTAAGATATATGGTTTGAAATCATCACGTTTTCTATTATCAAACGATGCATAAACGATATTTTCATCGAAACGAGAAGCATGAATGTCACTAACATAAGTATTTGCAGGAATTCCAGGGAATGTTGTAATTTTTCTCCAGTTTTTACCACCATCTTCAGTTACAGAAATTACACCATCATCGGTTCCAGCATATAATAAACCTTCTTTAACTGGAGATTCAACTAATGAAATTACCATCCCGAACAGAGAAGTAGAAACATCTTTTACAACGGCATCTGCACTCCAGTATTTGCCCATAACTGGCCAGGTATTTCTATCTATTTGGGCAGTTAAATCTCCACTAATTACTTCCCAGCTATCACCACGGTCTTCGCTTTTGAATATCACCTCAGAACCCATATACAATCTTGTGTTTTTATGAGGGCTGATTATAAATGGAGTATTCCAGTTCCATTTATGAGTTAGTTCGTCTTTACCTGGTTGTGGTTTAATATATAATGCTTCGCCACTTTTTTTGTCATACCTATAAATATTTCCATACTGATATTCATTATATACGATATCAGGATTTTCAGGATCTATTTGAGCCCAGAAACCGTCACCGCCAATGGTAACAGTCCACTCGCCACTTGGAACACCGTCTGCGCTAATATTTCTTGATGGTCCAACACAACTGTTGTTATCCTGAGTACCACCTGTTACATTATAAAACGGATATGCGTTGTCAACTCCAACCCGATAAAATTGTGTTACAGGTAAGTTAGATACTTGTCTGTAATTTTTTCCATCGTCGTATGTAATATATACACCACCATCACCACCTATCATCCAATGATTAGTATTTGCAGGATCAATCCATATTACGTGGTCATCAACGTGACGTTCACTTAATCCAAGGTTGCTCCATGTTTTTCCGCCATCATAAGTAACTTTTGAAACAGTTTCAACAGAGAACACTTTATTTACATCAATAGGGTCACAATATATTTCATTATAATACTGACCACTAGATGAATGACTGCTCATTTTTTGCCATGACTCGCCACGATTTGTTGATCTGTAAAAACCGCCATTATCTTCAGCAGCTTCGATAATCAAGTAGAGATAATCAGGATTTACCGGAGAAATTGCAATTCCCATTCCCCCTTTATGTGCTCCTGTTAGTCCTTTTTCTATTTTATTCCATGTTTTACCACCATCAGTTGATTTTTGAACGCCCGATTCTGGTCCACCACCAATTTTTGTATGTACATGTCGACGACGTTGTTCTGTAGTTACATAAATAACATCAGGATATCTTGGATCAAGAAGTACATTATTAACACCAGTATGTTCACTGATGTTTAATACTTTGTTCCATGTTTTACCACCGTCTGTAGTTTTATACAATCCTCTTTCTCCTCCTGGCCCCCATGCTGAACCTTCTGCAGCTACATAAACTATATCAGTATTACAAGGATTAATTGCAATCATCCCGATATGGCGCGATTCTTTTAATCCCATATTTGTCCATGAACTACCTCCATCAACTGATTTGTATATGCCATCACCATAAGCTAATGCTCTTTGATGGTTATTTTCTCCAGTTCCGGCCCAAATAACATTTGTGTTTTTTGGATCGATAGCCAAAGCACCTATAGAATAAGAACCATAACTATCAAATACAGGACTAAATGTAATTCCGTTATTAACGGTTTTCCATATGTTTCCGGAAGCAACTGCTACAAAAAACTCTGCAGTGTTGTTTGGATTAACTGCAAAATCAGCTATTCTTCCCGATGCGAATGCGGGTCCAATGCTTCTAAAACTTAATCCACTGAGGATCCCTGCATTAATAGGATCTTCTTCCTTTTTGGGTTCTTCTTTTTTAGCAAAAAGATTAGTTGATGCTAACATAAACACCACTACAAAAAAATGTACAAAAAATGTTTGTACTTTCATCAGATTGTTTTTTCGTGAAATTTTCATTTTTTATTTTGGTTTAGTAAATTTCTTGGTTTAGTATAGTTTATTCAAAAATAAAGAAACAGTAATTTACGCGATCTGTTCAAAAATCACAAACTTTAGACTTGGAATAATTTCAATAGTTTAAAAGGTAAAATATAAAAGAAAAGGCCTGATTATTAAAATAACAGGCCTTTTAGGTAATATAATTTTATTAAATTATTTTGGCAGCTTAACTTTATAGTTGACATTAAATTTACCTTTTGAAATAGCATTTAGTTTACTTTTTAAAAGTCTTTTTTTGATAGGAGCAACTTTGTCAGTAAATAAAATACCCTCTGTATGGTCATATTCGTGTTGAATTATTCTGGCAGCCATACCTTCAAACCATTCGTCATGATGATTAAAATCTTCGTCTTGATATTGTAATCTGATTTTTGTAGGCCTTGAAACATCTTCTCTTAGTAATGGTATGCTAAGACATCCTTCATTTAATTCAACTTCATCTTTCCCTCTTTCTACAATTTTGGCATTAATAAAAGTTTTTTTAAAATCTTTCAGTTGAGGTTCGTCTTCTTCAAATGGAGAACCATCAATAACAAAAAGCCTCACCGATTTACCAACTTGGGGAGCAGCTAGCCCCACACCATCAGAAACATACATTGTTTCCCACATATTCTTAATAAATTCTTCCAAATCAGGATAATCTTTATCAATTTCCTGAGCTACTTTTCTTAAAACCGGCGAACCGTATATTACTATTGGATAAATCATTTTTTAATATTTTGATCTTTGTTCTAAATACGATTGTAAAATTATTGTTGCACTAATTGTATCAACAAGTTCTTTATTTTGTCTCGCTTTCTTTTTTAATCCTGCATCTATCATGGTTTGGTGAGCCATTTTAGATGTAAATCTTTCATCAACCAACTTAAGTTCCATATCGGGGTATAGTTTTTTAAATCTACCTAAAAATGGATTGATATACCTAACAGCTTCTGAAGCAGTATTGTTCATTTGTTTTGGATAACCAACAACAACACATTCAACATGTTCCTTTTTAAAGTATTCAACTAAAAAATCCCAAATTTCTTTTGTTGCTACTGTAGTTAGAGAATTAGCAATTATTTGCAATGGGTCAGTAACAGCAATACCAACTCTTTTTCTACCATAATCAATAGCTAAGATTCTTCCCAAAACACTAAATAATAAGATATATAAAATGCAAAGTTATAAAATTCATTTATTTATTTAGATTAATTAAACAAACTTTTTTATTTAAAATCATATTTAGTATTAGAAATTATAATATTCTATTAATTAAATATTTATATGCTGTTCTTTTTTTTTATAACTTGTAAAAGATAATATATGATTTATAACACAAAAATGTAAAATATTGAGATTGTGCAGAATATAGTAATAGTAGTATAATTAGGCTTTACAACATAAATTATAGCATAAGGAATTTATACTTTTGAAAAGAGGAATAGTAACAAGAAAAATACACGAATAAAATTTATTTGAATAAATAATTTTAGAATTAATGCTTTTAGTATGAGTAAAGAAATAAAATTTAGTTTGGTTTACAGAGATATGTGGCAGTCGTCAGGAAAATATGTGCCACGAGTTGATCAGCTTAAAAAAATTGCTCCTGTAATAATTGATATGGGATGTTTTTCAAGAATAGAAACAAATGGGGGTGCCTTTGAACAGGTAAACTTATTATATGGTGAAAATCCAAATAAAGCAGTTCGAGAATGGACAAGACCCTTTAACGAAGCAGGAATTCAGACTCATATGCTGGAAAGAGCATTGAATGGAATTAGAATGTATCCTGTGCCTGAAGATGTGCGAAGGTTAATGTATAAAGTTAAGAAAGCACAAGGAGTTGATATTGCACGTTCTTTTTGTGGATTAAACGATCATAGAAACTTAGAATTATCTATAAAATATGCAAAGGAAGCAGGGATGATTTCACAGGCTACGTTGAGTATTACCCATTCTGAGATTCATTCTGTAGAGTATTTTATGAATATAGTTGATAAAGCTGTTGAATATGGAACAGATGAGATTTGCTTAAAAGATATGGCTGGTGTAGGGCGTCCTGTAATGTTAGGTAATTTGGTAAAAGAAATAAAAAATAAATATCCTCATATTATTGTTCAGTATCATGGTCATTCAGGACCAGGCTTTTCTGTTGCATCTATGTTAGAAGTTGCTAAAGCCGGTGTTGATTATTTAGATGTGGCTATGGAACCACTCTCTTGGGGAATGGTTCATCCTGATGTAATAACTGTTCAGGCAATGCTAAAAGATGCAGGATTTAAAGTTCCTGAAATAAATATGAAAGCATACATGAAAGCCAGAGCGTTAAATCAGGAATTTATGGATGACTTTTTGGGGTACTTTATTAATCCTAAAAATAGATATATGTCATCCTTACTTGTGCAAGCAGGTTTACCGGGTGGAATGATGGGAAGTATGATGGCTGACTTGAAAGGTGTACATCAGGGTTTAAATCAAACACTAGAGTCACAAGGAAAAGAAAAACTGTCAGAAGATGATTTACTTGTTAAACTTTTTGATGAAGTAATTGATATTTGGCCAAAATTAGGAAACCCTCCTTTAGTAACTCCTTTTAGTCAATATGTAAAGAATATTGCTTTACTGAATGTTATGCAGGAAATACAAAATAAACCAAAATTCTCTATCATTGATAATAATGCCTGGGATATGATTTTGGGCAAAGCAGGAAAACATCCGGGAAAAGTAGCGCCGGAAATAAGAAGTATAGCCGAAGAGCAGGGGAGAGAGTTTTATAAAGGTGTGCCACAGGAAAATTATCCTGATGAACTTGATAAGTACCGCAAAGAAATGGAAGAAAATGGATGGGATACTGGTGAAGATGACGAAGAGTTATTCGAATTTGCAATGCACGAAAGACAATACAGAGATTGTAAATCGGGATTAGCAAAAAAAAGATTTAATGAGGAACTGCAAAAACTGAGAAATGATGCCATGGCAACTAAAAGCAATGTTGAGCACCCAAAAGCAGATCCTAATAAAAAAGATATTGCATCGCCTTATATGGGTAAAATTTATTATAATTTAAATTACTTTATTGAAGAACAAGCTATAGAATTAGGAAATATGGTTAAAAAAGGACAACGTATTTGTTATATTGAAAGTGGTTACACTTATGATGAAGTAATTTCAGAGTTCGATGGAGAAGTGGATGAAATATTTTTTAAGCATGGTGATATGGTATCTAAAGGAGATGTTTTAGTAAGGTTAAAATAAATTTATATGGATAAAATAAAAAGGATTGCATTAATTGCTCATGATAACAGAAAAAAAGATTTATTGGAATGGGTTGGTGCTAACTGGCAAAATCTTACTAAGCATAAATTGGTATGCACTGGCACAACAGGTAGCTTAGTTGAAAATCTTTTAACAGAAAAAATAAAAAAATCAAATACAACATTTGAAAATATTGTAAAATTAAAGTCTGGACCCTTAGGAGGTGATCAGCAAATGGGAGCGCTAATAGCAACCGGTGAAATAGATTTGGTAATTTTTTTATGGGATCCAATGCAACCGCAACCACACGATGTTGATGTAAAAGCTCTTTTAAGAATAGCAGTTGTTTATAATGTGCCTATGGCATGTAATAGATCAACAGCAGATTTTATGATTTCTTCAAATTTATTTAACGAAGAGTATCATCCACAGGTAAAAGATTATTCTGGATATTTAAAAAGAACAATAAACTAAATAAAGCGGCATTTTTAATAAATGCCGCTTTATTTTTCATCAATATTTTTAATTAAATCACAGGATGTTTTTTTAATAATTGATCTGAACTATTTAATAAGATATCAACGTATTGAGCTCTTAGATAAACATAAGGATCTTTACATTTCTTTCGTGAGAGTTTTCCTCTAAATTCATCTATCGTCTTATATCCTTTTTGATCCATCCATTCATTTATTCGATCTAAAATAACTTTAATCTGAGCTATCTTGTTTTTGTATAATGTACTTACAACTTGCACTGATTGTGCTCCTGCTAATAACAATTTTATTGCATCTTCTCCATCATGAACACCACCAGAACTGCATATGTCAGCTTTAATATTTCCATATAATAATCCTGCAAAACGAAGTGGTAATCTGTAATCACCTTTGCTACTTAAATTAAATGGAAATATTGGTTTTTCTTCATTAATATCAATCTCAGGTTCAAAAAGCTTATTAAATAAAACAAAGCTATCAACACCGGTTTTATCTATTTCAGAAATAAAATTTAAAATACTACTGTAGAAAGGACTTAGTTTAACTGCAACAGGTATTTTTACAGCTTTTTTTACAGCTTTAATTACATTTAATTTAAAAGCTTCAGATTCCTGGGCACTTTCTTCAAACTTTTTCGGAGCTTTAAATAAATTAATTTCCAGGGCATCAACACCTGTTTCTTCAATTAACTTAGCATACTCTATCCAGGTTTCTTCATAAATAGCATTTATACTTGCAATAATCGGAACACTAGCTATTTCTTTTATTTTCTTTAATTGAATTAAGAATTCTTTAGGACCAGCATGCTCCATTTCAGGATAAATTTTTGTCATTTCTGCATGTCTGTGATTATATGCAGCCATACTTTCATCAAAATCAGCAGATTCAAAATTGACCTGCTCTTCGAATAATGACTTGTAAACAATTGCTCCGACACCAGCTTCTTCCATTGCTTTAATATTTTCAATTTTCATTACCAGGTTACTTGATCCTGCAATGATGGGACTTTTTAGTTGCAATCCCATATACGTTGTAGTTAGATCTGCCATCTTGATTTGGGTTTTATGATTATAGTTTTTATGTTATACAACAGTTTTTTGCAAGATAAGTTCACCAACTGTTTAATTTTTTTTAGGTTAGGTTTAATAAAAGTTAAACAAGTAGAGAAAAGTAGAAAACAATAGAAACAATTACATTTTAATTAAACACATCAATTATTTCTCTTTTGTTAATTCACGCATTGCTTCTTCTAAATACATTTTTTTTAATCTGAGATAATGATTTAATGCTTCGTGCATCAATTCTTGTGTTTTTTTATTTTGGTAGGTTGCAAGTATTTTAAATTTTCTAAAAGTCATTCTATCAACAGATATAACTAAGTCAGACTTTTTTTCGGTACCAAAAAGAACTTCATCTTCAAAGTTATCTTCGTTTAAAAACTCAGTATTTGATGAAAGTGCTTCCTGGAATTTTTCGATATTCTTTTTATTTGTTGCCATTTCTGCTAATAAATTCATTTGCTAAACTTAAGTAATCTTCAGCACCTCTTGATTTAGGTGCGTAAGAAAATACTGATTGCCCAAATGCAGTAGATTCCATTAAAGAGATATCTGTTCTTATTTTAGTGTTAAAAACTTTTTGCTTATACCGATCATTCGTAGTTAAACTTTTTATTACAGCCTTACTAAATTTTGTTCTGTGAGAAAATTTTACAAAAAGAATTCCTGCCATTTCAATTTTGGGATTCATTCTTTTTTTTACTTTCTCAGTGATTTGAATAATTTTATCAAGACCTATAAAAGCAAAGTTTTCAGCTTGCATAGGCACAATAAAGGAGTCTGAAGCTACAAGAGAATTTATTGCAAAAGTTCCCAGGCTTGGTCCACAATCAATAAAAATATAATCGTACTTTGGACTAATTGATTCTAAAGCTTCTTTTAAAAGATATTCCCTACCAGGCTCATTATTAATTCTATATTCATAATCGAGCAAGTAATTTGTAGAAGGAATTAAAGAAACTTCATCAAGGGCAATTAGTGTATTTTCTGAATTTATATCATTTAATAAAAGTTTTCCAATATGATTTTCAACTTTAGATACTCCAAGCGAAGAAGTTAAATTACTTTGGCTATCAAAATCAATAAGTAATACCTTATTTCCAAGTTTTGATAATGCTATCCCCAGGTTTAACGATGTTGTGGTTTTTCCTGTACCACCTTTGTTATTTATTACAGAAACTATATGAGCCATATTAGATACATTATATGAGTATGACTCTAATATACAAAATAATTACTTAAGTAAACGCTTAATTAGCATTAAGTTGTACTACATGATTCTCCTTGTCCACAACCACAACTTATTTCCTTGTTTTTTAATTCATCAGGGTGATTTCTGCATGATCCTCCTCTAAACTCACCTTTTTTTGTAAATAATATTCTAACAGATAAAGCTAAAACAGCTG
Organism: uncultured Bacteroidales bacterium; assembly: GCA_964587535.1. Lineage (GTDB taxonomy): Bacteria > Bacteroidota > Bacteroidia > Bacteroidales > UBA12077 > UBA12077. The sequence goes on from CAZPMA010000018.1 coordinate 15,119, forward strand.
TTAAAACAAGTATTAATGTTATTATCGTTAATTCTAGTATTGGCATAATTTTATTCTTTAGAATATAACAATGATTGATAAATTCTGTTCACTATATTGTAGTTTAATTAAAATCAGTCTATATTATCTGTACATATTGATATATTTCGATACTTGCCTTATATTTATAAAGTATAAATACCTAAATACTTATTTATGGATAAAAGAGCAATTATCTTAAAGTTTAAGCCTGAACAGGATAATATGATCAATATCTTGCATGAACTTCAAAATAGTAATCCGGAAAATTTTTTAACTACAGAAGATATAAAATTAGTTGCAGAATATTTAAATGTTACTTATAGTTCTGTTTATGGAGTTGTTACCTATTATTCAATGTTTAGTTTAAAACCCAGGGGAAAATATGTAATTAGGGTTTGTAAATCACCCTTGTGTCATATGGTGAGTGAAGACATTGTTCTAACAGAAATTGAAAAGAATATTGGAATTGGATTAGGAGAAACTACCAAAGATAAAATGTTTACAATCGAAGCTTCGGAGTGTTTAGGTCATTGTGCAAAAGCTCCTGTAATGATGATTAACGGGAAGGTCTATAAAGAACTTGATCCAATGAAAATTAAAAATATCATACAAAGTATAAAATTAAACGAATAAAAGAATTAGTTGTCGTGGTTGCAGAAAGAAGAATTGCCTTAAAAAATATTGGCAGGTATAATATTTCAAATATAGATGAATACTTACAACTTGGTGGTTACGAAAGTGTAAAAAAGGCTTTTGCTTTAAATCCATCTGACATAATTAAATTAATTGAAAAATCAAAATTGCGTGGACGCGGGGGCGCCGGATTTCCAACAGGAATAAAACAAAAATTTACTGATCAATCTGTAAAAGGTCAGAAATATATAGTTTGCAATGCCGATGAAGGTGAGCCAGGTACTTTTAAGGACCGCATTATAATGGAACAAGATCCACATGTTTTAATTGAAGGGATGATTATTGGAGCGTATTCCATTGGAGCAACAAAAGGGTTTATTTATATTCGTGGAGAGTACACAGATTCTATTAAAGCTTTACAAATGGCTCTAGATCAGACTAAAGAAAAGGGCTTTTTAGGAGAAAATATATTGGATTCAAGGTTTAATTTAGATATTGAAATTAAGTTGGGTGCAGGATCTTATTTGTGCGGAGAAGAATTGACATTATTGGAATCATTAGAAGGGAAACGCGGATATCCTAGAATTAAACCACCATTCCCTGCAGAAAAGGGATTATTTGGTAAACCCACGCTTATTAATAATGTTGAAACATTTTCTCATATCCCTTATATTATTGAGTATGGAGTTGATCACTATGTTTCAATGGGTACTATAAATTCTCCCGGTACAAAGATTTTTACAATTAGTGGAGATGTAAATAAACCAGGTTATTATGAAACAGAGATGGGTGTTACATTATACGAATTGATTTATGATTTAGCAGGAGGAATAAAGGATGGTAAAGCATTTCAGGCTGCAATTTTAGGTGGTGCTGCCGGAACTTTTGTTGATGAATCAGTATTAGAAACACCAATGGGATTTGATACACTTAAAGAAAAAGGTGCTGTGCTTGGATCAGGAGCAATTATGGTAATGTCTGAAGATCGTTCAATATTTGATATGACCTATTCAATTTTGAAATTTTTTAAACATGAATCGTGTGGGAAATGTGTACCCTGTAGAGTTGGAACATCACAATTAGTGAGTATTATGGATGATGTAAAGAGGAATGGGAAAAATAAAATAGAAGCTCTTAACCAACTGTTAGCTGAGGCAGAATTTATGGCAAAAGTTTCGTTATGTCCTTTAGGACAATCCCCAATTATTCCAATCAAAAGTTTAAAGAATTTTTTTGAAAACCAATTTTAGAAATTGAAATTATTCATTATGAGCAAATTAGTTGATATAATTATTGATGGTATAAAAATAAAAGCTCCAGAAGGAGCAAACTTACTGAAAGTAGCTCATGATAATGGAATACGAATACCAAGTTTGTGTTATCATCGTAAGCTTTCACCAACAGGTGCATGTCGGTTATGTGTAACTAAGATAGAAGGAAATCCCGGTTTGCTAATGTCTTGTACTGTTTCGGTCAAAGAAGGAATGGTGATTACAGCTTTTGATGACGAAATTGAAGAAACACGTAAGCATACATTAGATTATTTATTGGCAGAGCATAATGATAATTATGATGGAACCTACAATGATGAGTTTAGAGATTGGGTGAAACATTATGGATTAGATAATCCAAAAAACAGAAAATATCCTAGAATACATAAAGATATTATACAAAAAATTGACGATAGTTCTCCGATTTTATCCTATGACTCTTCAAAATGTATAAAGTGTTTTAGGTGTATTAAGGCCTGTGACGAAGTGCAAGGTAAAAATGTACTTTCATTTTCTGAACGTGGTATATCATCCTATATAATTGCAGGATTTGACCAATGGGACGAATCAGAGTGTGATGGTTGTGGCGAATGCGTGCAACTTTGTCCAACAGGAGCATTGGTAGAGAAACCACATCGCGATGAGATTCAAATCGATAAAATTGAAAAGAAAATAAAAACTACTTGCCCATACTGTGGTGTTGGATGCCAAATTGAATTATCTGTTCAGGATGGAAAAATTGTTAGATCAGAAGGAGTAGAGGGCATTTTACCGAATGATGGAAGATTATGTGTAAAAGGTAGATTTGGATATGATTTTGTCCAAAGCCCTAAAAGACTAACAAGCCCCTTAATTAAGAAGGAAGGGAAATTTGTCGAAGCGTCGTGGGAAGAAGCAATTGATTTAATTGCCACTAAATTTGCTGAGATTAAAGAAAAATATGGTAATGATGCTTTAGCTGGTTATGCATCAGCCAAATGTACAAATGAAGATAATTATATTTTTCAAAAATTTATACGAATTGTATTTGGAACAAACAATCTTGATTATTGTACTCGATTGTGTCATGCATCTACTGTTACTGCTATGCTTAAATCTATTGGAGATGGAGCCGGAAGTAATTCTATTGAAGATTTTGCAACAACAGATTGTTTGTTTGTTACTGGAAATAATATGATTGAAACACATCCGGTTACGGCAACTTATGTTAAGCAAGGTAAGGCAAATGGGAAGAAACTTATTGTTTGCGATCCAAAATGGACTCCCTTAGTGAAATATGCTGATATATGGTTGCAAGCCCGTTTAGGAACGGATGTGGCTCTGTTAAATGGAATAATCAGGGTAATTATTAAAGAAAATCTGATTGACAAAGATTTTATTGAAAAACGCGTTGAGCGTGGAATGGAAGCTTTTAATGAATTAAAAGAACTTGTTGAGAAATATACACCTGAAAAGACAGAAGAAATTACTTCGGTTCCTAAAGATAAAATTATTGCAGCAGCCAGGATGTATGCAAAAGCATCGACAGCGATGATTGCAACCGGAATGGGTATGAGTCAACAGCTTACTGGAACAAACAATGTATATGCATTAATTAACATGATGTTAATTACCGGCCAGATAGGTAAGGAAAGAGCGGGTATTGATCCGCCACGAGGACAAAATAATGTGCAAGGAGCAACAGATGTAGGTTGTTCGCCAATTGTTTATCCAGGTTATATTCCAATCACAAATGATGAAAACAGAAAAAGAGTTTCAAAAATATGGAATGTAGATTTTGAAAACTTATCGGGGAAACCGGGTTTAACAACCGTTGAGATTATGCATGAAGCTTACGAAAGAAAAGTAAAAGGCCTGTTTATTATGGGAGAAAACCCTATGGTTACAGATCCTGATCTTAACCATACGGAGGAAGCATTGAAAAGAATGGATTTTATTGTTGTTCAGGATATTTTTGAAACAGAAACAACACCATTTGCTGATGTGATTCTTCCTGCTGCTAGCTTTGCAGAAAAAGAAGGAACTTTTGTGAATAGTGATCGACGTGTGTTGCGTGTTCGAAAAGTTGTTGAATCGCCAGGTAAAGCGCGCGAAGATTGGAAAATTATTGTGGCTATTGCAGAGCGAATGGGTTATAATATTGGAAAATATAACGATGCATCGCAAATTTTTGATGAAATTGGACAAACTGCTCCAATTATGGCCGGAATTTCTTATGATCGAATTGAAAATCAAGGCATACAATGGCCTTGCCCAACAAAAGATCATCCCGGTACAAGTACATTGTTTCTAGACCGATTTAATACTCCTAATGGATTAGGGAAATTAGTTCCTGTTGAGTATGTTGAGCAATCAGAAAAGACATCAAAAGAATATCCTTTTATAATGAATAGTGGAAGGATTCTTTATCATTATCATACCGCAACAATGTCGCGTAAAAATAAGTCATTAACTGATTTTGCAAACGAATCATATGTTTTAATGAATACCGGCGATGTGGTTAAGTTTGGATTAAACGATGGCGAAAGAGTAAAAGTAAGTTCGAAACAAGGAGAATTGGAAACCACATTAATTGCAAGCGATCAGGTGGCCGAAGGTGAATTGTTTATGCCATGGCATTATTCAGAAGCCCGAGTTAACCGACTTACAAGAAGCGACTTAGATCCATTCTCAAAAATTGCAGCCTTTAAGCTAACCGCATGTAAGGTTGAGAAAGTGTAATTAAAAGTTTCATTCCGAACGCATTGAATTGGTGCATTTGCAGAAATTAAAAAAATAAAACCCCGAATTAAATGATTCGGGGTTTATCTTGAAACTTTTTACTTGTATCTTTTGTCTTGAAAATTATCCTTTAAAGAAAATAGCTTTTATAATATGACTAGCCATTTTTGGATTTTCTTTTAATCGACGTGTTGAATATCCAAACCATTGTTTTCCATAAGGTACATAAACTCTCATTCTATGGCCATTATCAATGATTGACTGACGTAACTTTGGAGTTACACCATATAACATTTGGAATTCATACATATCTTTTGGAGTATTATATTTTTCTAATAATTTATAAGCTCCTTCAACAATTGGTTTGTCGTGTGTTGCAATAGCAGGATAAACACCATTCTTTAAACAGAACTCGATATCTTCCAGGAAATGCTCATTAACTTCTTCGTATTTTTTGTAAGCAATCTCAGCTGGCTCAACATAAATACCTTTACATAATCTGTAATTTAAAGGAATCTCTTTTGAGTGAATATCCATTAAATTCTCAAGATCACTTAATGTACGTTTCATATAAGCTTGAAGAACTAATCCTACATTCTTAGGGAATTCAGCTTTTAATTTTCTGTATAATTCAATTGTCATGTCGGTACATGGAGAATCTTCCATATCAACACGAATGAAATTATTGTATTCAGCTGCTTTAGCAACAATCTGACGAATGTACTGATAACATTTTTCTTTATCGATCAATAATCCAAACATAGTTGGTTTTACCGAACAGTTTCCATCAATACCTTCTTTTTCAATTCTATCGATTAAGTCAATATAATCTTGAGTATTGGTTTCAGCTTCATCTAAGGTCTTGATAAATTCTCCCAAAATATCCATGGTTACCATGCAACCTTTAGAGTTTAGGTCTTTTGCAGCTTTTACTGCATCATCTATATTTTCCCCGGCTATATATGGTTTGGAGAATATCCAAACGAACTTCTTAGGGAAGAATGGCAACATTGCCGCGATTAATTTATTAAACATATCTTCTGATTATTAATTATTTATTTAGTATTTATACGTAAAAATCTAACCGCATAATTAGGTTTTTTTTTTGAGAAAAAACAGGAGAAAAATCAGGTTCTTAAACATATTTTAAATAGACAAAATGAAAAAAGCTTTCAGATATTTATCTGAAAGCTTCTGCTATTGTTGATATAACCTTACTTTCGAATAATTATTTTTTGTGTTCCTATTTTATTATCAGAAATAATTTTAATAAAATAAACCCCATTGTTTAAATTATGCAGATCTAAATTAATTTCATCTTTAGGGCTTGAGAATCTAAATGTTTTAACATTTGTTCCATCTTCTGAATAAATTAATATCTGAATTGGTCCCGATATTTCTTCATTTATATTGATGTTAACATAAGCTTTGGATGGATTTGGATAAACATTAATTTTTAGTTCAGACAGATGAATATCATTAATGTTTGTTGTATTTGGTCTATTGAAGGTGCTTTCGCCTTCTAGGTCACAGAAATATAAACCACGACCATGAGTTGCAGCTAGTATTGTATTGTCAGAAGGTCTTAATTTTAGCATATCTACTCTTACATTTGGCAGATTGTTATTTATAGGTTCCCAACTGACATTTACATCATAAATATTATTTGTTGCCCAAATTCCAACTTCAGTTGCAATAATTACTTTTGCATTATCTTCCGGGTCAAAAAGAACCCAACGAACAGGAATATCAGGGAAGTTTCCTTCTTTTTCAGACCAGCTAACACCTCCATTGTTTGTATACCATATAGATGAAACGCCATAATTAGAGAAAGTAACAATTAATTCATTTTCATTTGAACCTTCTGCAACACACGAAATGTTTCCTATTGGGAATGAGCCTGATCCTATTTCAGTTGTATTAGGACTTGCCTGTGCATTAGTGATCTTATACAAATCACCAGCTTGAGTGCCCAAATATAGTATTGCATTTTGATCTGATGTGTATCTGGATAATTTAACATGCGAAAAATGTACACTACTGCTAGTTCCTAAATTTACATATTCTCCGGAATTATAGATTGATGTCATATTGGACATTCTTACTATCGTATTTGGGTTTGATCCTTCAAATCCAACGGCATTAGCATAGAGTTTGTTAGTATATTCATCATAATCCGAAGGACATATAAATGTACCTGAGTTATAAAAATCAGAGTTTCGATCTAAATAATTATACATTCCATTAACATTATTAAAAATATAAAGTAAATTATAATATACGGATGTAATGAGGTAACCATCTTTATCGAAAAAACAATAGGCTCCATCGCCACCAGAAACGGGACTATAATTATTATTAATGGCACTTCCTTCATAAAGTATTGTTCCATTATCTTGCAAGCCACCGGCAAATTCAATACTTGCAGAATCTGGGTTTAAAGCACAAGTATAAAATTGTAAAGTGTTAAAAGATTTGCTGCTTTCAATAAAACTTGCAGTTGAGTCTAAAGACATAAACACCCCACCATCATTGGTAAAAAACATGGTGTCAGAGTTGTTGGGTTTAAATGTAATACTGTGTTGATCTGCATGTAAATAAGGATAATCCGGACGACTATACCAGAATGATTTTAGTTGCCATGTGTTTCCACCATCGGTTGATTTTTGTAGGTTTAATCCACCAGCGTAGATTGTATTTTCGTCATTTGGATCCACTTTTATGGTTAATGCATGCCATGCCAGAGTTGCGAATAAGCTACTTTCAGGATTTCCATTTGGCACATTTTTCTCAACCCAGTTAGCACCATTGTCTGTACTTTTAATTAAATGTTTTGCTCTATAATAAATCCAATTTTCAGGCGTAAATGCACCTGCTGCAATAATCGCATAAATAGTATTGGGAGCAGAAGGTGCTGAAGCAAGCATAACTCTTCCGGGAATATTATCATCAACCAAAACACCTCCTTCAGAAGCTTCTATAATTGCTACATAATCGTCAAATATGTTCCATGATAAACCATCATCCGAGTATAAAATTGAAGCACCGCCTTTCCCATTAATATTTCTATATGTACCAACAAATATTCTGCCTGAAGCGGCAAGCTCAATGTCGCTTGGTGTATAGGGATCAGTTTCTCCATTAATAGTTGGCAAAACTTGTGTCCATGTAGTACCCCCGTCAGTTGATCTGTATAAGCCATCAGATGGAGCTGATGAATGATCTTCACCTTGATAAACACCTGAAGCAACACCGGCATATATGACACTTGTTCCTTCTTCGTTGCGAACAATTATGTCTGTTATATAAGCAAAGTCGGATGTGCCCGGTAATAAAACCCAGGTAGTACCTGCATCGCTTGTTTTCCATACACCTACTCCACGAGTTGATGATTCTCTGTAAATTGTTACTGCTGTTTGCGGTTCTCCGGTACCTACATAAAATATGTTAGAATTATTAGGATCGTAAGTAATAGAACTAATTGATAAGTTATCCCAAAGATCACTAACCGGAACCCACGATGATCTGTCATCATATATATTATTATTATACCATAAGCCCCCTGTAACTGAACCAGCCCAAACCTTTTTATGTTCAGAATCATTAGGGTCAACCATAAAACTCCTGGCTCTGCCTCCCATATCTGATGGAACTTCTATCCATTGATACCTATCATATAAGGCGCTTTTTGAATCTTTATAATTTTTTATTCCTGAAATTGTTTTTACCAAACGTTCATGTGGCACTCTTTTTAGTTTAGGATCTATGGTAGCATAATAATCTTGAATGCCTGCTAATTCTGGCTTGTCATGCAATCCCATTTCATCCGATTCGTATTTAATATTAATTGAATTAATATCATTTAATAAGAAATTTTCATATTTTTCTCGATCACTTTTAGAGTTAGATAGAATAAAAATTGTTGATATTCCTAAAACAATAAATGCTAAAATGAATCTAAAGGATTTTGTTTTCATGAGGTTAATGTTAAAGTGTTTTTGAATAAATATTATTTTTTATATGATTAACTAATTTTAAAATACCCTGGTTTAAATTTTAAAAATCGATCGAATTTATTAAATTTCAACATTAGATAATATATTAAATGGATATTTTTTTAAAAAAGTTGGTTTCAGATAAACATATCGTGAGTATGTTAAACACAATTTTTGATGGTATTTATATCGTAAATACTCATAGAGAGATAGTTTTCTGGAATAAAGGAGCGGAAACTATTACAGGCTATTCTTTTAAAGAAGTAGTTGGTAAAAAGTGTTCTGCAAATATTTTAAATCACATCGATGAAAATGGCAAACTGTTATGTAACACTTCCTGTCCTTTGGTTAAATGTATAAAAAATGGTAATCATGTTAAGGAAAAAGTTTTCCCTTTACATAAAAATGGCGATCGTTTTCCAACATTTACACATATTTCACCAATTATTGATGATCAAGGAAAAACAGTTGGTGCAATTGAAGTATTCAGAGATATCTCTAATGAAGAAGATTATAGGATTTTACAAGAAAAGTTTAATACATTCATCCAAAAGTATATCTCAAAAAATACGTATGATGAAATTGTAAATCAGGTAAAATATGGAAAGTCTGACTTAAATGTAATTAAGGATTTATCCATTTTATATTTAGATGTTGTTTCTTTTACTGAATATTCAGAACTGGCAAACCCAGGACAGATAGCAAATTTACTAAATGATTTATTTGGAATATGTGATGTAATAACCAGAGAATTCTATGGGGATATTGATAAATTTATTGGGGATTCTATTATGGCAACATTTATAGATGCAAATGATGCTGTTAATGCTTCAAAAAAAATACTGGAGGCATTAGATCATTTTAATGCTGTAAGGATAAATGAAAGTTTGCAGGAAATTCAGTTAAGGATAGGAATAAACTCAGGTAATGTAGTACAAGTTGAAGTTGGAACGAAAGACAGAAAAGATTATACTGTTTTAGGAGATGTTGTGAATACTGCAGCTCGAATTCAATCAATTGCAGAACCTAATTCAATTTATGTTTCTGAAGCAACATTATCGAGGTTAAAAAATAAAAAAGAATTTACCTTAATCGGAAGTAAGAAGCTCAAAGGAAAGAAAGAAAGTATAAAGGTTTTTAAATATTCTAATTAATAGTTTATTTTATTTTATTTTTTCAATTAAGTTATTCATATTACTTGTCATTTTTTCACAGAAACCTCCTTTTTCATCGCTATAAATAAAATATGCTTCAATATCTGGCAATTGTTCAGCAAGTTTAAAAGCTTTATCTAAGCCCATTACCATAAAAGCAGTAGCATAAGCATCGGCAGTCATACAATCGTTAGCTATCACGGTTGCGCTTAGTAAAGAATGTGAAACAGGATATCCTGTTTGTGGATTTATTGTATGAGAATATTTTATCCCATCTCGTTCATAAAATTTCCTATAATTTCCTGATGTAGCTAATGATTTATTTGTTAAATTGATAATAGCCTGAAGATTTTCACCCGAAATATTGTTATTATCTATGGGTTTATCAATTCCGATTCTCCAGGGTTTTTCATTTTTATTTAATCCTTTTGTTTTAACTTCTCCTCCAATCTCTACTAAATAATTATCAATTTCTTTATTCTCCAAAAAATCAGCAATTACATCTACTGAATAACCTTGAGCAATTGCATTTACATCAAGCATTAATCTTGGATCAGATTTTATAATAAAGGAATCTTTAAGACAAACTTTTTGAAACCCAACAAAATCTAATATACTATCAATCAGCGCATTGGTAACTTGCTCCTTGTTGCTAAATCCGAACCCCCACGCATTAACCAAAGGGGCAACAGTAATGTCAAATGCATGATCTGTTTTATTATATATTTCACATGCTTTAAGATAGACTACAGTAAAATATTTATCAGTAACATTTGATTGATTATAATTTATTTTTGAGATGACAGATAATTTATTATAAGTAGAAAGGGATGAATCAAATTCAGCAAGCAAGTATTCTATATCTTCTTTATAATTTATGGTATCTGAACTTTTATATGTAATAGAGTATGTGGTTCCTTGAGTAAAGCCACCAAAACTTATATAATCGGTACTTGAATTATTTAATTTACAAGAACTTATAAAAAAAACAAAGATCAACAGAAAAAATAACTGTCTCATAATCAAAATATTAATTACTATTACGAAAAGTAATACGAAGTTAAGAAGTTTTCATTATAAAAATCAAGATAATTGCTAACTTTTTTCGGGCAAATGAAAAAGGTTGGATTATTTTCCAACCTTAAAATCATCAATATTTTAAATTCAATTATCCGCCAAAATCGTCGAAGGCGAGCATCTCATCAGGGATACCTAAATCATATATCATTTTCTGAACAGCATCATTCATAACAGGAGGCCCGCATAAATAATATTCAATTTCTTCAGGTTCTTCATGTTTACTTAGATACTCATCGTAAACAACTTGATGAATAAACCCGGTTAAGCCAGTCCAGTTATCCTCTTCTTTTGGTTCCGAAAGTGCTATATAGAATTTGAAATTTGGAAATTCTTTTTCAATTGCTCTAAACTCATCTTCATAAAAAATTTCGCGTAATGATCTGGCTCCATACCAATATGTAACTTTTCTGCCCGATTTCAATGTGTGGAAAAGATGGAAAATATGTGAGCGTAAAGGAGCCATACCTGCACCACCACCAATATACATCATTTCACGTTCTGTATCTTTTATATGGAACTCTCCATAAGGTCCTGAAATCATTACTTTGTCACCAGGTTTGCGGGAGAAAATAAATGATGAACAAATACCAGGATTTACCTTTTGGAAAGCACCTTTAGCTCTATCCCATGGAGGAGTTGCAATTCGGATATTTAATTTAACAATATTACCTTCAGCAGGATAGTTAGCCATTGAATATGCACGGTAAGTAGGCTCAGGATTTTTCATTTTTAGATCCCACATATTGTACTGATCCCATTCATCACGGAATTGTTCTTCCACTTGCATATCCTTAAAGTTAACTTCAATTTTTGGAACATCTATTTGTATGTATCCACCAGATCTGAAATCAAGTGTTTCCCCTTCAGGCAATTTAACAACAAACTCTTTAATGAATGTTGCAACGTTTTTATTAGAAATAACTTCGCATTCCCATTTCTTGATTCCCATAACTTCTTCAGGAACACCAATTTTCATGTCGTTTCGAACTTTTACCTGACAGCCTAGGCGCCAATAATTTTGAGCTTCTTTTCTAGTAAAGAAACCAGTTTCAGTGGGCAGAATAGAACCACCGCCTTCGTACACCTGACATTTACACATGCCACATGTTCCACCGCCACCACAAGCAGATGGTAAGAAAACACCATTATTTGATAATGTTGTCAATATTGTACTGCCCGGGTCAACTTCAATTTCTTTTTCATCGTTGATTGTAAGCTTAACTTTTCCTTGTGGTGTTAGTTTCTTTCTTGCATATAAAAGAACCATTACCAATGCAAGAATTATAATAAGGAAAATTGCAATACTTAAAAGAATAACTGTAAAATTTGATGTCAATAAAATCATTCTTAGTTCTTTTATATGTTTATAATTTAATACCCATAAAGCCCATAAAGGCAATTCCCATTAACCCGGTAATTATAAATGTAATACCAAGTCCTTTTAATGGGTCTGGAATGTTTGAATATCTTATTTTTTCTCTAATTGCTGCTATACCAACAATTGCCAAAAACCATCCTACACCCGAACCTAATCCAAATGCAGTTGCTTCAGCGATATTATTGTAGGCACGTTCTTGCATAAATAATGATCCACCTAAAATAGCACAGTTAACAGCTATTAAAGGTAAGAAAATACCAAGCGAGTTATAAAGAGAAGGAGAAAATTTTTCAATAATCATCTCAACCAATTGTACCATAGATGCAATTACTGCAATAAATATTATAAAGCTTAAGAAGCTTAAGTCTACATCAGCAAATTTTGGACTTAACCAGGCTAAAGCCCCTTCTTTCAATAAATAGTTTTCTATTAAATAATCAACCGGCACAGTAAATCCTAAAACAAAAATTACTGCAATCCCTAATCCTGTTGATGTTTTTACTGTTTTTGATACTGCCAGATAAGAGCACATTCCAAGGAAATATGCAAATATCATATTATCAATAAAAACAGATTTTACGAATATATTAACTAAATTTTCCATTCTTTAATTTTTATGATTTACATATTAATTGGATTCTTGTAATTTTTTATTTTTAGCTCGTTGAATCCATATGATAGCTCCAACAACAATAAGTGCCATAGGAGGAAGGATCATTAATCCATTGTTTTCATATCCAAAGTTATAGAATCCTTCAGGAATTAACTGATATCCCCATACGGTGCCTGAACCTAGAAGTTCTCTGAAAAATGCAACAATTAACAAAATAACTCCATATCCGGCTGCATTACCAATACCATCTAGGAATGATTGCCATGGCTTATTATTTAAAGCAAATGCTTCTAATCTACCCATGATAATACAGTTGGTAATAATTAATCCAACAAATACAGAAAGTTGCTTACTAATATCAAACAAGAAAGCTTTTAAAACCTGGTCAACTAAAATTACCATAGAAGCAATTACCACTAACTGTACAATAATTCTAATTCTCGGTGGTACTGTTTTACGAAGTAATGAAATTACAACGTTCGACACAGCCATTACTACCATTACAGATAACGCCATAACAAATGCTGGTTTTAACTTAACAGTAACAGCAAGTGCAGAACATATTCCTAGCACCTGAACTGTAATCGGATTACTGTCATTTAGTGGCTCTGTAAGTAGCTTTAAGTTTTTGCTCGAAAAGAGAGGTTCTTTTTCTGCGTTCATTATATATAATTTTTGTGTTTTTACTAATTAGCCTTATTAATTTATCCCTGGATTTTCAACTATGGTTGCAACAGTATCAGTTTCAGCTTGTGAATGTTCTTCTTTAATTTTATTAAAAAAAGATTCATAACTGCTTAAACAATCTTTAAGCATTTCATCAACACCTTTACTTGTAATTGTACCTCCAGAGATTCCATCTACTTCATACTTTGAGTTAGGGTCGGCAGTTCCTCCTTTTAATACGCTTACAGATACAAACTCACCTTGTTCATTCATAATTTCTTTTCCAAAAAATTGAATTTGAAATTCTTTTGTTTCTATTTCTGCACCTAATCCAGGAGTTTCTCCTTTATGTGCAAAATTAGCTCCATAAATTGTTGATAAATCATCTTTTAAGGATACGTATCCCCAAATTGGTCCCCATAATCCTTTGCCGTAAACAGGAATAATATATTGAGTTGAATTATCTAAAGAGCTAATGTAGATAGGCAAGTTCCTTTCTATTAAAGGCTTGGCAAGTTCTTTTTTCATGTCGACTTTAAATGCATCAACATTATCTATTCTAGTGCCCATATTGTTTACAGTAAAACTTTCAACAATATATTTATCATAAAGAGCTTCTGCATCCTTTGCAGTACTTTCAACATTAATTGATGTTAAAATATTTTGCTTTTTGTTTACTTCAACATTTCTTTTTTGAAATGGTTGCAATGTCATTGCTGCAACTGATAAGATAGCTGCAACTGCAATTACCATTATTGATGAAAAAACAAATATGTATGTGTTACTATATGATCTCATATCTTAAAATAGTTTTATGCTTTAACTTTTGCTCTTTTTAATCTTTTCTTAATATTTCCTTCTATAACATAATGATCAATTAAAGGAGCAAAAACATTCATTAATAGAATTGCTAACATCATGCCTTCAGGATATGCAGGATTCAGAACACGAATCAATATAGCTAAAAATCCGATCAAAAATCCATAAATTATTTTACCTTTTGCAGTTTGTGAAGCTGAGACAGGATCTGTTGCCATGAATACAGCCCCAAATGCAAAACCACCTAATAATAAGTGATGCCAGAAAGGTATTTCCATAAATGGATTTACTGCAAAAATATTAAGAAGTAGTCCCATAACTAATCCACCAATAATAGTAGAGAACATTATACGAGCACTTCCAATTCCGGTAACTAATAAAATTATAGCACCAATTAATATTGCTGCCGTAGATGTTTCTCCAATGGAACCTATAATTGTTCCGAAAAACATTTCCTGAACACTTGGCAATTTATCAATATTACCTGCTGCCGCTTCTGCTAAAGGAGTTGCACCAGAAAAAGAATCAATAATTCCTTCTCCTTTCATTACTCCATGGGTCCAAACAGCATTACCAGACATATACGATGGATAAGCAAAGAATAAAAATGCACGTGCTGTAAGGGCAGGGTTAAGGATATTCATTCCTGTTCCTCCAAAAACTTCTTTGCCAATTACAACTGCAAATGCTGTTGCAACAGCTACCATCCATAATGGTATATCAACAGGCAGCACTAAAGGAATTAGAATACCAGACACAAGGAAGCCTTCGTTAACTTCGTGTCCTCTGTATTGTGCAAAAGCAAATTCAATTCCTAGACCCACTACATATGAAACAACTATAATTGGAAATACTCTTAAAAATCCAAGCCAGAACATTTCAATCATTGTAGCTTCCTGTCCAACAGCCAAAAAATGTTGATAGCCAATATTCCACATGCCAAAAAGCACAGCTGGAACTAAGGCTAAAACAACAACAATCATGGTTCTTTTCATATCGTTCGCGTCACGAACATGTGTTCCTTTTGAAGTAACAGTATTTGGGACAAATAGAAATGTCTCAAAAGCTTCAAAAGTAGAACTTAGTTTTTCAAATTTCCCACCTTTTTCAAAGTTAGGCTTTATCTTATCAATATATTTTCGTAATGATTTCATTAAAATTATTGCTTTTAGCTTTTAGCTTTTGGCTGTCATCAAAAAATATCTAACAGCTAATGGCTAAAGGCTTATTTTTAACTCATTTCTTTTCTCATTAAGTCTAATCCGGAACGAATTATCGATTGTACTTCTGTTTTTGACGTACAAACATATTCGCATAAAGCAAAATCTTCTTCATCTACTTCATAAATTCCAAGTTGCTCCATCTTATCAATATCTTCTACTAAAATTGCTTTTAGTAGTTGAACAGGTAAAATGTCCATTGGAAATACGCGGTTGTATTCGTCAGACATTACGAGTGCTCTATTTCCTCCATGCAAGTTAGTGTCTAATAAAAATTTTCTGCCCGGAATTAACCAGGAAAAAACAGCTCTCGAAGCAGAATGTTTTTTAAATCCGGGTTTAGCCCATCCAAAAAACTCATGGTAGTTACCTTCAGGAATTACAGTAATCTGATTATCATAAAAACCTACATAACCGTCTGAAGAGATTTTAGAGCCAGTTAAAACATTGCCGCTAATGTATCGCAATTCGCCATCGTTTACATTGTTCTGAACCAGATTTTTAATCGAAGCACCGTTTATAATTTTAAAGTATTTCGGGCTTTTTACTTCAGAACCTGTTAATGCAATAATTTTGGTTGCATCATAAATTCCTTTTTCAAATAGCCTGCCAATGGCAACTATTTCTTGCGGATAAGTATACCAAACAATTTCACCTTTGTTGATAGGATCAATTTTGTTGATTTGCACACCAACATTACCAGAAGGATGTGGACCGGTGAAACGATTTATTTGCACTCCATTGGTTTTTGTATATGTTTCAGAAGCAGGATAGTCGTTGTTTAAATTTAAATGGATGGTTCCATTTGTTAGTTTAGCTAAAACATCAATACCTTTTTGAAAACACGATTCACAATCCATTGCAACATAATCCATATCAGGAGCAAGTGGAGCAGTGTCAAAAGCAGAAATATAAATTGCTTTTGGAATATCATTTGCATTTGCAATTGTTGAATATGGCCTTTGTCTTATCGATGGCCACAAACCACTTCTTTGTAATGCTTCAATTATCTCTTCTCTGGATAAATCTTTTGGATTGCCAAAATTAAATTGTTCATATTCAATTGTTGCATCGGCTTTCACAACAATTTCAAGTAAAGCTCTGCGATCGCCCCGATTAATTTCTACAACATCACCACTAACCGGTGAAGTAAATTGAACTTCAGGTTGAAATTTATCAAAAAATAATGGGGACCCAGCTTTTACTTTGTCTCCTATTTTAACAACTAATTTTGGGCGAATCCCAACAAAATCTGTAGGTTTAATTGCATAAAATTCAGCTTGTTCAGCTTTTTTTATAATTTTTTCCGCTGCACCAAGCATATTTATGTTTAAACCTTTTTTAATCTTTATAACTTTCGACATGCTAAGTTGTTATTATAATTTTATGGTTAATTAACTTATTAATTATTTTGGTTCTTAAAGTTACATTTAAATGTTAAAAAAAATAATTTTATGTTATATCAATAAAATACAATAATTCAAATATTTAAATTATATAATTGATTCACAAATTTAAATTTTATTTTGCTATAAACATATATAAATTAGTCTATAAATGATATTTGTCATTATATGATATAGATCACTTTTTTAAATGATTTAAATTTACTTATTTTTAATTTCTTCATTTTTAATTATTTGCTATTCGATTTGACTTATTTGTTTTAAAACATCCATATTGATTATTTCTACAAGACCTTTATTATCATTAATAATATTTTCTTTTTTTAGTTCTGTCATAGTTCTTACAACACTCATCATTGACATTCCTGTATAATCAGCTAAATCCTTTCTCGATAGGATCATTTTAAACTTCGTTGAATTAAAAATATTTTCAGATAAATAGATCAGTGCATCGGCAACCCTACCGTTCATTTGTTTTTGAGCTAAACTCGCCATTTTATCATAAAAAAGCAGTGATTCTTTATTTAGTGATGTGATAATACATTTTGAAAAAGCTGGATTTTCTTGTGCAAGTTTTTCAATTACTGATTTATCAATTGTGCACACATTTGTATTGTCTAAAGCAACAACAGAAAATCTGGCTATATTATCATTATTAAATAATGATGTTAAGCCTATTAATTTTCCATTAGGAATGATATCCAGGATTAAATTTTTATTTATTCCGGTTTCTTTATATACTTTCGCATAGCCTGTTTTTAAATACATAATGTTAGTAACAAAAGATCCCTGCTTCGAGATAATCTCACCTTTTTTAAATTGAATTTGAACCTTGCTTTTACTAGCAATAGCTAATTCTAAATCGTTTAGTTGGCTGAAGCATAGCGACTTATCTTTACATCCAACACATGTGTTATATTTTAACAAACTCATTTTATATGATATAAGCCATGGTCTGTAATTAAAATTTTACTAAATTGTACAGGCTGTAAATATACAGATAAAATATAAAATAGACATAAGTCTATAAAAAAATAGACATATGTTATAATTAAAAGTATTGTATAAAAGCTAATTAATACAATTAAAATCAAATATTGTATTGTAGATTTGTAGAGATATAAATATGTAAACATATAAAGAACTAAATAAGAACATATGAAGCTTAAAAACCAGTTAGCAATTTTCATCGTTTTATTTATTATTTGGATACTAATCAATAATAGTATAGAACTGGAATTATTAGCAATAGGGGCTGGCCTATCTTTATTTTTGGCATTAATCTTTTGTAGAAATACAGATGTTTTAAATGAATTTAAATTTACTCCATCTGCTTTTTTCTACACGTTTGTTTATTTACTGGTCTTTTTGTGGGAACTGGTAAAATCAAACTTAGATGTTGCTTTAAGGGTAATTAGGCCATCGTTACCAATTAATCCTGGGATTGTAAAAACAAAAACAGTATTAAAATCAAAAATGGCCAGGATGATATTGACAAACTCAATTACTCTTACTCCTGGTACTTTAACGGTTGATATTGATGATGATACAATTTATATTCATTGGATAGATGTTGAATCTGAAGATATAGATGTAGCAACAGAGAAAATTGTGAAGAAATTTGAAAAAATATTAGTTAAAATATATGGTTAAGTTAATACTTTTAATTGCAGTAATTATAATTATGTTAGCATTATTGCTAACTCTTTATAGATTTATAAAAGGCCCGACAGTTCCCGATAGATTAATTGCTTTTGATGTAATGACAGTAAGCTCATTATCATTAATTGCACTAATTGCGAAGATTTCAGGGCGAATAATATACTTAGATGTGGCCATGGTATATGGCTTATTAAGTTTTATTGGGGTTATTATTGTTGCACGATATTTTGAGAAAGGATTATAATATGGAAAACAATATAATTGAAATAATTGGGGCAATATTGGTACTTATTGGATCAATATTTTTATTTCTTGGGGCATTAGGCCTTGTAAGAATGCCGGATGTTTATAATAGAATTCAAGCAGGTACTAAAGCATCAACACTTGGAACATTTTTAACTCTGTTTGGATTAGTACTTGTTACACCCGCTTGGTGGGGGAAACTTATTTTGTTAATTGTTTTTATTTTAATTACAAACCCGGTTTCTTCTCATGTTTTGGCAAGAGCAGCTTATTGTATTAAAACACCATTGTTTAAGAAAACAGTAGTTGATATGTATGAGAAAGATGTAGTAAAGATTTATAAAAAAGAAACAAAAAACGAATAATATGCTATACTTAATTTTATCAATATTTCTTGGTTTACTAATTATCATTTTATCGATAATGGCGATCCAGAATAAAAATATTGTTGTAGCAATAATAGCAGCTGGAACAGTAAGTTTATTTGCTTCAGTGTTATATCTATTACTCGCAGCTCCTGATGTGGCTATGACAGAAGCAGCTATTGGGAGTGGACTGTCAACAATAATATTCTTTTATGTTTTAAACAAAATAAAGAAACAAAATGGTTAGAAATTTATTTATACTTATAGTACTAGTTGGCGTAACTTTAGTAATGGCAAATTTGTTTTCTGGCTTTGAAGGTAAGTCAAAGTTAGGAGATCTTGCGCATCACTATGCTTCTGATGGAATAGAAGAAGTCGGATCAGCTAACTTAGTAACAGCAGTAGTGGTAACTTATAGAGGTTTGGACACCTTAGGTGAAGTTACAATTCTGTTTTTATCGGCAGCAATAGTTGGATTCTTCTTAAAAGTAGAAAACACTGAAGATAAATATCGTAGATTTAAAATCACAAGTGAAATATTAAATACGGCTTCTAAAGTACTTGTTCCAATAATGGTATTATTCGGAATATATGTATTTATTAATGGTCATTTATCACCCGGTGGTGGATTTCAGGGCGGAGCTATTATAGCATCGGCATTTGTACTAATGTTTATTGCCCAACCAAAAAAAGAATTCGGTCATAAAGTGATTAATGTTATTGAGTCGATCTCGGGTATTAGTTTTGTTTTACTTGGAGTAGCCGGGATAATATACGCTTCCGGGTTTTTAGATAATCGGATAATTTCTCTGGGAACTTTTGGGACTTTATTTAGTGCCGGTATAATACCTATTATATACATATTTGTTGGTTTAAAGGTAGGATCGGAGTTAACAGGAATTGCACTTAGTTTAAAAGAAAATCAGGACGAAGCATAATATGAAAATCTTAAGTTTAGAAAATATAAGTCTGATAATTGGAATAGCAGTAATTCTGATAGGATTATGGGGCTTATTAACACAAAAAAATCTGATAAAGATAGTAATCGGATTTGCATTATTTGATACAGGAATTCATATCATTATTGTAAGTATTGGATACATCAAGAATGCTACTGCTCCAATATTAGATAATGCTGTTGATATTAGTAATGCTGCAAACCTAGTAGTTGACCCAATCCCCCAAGCTTTAGTTTTAACAGCTATTGTTATCGGTTTAGGTATCACTGCACTTATGTTATCTTATGTGTTACGTATGTATCAAAAAAGAAAATCATTGGAAATCAATAATTATAAAGATCTAAAATGGT
>CAZPMA010000019.1:0-35599 GCA_964587535.1 uncultured Bacteroidales bacterium
ATTATGGAAGAAGGAACAGAGTTATTAACCAGACTTAAAAAAGCATTGGTTGATAAAGATCCAAGTGTTGCCTTACCTATGACAACGTCTTGTTCTCCAGGTTGGATTAAGTTTATCGAACATACCTTCCCAGAATATTTAGAAAATGTGTCTACTTGTAAGTCGCCACAACAAATGTTTGGTGCTTTGGCAAAAACATATTATGCTGAAAAACGTAAATTAAATCCTGAAAATATTGTTTCAGTTTCTATTATGCCTTGTACTGCTAAGAAATTCGAAGCAGACCGTCCAGAAATGCGCGACAGTGGATTTAAAGATGTTGACTATGTATTAACAACAAGAGAATTAGCTATCATGATCAAGCAAGCTGGTTTAGATTTCATGTCCTTGCCAGATAGCAAGTATGATAGTATAATGGGTGATTCATCTGGTGCTGCTGTTATCTTTGGTGCAACAGGTGGTGTTATGGAAGCTGCTTTACGTACTGCTTACGAAATAGTTACAGGAAGAGAAGTTCCTTTTGAGAACTTAAATATCACTCCGGTTCGTGGTATGGAAGGTGTTCGTGAAGCTGCTGTTAAAATTGAAAATGTTAAACCTGAATGGAGTTTCTTAGAAGGTGTTGAATTAAAAACAGTAGTTGCTCACGGCTTAACAAATGCTAAACAAGTTATGCAAGCTGTGAAAGATGGAAAAGCAGACTGGCACTTTATTGAGATCATGGCTTGTCCAGGTGGATGTTTAGGTGGTGGTGGACAACCAATACCAACGACTCCGGAAATACGTCAGAAGCGAGCAGAAGCTATTTACGCTGAAGATGAAGGAATGGCAATCCGTAAATCTCATGAGAATCCAGAAATTAAACAGATTTATGAAGAGTATTTAGGAGAGCCTCTTGGACACAAATCTCACTGGTTACTTCATACTCATTATCACGAAAGAAAAAGAGTCTAGTAATATATCACTTAAAAAAAACCGCCTTTTGGGCGGTTTTTTTTTGTGACATAAATTATTTTTAATCATATATTCATAATCAATTAATGTCAAGATACATATAAACCAGAGATATTGACTTTAATAAATTTCTCTATCTCAAATCAGATTATTTCTAAATAGTAAAAGGAGTTGTAAAACATGTTTTTAATTTATAACTTGTAATACTCAGTTAATCAATAATAAGGAATAAGAACACAAATGCAATATGTTAATAAACATTGTTATAAAAATAACACTGTGAATAAAATAACATAAAAGTATATATATTTGCAAAGAGAATTTGTTACAGAATTTTTTATTGAAATAATTTTAACGAATAAATTTTAAATAGATTAAAAATGACAAAAATCAAATCATTAACTGATCTTGTGAATTTGAGAAAGAATTTAATCTCAAAAAACGACCTGATCACGAATCCAAAAAGTTCTGAAGCTTTAATTAAGATTAAAGTAGGTATGGGAACCAGTGGTATTGCATCAGGTGCAAAAGATGTTATGGATTTTTTAGTTGAAGCACTTGAGAAACGTAACATCGAAGCTGTAGTTTCTCAAACTGGTGACATGGGTTATAGTTACGCTGAACCTACAATCGAAATCTGTAAACCAGGTAAGAAGCCTATCGTTTTTGGTGATGTTAATGTGAAAAAGGCTGATTTAATCATCGAAAAATACATTAAAAATGATGAGCAGGTAGATGGAGTTATTCCAGTAAATTATCACACAATTGAAGATTAATATTGGAGGAATAAAGAATGTCAGAATATAAGCAAATTAGAATAGCTTTAAATAATTGTGGTGTAATCGATCCTGAAAATATAAATGATTACATAGCAAGAGACGGTTATATGGCATTAGGTAAATGCTTAACCGAGTTAAAACCACAGGATGTTATTAATAGCATTAAAGATTCCGGTTTAAGAGGTAGAGGAGGAGGTGGTTTCCCTACAGGTATTAAATGGGAAATAGCAGCAAAAAATGATGCTGATCAAAAATATGTTGTATGTAATGCAGATGAAGGTGATCCAGGTGCATTTATGGATAGATCTATTTTAGAAGGTGATCCACACGCTGTTCTGGAAGCAATGGCTATTTGTGGTTTCTCGATGGGAGCAACTAAAGGTTTAATATACATCAGAGCTGAATATCCACTTGCAATAAAAAGATTAAAAATTGCTATTGATCAGGCTCGTGAATATGGTTTATTAGGAAAGAATATCTTTGGAACCAATTTCGAATTCGATATTGACTTAAGATATGGTGCAGGTGCATTTGTTTGTGGAGAAGAAACTTCATTAATTCACTCAATGGAAGGATTACGAGGTGAACCAACAATTAAGCCACCTTATCCTGCAGAATCAGGTTATTTAGGAAAACCAACAAATGTTAATAATGTGGAAACCTATGCAAATATTCCAATTATTATCAGAAAAGGTGCAGACTGGTTTAATAAAATTGGTACTGAGAAATCAAAGGGTACAAAAGTTTTTGCATTAGCTGGAAAAATTAAGAATGTAGGATTAATTGAAGTGCCAATGGGTACTACCTTACGAGAAGTAATTTATGAAATTGGCGGTGGAATAGAAAATAATAAAAAATTTAAAGCTGTTCAGACCGGAGGACCATCGGGTGGTTGTTTAACTGAAAAACACCTTGATACACCTATCGATTTCGATAATTTAATTGCGGCAGGTTCTATGATGGGATCAGGAGGTATGATCGTTATGGACGAAGACGATTGTATGGTTTCAGTAGCTAAATTTTATTTAGATTTTACAGTAGAAGAGTCATGTGGTAAATGTTCTCCTTGTAGAATTGGTAATAAAAGACTATACGAATTATTAGATAGAATTACTCAAGGTAAAGGCGAGATGGAAGATTTGCAGCGTTTACGTAATATGAGTAATGTAATTAAAGATACTTCACTTTGCGGATTAGGTCAAACTTCTCCAAATCCTGTTTTATCTACCTTAGATAATTTCTATGACGAATACGTAGCTCACATTAAAGACAAAAAATGTATTGCCGGACAGTGTAAAGACTTAATGATATATTTTGTTGTTGAAGAAAACTGTGTGGGTTGTACTGCCTGTGCAAGGGTTTGTCCGGTTGGAGCAATTACGGGTGATAAAAAAGAACCACATTATATTAATCCGGAAATCTGTATAAAGTGTGGTGCTTGTATTGAGAGATGTAAGTTTGATGCTATCATAATAAAATAATTTTTGGAAAATGGAAAAAGTAAAAGTAACCATAGATAACAAGCTTGTAGAAGTAGAAAAAGGGACTACAATATACAAAGCTGCTAAAGATTTAGGTATAGATATCCCTGTTCTTTGTTACATGAATCTTGAAGATTTAGGTATTGAGAATAAACCAGGAGGTTGTCGTATTTGTGTTGTTGAAGTAGAAGGAAGAAACAATCTTGCACCATCTTGTTCAACAAATGTTTGGGACGGAATGGTTGTTCACACTCACTCAATGAGAGTTATCAATGCTCGTCGTACGGTAATGGAATTTATCCTTTCGGATCATCCTAAAGATTGTTTAACATGTGCTAAGTCTGGTAATTGTGAATTACAAGATATGGCTGTTAAATTAGGTATAAGAGAAATTCCAGGCCAAGAATATGCCGAGATGTCGACTTATAAAATGGACTTTTCACCTTCAATTATTCGCGATCTTGACAAATGTATTATGTGTCGTCGTTGCGAGATGATGTGTAACGAATTTCAAACGGTTGGTGCACTTTCTGCATTTCATCGTGGATTTGAATCAGCTGTGGGTCCTGCATTCGAAATGGATTTAGAACACTCTACTTGTACTTATTGTGGTCAATGTGTTGCAGTTTGCCCAACAGGTGCATTAACTGAAAAAGATCATACAAGAGATGTTATTAATGCACTTGCTGATCCTACAAAAACAGTTATTGTACAAACAGCGCCTGCAGTGCGCGCTGCATTAGGTGAAGAGTTTGGAATGAAACCGGGAACTTCCGTAACTGGCCAAATGGTTGCTGCATTACGCCGTTTAGGTTTCGATTACGTATTTGACACAGACTTTGCTGCTGACTTAACAATTATGGAAGAAGGAACTGAGTTATTAGATCGTTTAACAAAACATCTTAATGGAGATAAAGAAGTTAAATTGCCAATTCTTACTTCTTGTTGTCCAGCATGGGTTAGTTTCTTTGAACATAATTTCCCTGAAATGAAAGATATCCCATCTTCAGCTCGTTCTCCACAACAAATGTTTGGTGCAATTGCAAAAACATATTTTGCTGATAAAATCAATGTAAAAAGAGAAGATTTAGTTGTTGTTTCTATCATGCCTTGTTTGGCTAAGAAATATGAAGCACAGCGTGATGAGTTTAAAGTTGATGGAAATCCTGATGTTGATTTCTCAATTTCAACTCGTGAATTAGCTCATTTGATAAAAGAAGCAAACTTAGATTTAAATAATTTACCAAAAGAAGATTTTGATAAGCCACTTGGTGAATCTTCTGGCGCTGGTGTTATTTTTGGTGCTACTGGTGGTGTTATTGAAGCAGCCACTCGTACTGCATACGAAATACATACAGGTAAAAAATTAGAAAGATTAGATTTTGAAGAATTACGTGGTTTTGAAGCAATAAGAAGTGCAACCATTGATTTTGATGGTACTCCAATTAACATTGGTATTGCTCACGGATTAGGAAATGCACGAAAGTTACTTGAAGATATTAAAGCAGGAAAATCACAGTTTCATGCCATTGAAATAATGTCTTGTCCTGGCGGATGTATTGGTGGCGGTGGCCAACCTATACACCATGGCGATTCAAGTATATTAAAAGCTCGTACAAAAGCAATTTATCAGGAAGATGCTGATAAACCAATCCGTAAGTCACACGAGAATCCTTATATAATTAAGTTATACGAAGAGTTCTTAGGTAAACCAATGAGCGAAAAAGCGCATCATTTATTACATACTGCTTATTTTGATAAGAGTAAAAAGATTGAAATTAGCTAGTAAAACTTAAAATTTGGAGGAAAATCAATGTCAAGTATAAAAGTTAAATTAAAAGAACAAGACTTAAATAAAATCAAAGAAATTTGTAAGTCTTTCGACTATAAGCCAGGCGAATTAATTAATGTTTTACATAAAACACAAGAGTTTTTTGGTTATTTACCTGCTGAAGTGCAAGAAGCTATAGCTCAGGAATTAAAAATGTCTGTTGCAAAAGTTTATGGGGTGGTTACTTTTTATTCATTTTTTACAATGATACCAAAAGGTAAGTTTCCAATCTCAATTTGTACTGGAACCGCTTGTTATGTTCGTGGTGCTGATAATGTTTTACAAGAATTTAAACGTCAGTTAGGAATTGAAGTAGGTGAAACTACCGAAGATGGAAAATACTCTTTAAGTTGTTTGCGTTGTGTAGGAGCATGCGGATTAGCTCCGGTTGTGCTTGTTGGCGATAAAACATATGGTAGAGTTTCGCCTGAAGGAGTAAAAGAAATTCTTGCTGAATATAAAGATAAATAAAAAATGACCGGGTGATTGATTGCACTCATGTTCTCGGTTTGTGTATTTAAATTTAGTTTTAGTTTAGGGGTTAAGTAATTCAATTACTTTCCAAATTTTGTCCAATACAAAGCATCCCAAAAATGGGATGCTTTACTTTTATAATTATTCTTTCGCTTTTTCTCTCGAGAATTCTAACATTTCCTGCAGAACTTCAGTTAGGAATTCTTCATATTTATTAACCATGTCAATAGTTAATTGATTATCTGCAATCCAAATTAACTCATTATCTTCATTAGGTTTCTTTACAAAAGTTAGGTTCTTAACTTTTTTCTTATGTTCAGTGCGAAGCACAATACGTTCTTCGTTAATAACTCTTAATGAGTGATCACCTTTGTTTATAGAATTTCCGGTTCGAATACTTTCAAAATTAGTAACAACTTCATTAAACATTGCCTGATATGATTCAGGAAGTTCTTGCCCATAAGTGTTTGTGAAGAATATGACTAAACTAATTGCAAAAAGTGTTTTTAATAATTTCATTTTATTGTGTTTTAAAATTAATAAACCTGAAAAATAATTTCATGTAAAAAGATTGTTACAATTTATGGAATATTATAAAAAATTGCACCATAATAATAGATTAATTTAAAACTGATTTATTATGAAAGAAATAGTGTTTATTATTATTGTTTTTTTATGTTTTAACATGAATGTATTCTCACAGAATAGGTTACATAATTGGGACCTTTCAAAAATTAGCTCAATTCAAATTGAAATTCAAAATGAAGATTCAAAAATTGATGTTAAATCATTTAATGATCAGGATGATATAGATAAAATTATGGCTTTATTATTAAAAATTGATTTTGTTGCTTATGATTCATATAAAGATGCTGAGAAGAATAAAGGAGAGTGGAATTATAAATTAATTTTTGAAGGACAAAGGGATCAGATTTATCTTTTTAATGAATACGCTTTTATTGGTAAAACTATTTATTGTATTAATAAGGAAGTTGTAAGCGATTTTAAAGAATTAATAGAAAACATCTGAAAAATGTTTTTATAAATTGAGAAATATAGATTTTCCTGTGCTTTTGTATTTGTAATCATTAAATCTTTTTTGTTATTTTCGTTCCTGAATAAAAAATAATAAAAATGAAAAGAATAGTAATTGTAATTTTTTTAATGTCCCTGGTGATATTTACAAATGCACAACGCAGTAAAAAAAACAAATTAGAAAATAAACTTGATTCATTGAGCTATGCAATTGGAGTCAGTTTTGGTAGTTCAATTAAAGGTCAGCAGATTACAGAAATTGATATAGACAAACTTGCTTTAGGGCTAAAAGATATTTTAGAATCAAATGAGTTAAAAATTTCCTTAAACGAGTCACATAAATTTCTTAATAATTACATTGCTGAACATAAGCAATTAGTTAAAAATGAAAATCTTAACAAGGCAAATAAATTTTTAGAAGAAAATAAGAAGAGAGAAGGTATAATTGAAATAAAAAGTGGCTTGCAATATGAAGTTATTAGGGAAGGTGAAGGTAAAAGTCCTAAATTAAGAAGTCGTGTAAAAACACATTATAAAGGTACATTATTGGATGGCTCTGTTTTCGATAGTTCTTATGAGCGTAATGAACCCATAACATTTGGAGTTGGAGAAGTAATTGATGGTTGGAAAGAAGCTTTACAATTAATGAAGCCAGGAGCAAAATGGAAATTATATATACATCCTGATTTAGGCTATAAAGAAAGAGGAACAGGAAATATACCTCCTAATTCATTATTAATCTTTGAAATAGAATTATTAAGTATTGAGTAATACCATTATTAAATGCACACTCACGTGCAAGGATGTATTAAATATGTTTTACAAATAAGAGTTTTGGTAATAATTTAATCTTCAGAGATCTTAACTGAAATATAGCTTTATTGATGATCTACATTGCTTTTTCTTCTTTATACTATCATCCATTACCTGTTGGTCACAGGTTTCCTATGGATAAATATACATTGATACCTAAAACTTTGATTGAAGAAGGAACTTATTCAAAAAATAACTTTTTTGAGCCTAAAATGGATGGAAATGACTTGGCTGCATTAATTCATTCAGATGAATATATTAAAAAGTTAAAAAATAAGGATTTAAGCATTACAGAAAAACGTAGAATAGGATTTCCATTAAATAATGATTTGATAATTCGGGAGGAACTAATTTGTGCAGGAACAACTCAAGCAGCATTATTTGCTCTTGAAAACGGGGTAGGTTTTAATGTTGCAGGAGGAACTCATCATGCACATCGAAGTTTTGGTGAAGGATATTGCATTTATAATGATATTGCGGTTGCATCGAAATATTTGCTGAAAACAAATAAAGTAAAGCAAATTTTAGTTGTCGATCTGGATGTTCATCAGGGAAATGGAACAGCAAGTATTTTTGAAAATGATACTAGAGTATTTACTTTTAGTATGCATTGTGAAAATAATTTTCCACTTCGTAAAGCAAAATCTGATCTGGATATTCCACTCGATCACAATACAAGTGACTCAGAATATTTGAGTATTTTAAAAGATCAACTGCCAAAATTAATTGAAAAGGTAAAGCCTGATTTTATATTTTATCAGTCGGGGGTTGATATTTTAGAAAGCGATCTTTTAGGGCATTTAAGTATTACTAAAGATGGTTGTGCCGAAAGAGATGGATTTGTTTTTGAAACAGCGCATAAAGATAAAATCCCGGTTACAGCATCCATGGGTGGTGGATATGCTTCTAATTTAAACGAAATTGTTGATGCACATTGTAATACGTATCGAATTGCAAAAGAGATCTTTTAAGTATTATGGAATAAATACAGAAACATCAAACCGGTGGAATCATATTTTTTCAAACTAAAAATCTAAACGAAATTACTGATTTTTATTTAGATCGTGTTGGTTGTACATTCTGGTTAGATCAAGGCAGATGGAAGAAATATAGAATTTCAATACTTCTGTGATATATAAATTTATTGGCATAATGTTTGACTTGGTTATTGTAAATTATTAACCTTAAAAATTTAACATTATGAAAAAGTTTTATCTACTGGTTTTATTTAGTTTAATTTCATTAATATCTTTTAGTCAATTAAAATCTGTTAATCAGTTTGATATTGTAAAATTTTATTATGGTGATTTTGATGATCCGGATACTTTTGAAAAAAGTCCCAGGCCTTTTGTTACTGGATATGGAGAATATAGCGATACCTTAAAGTCAATTTACGGAGTTGATTTTTATGAGATGGAGGGCGAATATATCCCCATAAGATCGTGGGCTGATTACTATTATTGGTATATAAATACTTATTTCTGGTTATACACAGAGCCAGGTCTTTATCAGTTTTATTATTTAGCAGGGAATAACCAGGAAATGGTTAAATACATTTTTAGCGACAAATACAAATTAAATAAATTTCCTGCTGCAATGTATTCATACACAGATATGCTTGAAGAGTCGGAAATTAATAAAAGGATAAATGAACGAATGGAGATCATGAATAGTAAGCAAGATGTCGATGAATTTGTTGCCGATCTAGAAGGTGAAAAAGAAGAAGCTGATTATTCAAAAAATCCAAATGCCTTAAAAGGTGAGAAAGTTACCTTTACAATCAATGATTCTCGAGAGATTAATATCATAAAAGAGAAAAATGAAAATTGGAATCGCAAAGGAATGAAAAACAATGGAACAGGCAGTGCAGGTGAATTTGGTGGAGCTAGTGGGGGCGAAAAAACATCACCCGCAAAGACAGAGAAAAAATAAAATATAAGAAATAAAAATGCTAAGAAAAATTCTTAGCATTTTTTATATAAATTTCATACTTACTTCCTTTAGAAACTTATTTTCCAGGGTTTCAGCGATCCGTCTAACAACAGTTCTTCTAATCTCCAGCTCAACAGGTAAATTTGGATCCTGGTGTGCAATATTAATTCTGGTTCCAATAATAAATTGAATTTCGTCACTTTCTTTTAGCAGTTTTACAATTTGATCAGCAGGACCTTTCCCTAGAAAATAATTGTTATTATAGATTTTTAAAATTTCAGAAACCTTACTTAATGTTAAGATTCCTTCTGTAACTAAATCAATCCCATCCATATATGCAATTGGCGGTAGATCAGGATCGTGGAACTCAAAACTGTCTTCAATTTCCAGATTTAATTCTCGTGCAATGATATCGCCCGTTGTTGCACCACATAATATTTTTTTGCCTTCAAAATTACGAACAGCTTTTGCCAGTTCTTTATCATTTTCTTCTTCATATGGAGGCCCAGTGCATATTAATAGTTTTCTTGGTTCTCGGAAATAAACAGAAGCGCAACTTGCATCATCTTTTGATTTGTAAGCATCGTTCTGATATGCAAAGTTTACTATCTTACCGGCTAATTTATTTGCTGAAATTTGATGATTATTATTTACAATTCGTAATGAAAAATCTTCAAGCTTACTGTGTCCCCATCCAAAAGGATGCATTTCTGATCCCATCCCTGACTGGGTGACCCCATCAGTACACGAAATAATTCTATCTTCCTTTTCTGCATAAAAAGAACAGCTTTTTATCATCTTACCGGCATTTTTTTCACTTTCAAGAATTATACATTGCCATGCAGGGTTGTAGATTTGATTATTTCTTATAATTATTGTTTCAGGATTATCATATTCGAGAATGGTTGTTTTTCCATCCGATTCAATGTCGATTATTGTAAATGTAGAATAGCTAATTTGTCGTTTGCTGCAAACCGGTAGTGTATTCATTATTATATCAGCAATGCGATTTGCGTCTTTATGTTCTTTTGTAAAATTAAGAGCCATGGTAGAAGTTAATGTGGCAAGCATATTTGCTTTTACACCATGTCCCATTCCATCTGATAAAACAATAATGGTTCTTTCTTCCGATTTAATTCTTTCAGAAAGAAAAACATCACCACATATTCTTTCACCATCATGGTTTTTTTGCTGATAATCTACTTCTATGTAAAATTTCTGTTTCAAGGTTCTGATTACATATTAAAAATCTCAATATACCAATTCACCATTTTACCAAAATCCATTATTCATTTTTCCCCAATTTATAAAGCTCAATAATAGAGTTTAACATTTGTTCTGTTTCTGATGCTCCTTCGCCTAGCAAGAAACCTATTTTCTGAACCATAGCAAGGTTCTTATCTATAACATCGCTTACTCTTTTTAAAACTTCTTCTTTTCTAACTTCAGGAGAATACATGTCTCTGAATACCGCACCAACAACTTTGTCTTTTCTCAAAGTAAAAACAGATAGATTTAATAATTTATCATCAATATGGATGTCTCTATTCAAAATATTTTCTTTATTTGAAAAAACATTTGAAAATAAATTGTAAATATTGAATGGGATTAGTGTTTTTAAATCAGCTCCTTTTAATCCGGGAATTACTTCATCAATTGCTTTAGCTTCTTCGCCAAGCATCTCAATAAATGTAGTGTTTGACTGTGTTATTTTAAGATTCTTATCAACCATTACAACTCCTGAAGGTAGCTTTTGCAGCATACTTCCAATTATTTCAGAAGCTTCTTTTGCCGAAAGTTTTTCTTTTTGAGCTATTTGCTCCGATTCTTTTAAAGCATCTTGAGTTTGAGCAAGTTTTTCATTTGTAGCTTTTAGGGCATTTATATAATCGTGTCTGTTTCGCAATGAATAAGTTAAACACATGTCGATTTTAGCCAGGCCTTTAGCTACAGCAATGGCAAAATCTCTACATGTATTATATCCACATGCATTACATCCAAGATCAGAGTTTCTGCCTTCTTTACCAATTGCTTTTAAAATTTCCGCAATTTTTTCTTCTGAAGGTGCTTCAATTCTTTGATCGTTGTTTTTAAAAGTTCTGGAATAATCAATGTCCCAAAATTTGCCTATTTCTTTTTTCCATTTAATGGTGTCGTAGTTTTTTAACCTTTTGTTTGCATAATTTGTTACACGGGTTCTTCTGATAAACTTTTCACCATCTTTTGAAGTGCCGGGTCCCATAAGGCATCCTTCACAAAAGTATAAGTTAAGATGCTTTTTAATGGTTTCAATATCTTTATTAAATTGTTTGCATGCATTTAATACATTCGATTTTCCTTCTGCAGTAATCACGTCGCCAGATAATAAATCCTCATTGATTTCTGCTGCCTGGAGTATGCCGTTTGCAATCGGGAAGAGAGAACCTTTATAACCAATTGGTGGATCAAATTCTGAATATTCAACATTTCCTTCATGTATATTAAACTCTTCAAACAATTGTCTTAGTTCGATGAAAGTGATTACCGAATCAATTTTACCATCATTTTCAAAAAGGTTGCTTTCTTCTTTATTTTCAATACAAGGACCTATGTATACAACTTTAATATCATTACCATAACATTTTCTTACAATTTTAGCTGTGGCAATCATAGGTGATACTATAGGAGCTAAGTTATCTAATATTTCGGGTTGAAATTTTTGAATATAATCAACAACAACAGGGCATGCAGTTGATACATAATATTTACCTTTAAAGTTTTTAAACAATTCAGCATACTTTAGTGCAATTATATCTGCTCCAAACGATACCTCATTTACATAGTCAAAACCAAGCTGTCTGATCATCTGAACAAATTTCCTATAGTCGGTAATATCATGAAACTCTCCAGATATACTAGGTGCTACTATTGCAACTTTTTTTGAGTCTGACTTTAAAATTTCCTTGGTTTCTTCCGTTGAGTTCCTAAATGTAATTGCATCTTCAGGACAAACAGACGTGCATAGGCCACAGCCTATACACCTGCCAGGGATAATTCTTGCATAGTCTTTATTTGCCTTAACTTCAATGGCATTTACAGGACATACCCTAACACAGGAATAGCTTAAATTACATTTTTCTTTATTTATTTCAACAATAGGTGTCATAGTTAGAATTATTCCTTTCTAAATATATTATCTAATAAATAAATTACATTTTCAGGTAATACATGTTGGTATTCTTTATTATCAATAATAAGAATAGGACCGTTTTCACAATTTCCATTACAATGGTTGCCGTGAAAAAATACATGATCTTCTAAATGATGCTCTTTTATATAATTTTTAATTATTTGTACAGTACTTTTACTTCCTCTGGAAAAACAAGAACTTCCAAGACAAATAATAATCTCTTTTTTCATTGTTTTTAATCATTAACGATAACTAGATATACTTCTAATTCTTATGCAAGATAACTATTTTATTTCATTTAATAAGACAGGCTTTTTATATGTTATATAAACTATTTTTTGTACTTTATAATTCTGGCATGGTTAATAATCAGTAAATCAGGCGAATATGTTTTTTGTAATGTGATTTAAAATGATTAAAAATAACTGTTATTAAATTAACATTGTTTACAAAATAACAATAAATGAGTATATTTGTAGTTGTTATGAAAACAGATTAATTATTGTTTATGAATAAGATAGAATCCATATTAGAGAATTATTCATTTGCACAAAAAGATGACTTGATATCTATCTTACAGGATATACAGAATCAGGCAGGGTATTTATCACAAGAAGCTATTATTAAGGTTGGTAAGTATTTGGATATGCCTACAAGCAAAATTTATGGATTAGCTACATTTTACAATAAATTCAGATTTGTACCAAAGGGTAAATATCATATACGAATTTGTAACGGTGCTTCGTGCCATGTTAATTCCAATAGTATAATTTTAAAAGAATTATATGAGTACCTTGAAATTGATAATGATGAAATTACAAAAGATGGGATTTTTAGTATTGAAGAAACAAACTGTCTTGGTGCTTGTTCATTGGGCCCGGTAATGGCAGTAAATGATAAATATTTTACCAAGTTAGATAGTCCAAAGCTTAAAGAAATTATTGATTTTTATAGAAATCTTGAAGAATAAACCATGTCTGAAAATGAATATCGATATAAGGAATTTATTATTGAAAACTTCATCAATAAGTTTAATGAAGAATTAACTGAAGATCTTCAGGCTAAATTGGCTGAAATAAAGAGAGAAAAAATTAAAAAGCCAATCATATCTATTAGTAAATCAACACCTTCAATAATTGCAGGTGCATATAGCTTAGAAAAAAATGTTAGAGATTATTTACAGGAAAGATCTCTTGACTCTGAGATAATTGAAATGGGCAGTTTTGGTCTAATAAATTATGAACCTGTGCTGTCAATTCAGCTTCCAGGTAAAAACAAATTATATTTTAAAAATGTTTCATCTCAAAATATTATTTCAATCTTAGATGGTGCATTTAATAATTATATTCAAGAAGAAAATGTAATTGGACAGGAACGCAATAATTTATCAGAATCGTGGGAATATATTCCATTTTTAGATGAAATTGCTTATTTCAAGAATCAGCAACGATTGGTGTTAAAAAATTGTGGTTTTGTTAATCCTAATTCTATAGAAGAATATATTGCTTTTGGTGGTTATAAATCTTTCTTTAAAATAATCAGACATAACACACCAAATGAAATTTGCAATATTATTGATGAAAGTAATCTGCGTGGTAGGGGTGGCGATGGTTATCCTACCGGGAAAAAGTGGAAGATTGCATGCGATACTCTCAGCGACCAAAAATATTTAATTTGTAATGCAGGAGAGAGCGATCCCGGAGCTTTTATGGAGAGACTATTAATTGAAAGTGATCCTCATAAATTAATCGAAGGTATTGCAATCGCTTCTTATGCGGTCTCAGTTCAGAAAGCATATATCTATATTGAGTCCGAATACGAGTTAGCCATTGAACGTTTGCAAAGAGCAATAAGACAGGCTAAAGATTTTGGAATACTTGGACATGACATCCTGGAGAGCGGATATAGTTTAGATATTATCGTTAAAAAAGGTGCTGGAGCTTATGTTTGCGGAGAAGAAACGGCTTTAATAAGCAGTATTGAAGGGAAAAGGGGTAAGCCAAGTGCAAAACCACCATATCCTGCTACTAAAGGACTCTTTGGACGTCCAACGGTTGTCAATAATGTAGAAACACTGGTTAATGTTCCAGTTATTATAGAAAAAGGAGCCGATTGGTTTAATTCTATTGGAACAATAGATAGTAAAGGAACAAAGGTTTTTTCCATATCGGGCAAAGCTGAAAATTCGGGTTTGGTTGAAGTTGAAATGGGTACTCCATTACGTGATGTTATTTTTAGAGCAGCTGGTGGAATTAAAAATGGAAAAAGATTCAAGGCAGTTCATATTGGAGGTCCTTCAGGAGGCTGTTTAGCTGAGGAGCATTTAGATATTTTAATAGATTATGATTCGATGCTACTAACAGGAACATCTTTAGGATCAGCCGGAATAGTTGTTTTAGATGAAGATAATTGTATTATCGATAATGTTAAATATTACATGAACTTTCTTAAAAAGGAAAGTTGTGGTGTTTGTATACCTTGCAGGGAGGGTACAAGACGAATGCATGAAATTCTTGAAAATATTACAACACGACCTGAAGATGATAATGGACATACAACCTTACAAAGGTTTAAAGGTGTGATGCAACTAGAAAACCTGGCAGAAGTATTAAAAGATACTTCAATGTGTGGACTTGGCAAAAAAGCTGCTAATCCGGTTCTAAGTACATTAAAATGGTTTCGAAACGAATACGAAGAACATATTTTTGAGCGTAATTGTGAAGCTGGAGTTTGCCAGGGATTAAGGGCATTTGAAATTAATGTTGATGCTTGTACCGGTTGTACATTGTGTGCTAAAAAGTGTCCTACAGGAGCAATTTTAGGAACTGTAAAGAATGCTCATTTTATTGTGCAGGATAAATGCATAAGTTGCGGAATCTGTTATGATACATGCAAATTCTCGGCAATAATTAGTAAGTAACCATTAAACAAAAATCCATGGTTCTTAATATTGAAGTAAACGGAAAAAATATAAAAGCGAAAAAGGGTGATACAATTCTTCAGACGCTAAATAACAACGGTATAAAGGTTCCTACATTATGCCGCATGGAAGGTTTTACATCAACCGGAGCTTGCAGGATGTGTGTTGTTGAAATTGAAGGTAAAAGTGGTTTAATTCCATCATGCTCTCATCCTGTTCAGGAATCGATAAAAATCAAAACACATTCTCCAAGAGTTATCAATGCCCGAAAAATGATTGTAGAGCTTCTACTTTCTAATCACCCAGATGATTGTTTATATTGTGTCCGGAATGGAAATTGTGAATTACAAGATCTGGCAATAGAGTTAAATGTGCGAGAAAGAAGAATATCAGGATTAAAAGCAAAAGCAAGCCTGGATCAGTCAAGCCCAAGTATTGTTAAAGATCCTGCTAAATGTATTTTATGTGGCCGTTGCGTTCGTGTTTGTGATGAAGTTATCGGTGTTTCAACATTTGATTTTATAAAAAGGGGAAATAAAACTGCTGTAGCAACTTCAATGGGACGCGATTTAAACTTCTCTAATTGCATTAACTGTGGGCAATGTATTATGGTTTGTCCAACCGGAGCGCTTCATGAAAAAACAAATTTTGATATTATTCAGGATATGTTAAGTAATCCTGATATGGTAGTGATTGTTCAGTATTCTCCTGCAGTTTCAGTTTCTCTGGCTGAAGAGTTTGGGTTTAAGCTTGGAAGAGACATTTCAGGAATTTTAAATTCAGCTTTAAGAAGAATAGGATTTGATAAAGTCTTCGATAATTCTTTTGGAGCTGATCTGGCAATATATGAGCAGTCTGCTGAACTTGCAGATAGAATTCGTAACGAAGAAAATCTACCTATGATCAGCAGTTTCTGCCCAGGATGGATCAAGCACATGGAACAATCACATCCGGATATGATTGATAATGTATCAACATCTAAATCGCCACAACAAATGCTGGGAGCACTTGTTAAAAGCTATTATAGTGATTTAGAGAAGATCTCTCCGGAAAAAATATTTACTGTATCAATTGAACCATGTACTTCAAGAAAGTTTGAAGCTCAAAGAGAAGAAATGACTAATAAAGGAGTTTCTGATGTTGATGTTGTTATCACCACAAGAGAGCTGGTAAAACTGGTAAATTTATACGGAATTGATATTCAGTTGTTAGGAGAAGAAATGTCTGATAAACCATTTAACAATAGAAGTTCAGTAAGTAAACTTACTGCTTTACCTGGAGGTGTTGCTGAAGGAATAGCACGAACATTATGTTATCATTTAAGTGGTAAAGAACTGGGGGAGTTAAAGCTTTCTAAACTTCGAGGATTCAAGAATACCAAGTTTGCTGAAGTGAAAATTGGAAAGCATCAAATTAAAATTGCTGCTGTTACCGGACTAAAAAATGCGAAAGATCTTATTGCAGATATACGTGAAGGGAAAAGCGATTTTCATTATATTGAAATTCAGGCATGTCCAACAGCTTGTTTAAAAGGTGGGGGTCAACTATTTGGGGCAGACGAAAAGGAGATGAAAGCCATATCAAAAACATTATATGATTTGGATGAAAAAGAGGTCATTAATGTATCGCATAAAAACTCTGGAGTATCTGAAATATACCAGGAGTATTTGGAAGCTCCATTAAGCAAGAAAGCAAGGAAGCTTTTACATACAAGTTATACTCAACGGGAAGTGTTACTTTAAAAAATGGACGGTATGAGTCATCAAAAAAATACCCAGCGTGATCTTGTATATACATTAAAAAATAGATGTAGAGTCTGTTATACGTGTGTACGCGAATGCCCTGCAAAAGCAATTAAGATTATTAACGGTCAGGCAGAAGTATTAAATGAGAGATGTATTGTCTGTGGTAACTGTACAAAGGTTTGCAGTCAGGGTGCAAAAGTATTTTTATATACTACAGATAAAGTAAATGAATTATTAAGTTCCGACAAAAAAAATATTGCAATTGTTGCTCCTAGTTTCCCGGCAGAATTCAAGGAAATTTCAAACTATAAGATTTTTGTGTCTATGATACGCCTTTTAGGTTTTGATGTTGTTTCTGAAGTTGCGTTTGGTGCCGATCTTATTGCAAAAAAATATAGAGAACTAATCGATAATTGTGGAGATAAGTCCTATATCTCATCCGATTGTCCTGCAGTAGTTAATTACATTAAATATTATCATCCTGCTGTGGTAAAAGATTTAGCTCCAGTTGCTTCACCTATGGTTGCAATGTCAAGGGTTATGCGAAAAAAATATGGCAATAATGTTAATGTCACTTTTATTGGTCCTTGTGTAGCAAAAAAATCAGAATCAGACGAAGTTGACGAGATGATTACTTTTGCTGAGCTTCGGGATATGCTTGAACAAAATGGAATCACTCAAAAATCTGTTCAGCCGAGCGAATTTGATCCACCTTTAGGTGGTAAAGGAGCAATATTTCCGGTAAGCAGGGGATTGCTGCAAACAGCAGGAATTACCGATGATGTTTTTGATGGAAACATTATTGTT
Organism: uncultured Bacteroidales bacterium; assembly: GCA_964587535.1. Classification (GTDB taxonomy): domain Bacteria; phylum Bacteroidota; class Bacteroidia; order Bacteroidales; family UBA12077; genus UBA12077. Next base: position 17,941 of record CAZPMA010000019.1, read on the forward strand.
GCCGAGGGTCGAAATAATTTTCAAGATGCGATACAAGAGTTTGAAGATGGATTATTAAAATCACAACATCTTGAGTTATTAAGTTGTGAAGGTTGTATTATGGGACCCGGAATGAAAAGTAAAGGGAAGCAGTATGTACGTAGGATATTAGTAAACAATTATGTGCAGAAAAAAATAAATTCAATTAATGCTAAGGAGTGGCAAAAGGAAATAGATACATATATTGACATAGACTTATCGGCAACATTTGAAGCTAAAAAACGAAAACTTGATTTTCCCGACTGGGCAGAAGTGAATAAGGTGCTGGAATCAATGGGAAAAAAAGATTTAAAAGACCATTTAAATTGTGGTGCTTGTGGGTACGAGTCATGTGAAGAACATGCTATTGCAATTGTTCAGGGGATTGCAGAGAATGAAATGTGCTTACCTTATACGATTGAGAAATTACATAATTCAGTAAATGAGTTAGCCATAACAAACGATAAGTTAACATCCATGCAACAAGCATTAAAACAATCTGAAAAAATGGCCAGCATGGGTCAACTATCTGCAGGTATTGCACATGAGCTTAATAATCCATTGGGAGTTGTGATAATGTATGCTAATATTTTATTGGAAGAAACCGAAAAGAATTCTCCATTATATAAAGATTTAAAACTTATAGTTGATCAAACAAACAGATGTAAAAAAATTGTTGGTGGATTACTCAATTTCGCAAGAAAGAATCAAGTTAATGCAAGTAAAACAAATATTATTAAATTGGCTGAGCAATGTATCGATGCAATCATTGTTCCTAAGAATATTGATGTAAAAGTATTATCAGATAAATTGAAAGATCCATTTGCTAATCTGGATAATGAGCAAGTGACTCAGATTATCACCAATTTGCTTAAAAATTCAATAGATGCCATGCCAGATGGCGGAAATATTGAAATTATTCTTGAAGATGACGCTGAGAATGTACTATTTAAAGTGAAGGATAATGGTATAGGCATTAAAGCAGATGATCTGGATAAGATCTTTGAACCCTTTTATACAACAAAAGCAATAGGAAAAGGAACAGGTTTAGGATTAGCTACAGCTTATGGAATTGTAAAAATGCATAAAGGGAAAATCGCAGTTGAATCCAATACAGATCCTGAAAAAGGACAAACTGGTACGATGTTTACAATTGCAATACCCCGATATCAGTAATAAAAAATTGACTTATGGCAGAAAATAAACTAGTTTTAATAGCTGATGATGATCAGGATTATTTATTTCAGATTAAAACTTATGTTGAGAGTTTTGGATTTGATGTGATATCAGCTAATACTCAAAAAGAAGCCGAAGAATTAATTAATAATATAAAACCTGATTTGGCTATTTTTGATCTTATGATGGAAAATGATGATAGTGGATTTATCTTATGTTATAAAATGAAACGAAAGCATCCGCAAGTGCCAATAATTTTAGCCACAGCAGTTTCATCTGAGACGGGAATTTCATTTGGAGTTAATTCAGATTCTGATAAAAACTGGATAAAAGCTGATTTGTATCTTGAAAAGGGTATTCGTAAAGATCAGTTGCATAAAGAAATAAATAAATTGCTAAAACTGTAAATTAAAAGAGATGGATAAATTAAAGGTAATGGTTGTTGACGATGAGCCCGGAATACGATCGGGTGTGAGTAGGATACTGAATAATTTTACTGTTAGTTATCCATTTATGGATGATGATGTAGGTTTTGATATTTTGGAAATTGAAACTGGAGAAGAAGCAATTGAGAAAATAAAAACAGAAGATATAGATATTGTATTGTTAGACAATAAGTTGCCGGGAATTTTAGGAACTGAAGTGTTGGAGTTTATCAATAAAAACAAACCCGATATTTTAGTTATGATGATTACTTCCTATGCTTCGTTGGAACTTGCTGTAAAAGCAACAAATAATGGTGCTTATGATTTTATCCCTAAACCTTTCACACCGCAAGAACTGAAATCATCTATTGAAAATGTAACAAAGCACCTTTTTCTTCGTGGAATGACCAAGAAAATGAAAAAGGAAGGAAAAGAAATTCGATTCCAGTTTCTTTCTGTATTATCTCATGAACTTAAAGCTCCCTTAAATACTGTTGAAGGGTATATGCATATGATAAAAGATAGAGAGCTAGGTGAAGATCTTAATACTTATGATCAAATGATTGATCGCTCTTTACAGAGAATTAAAGGAATGAGGAATCTTATCATGGATTTATTGGATTTAACAAAAATAAATTTTGAGAAAAAAACTGAAAAGCTTCAAAAGGTAAAATTAGGAGATATCGCACAGCTGTCAATTGAAGCAACAAATCCATATGCCATTCAAAAAGATGTTAATATTTCTTTAAAAGATGATGAAAAAGTGGAATACATTGCTGATCCGGGAGATATGGAAATTATATTTAACAATTTGGTTTCCAATGCTGTTAAGTATAATAAAGATAATGGAAATGTTGAAGTAGTACTCGCATCAGAAACAAATAAAATATCTATTATTGTAAAGGATACAGGAATAGGATTAGCTCAAGATGAACAAGATAAACTATTTGACGAGTTTTTTAGAGTTAAAAGCGATCAGACAAAAGACATTACAGGCAGTGGATTAGGGCTTTCTATTGTAAAACGGATTGTCGATCTTTATAATGGCACTGTCGAAGTAGATAGTAAGATCGGGGAAGGAACTATATTTAAAGTTAGCTTGCCAATGTAATTTTTTTTTGTAAATTGACCCGTTATTTCAAAATATATGATGATGAATAAACTTCCCGAAAAAACAATAGGTAGATTAAGCGAATACAGACGCACGTTATTAAATTGTTTAGCAAGTGGGAAAACACATATTTACTCTCACGAATTAGCTAATTTGCATAATATTACAGCTGTTCAGGTTCGAAGAGATATAATGCTTATTGGCTACTCAACAACATTAAAAAAAGGTTATGATGTTAAGGCTTTAATCGATGTTATTGGAGATATTATTGATACTGAAGATGGATTAAATGCTGCAGTTATTGGTATTGGTAATCTTGGTAAAGCAATAACTTCATATTTTAATGGGAAAAGAACAAAACTTACAATTATTGCTACTTTCGATACTGATCCTGATAAAACTAATCGTGTGATATCCGGGGTGAAATGTTACCCTATGTCTGAATTACAGAAAGTCATTAAGGAAAATGATATTTCTATAGGTATACTAACAGTGCCACCTGAAGATGCTGCAATGGTTGCCGAAACCTTAACGATGGCTGGTATTAAAGGATTATTAAATTATACTTCAACGCCACTAAATATTTCACCAAATGTGTATTTGGAAGAGTATGATATGATTACTTCATTGGAAAAAGTAGCGTATTTTGTAAAAAACCAAAGGAATTAAAAATAAAAATTGTCTATCCTTTAAATGAAGGTTCATAGAAGTTTTGATACATTAAGTCAAATTAAAAATGCGGTTGTCACCACGGGTACTTTTGATGGAGTACACCTTGGTCATAAAGTGATTATAAACCGACTAAATGCCCTTGCAAAGCAGGTTGATGGCGAATCAGTTTTAATTACCTTTCATCCGCATCCCAGAAAAGTACTTTATCCGGAAGCTGCAGGTAAAGATCTTAAACTAATTAACAGTCAGGAAGAAAAAATTTATTTATTGGAAAAATCTGGTTTAGATCATTTAGTGATTATAAACTTTACTAAAGAATTTGCTCAAACTACTTCTCAGGAATTTGTTGAAGATATTTTAATAAGAAAGCTTCATGCAAAAATAATAATTGTTGGTTTTAATCATCATTTTGGACATAATCGCGAAGGAGATTACTCATACTTGTATGAATTAACAAAGAATCATGATTTTCAGGTTGAAGAAATTCCTGAACAAGATCTGGAGAATGAAACTGTTAGTTCAACCATAACCCGAAAAGCACTTTTAGAAGGCAGAATTCAAAGGGCTAACGCTTATCTGGATCATTTTTTTATAATCACATGTAATCTGGAAAAGGGTAATCCCAAATGCGAAGAAATAGGATTTCCAACACTAGGAGTTTTAATTGAAGAAAAAGAGAAATTAGTGCCAAAAGATGGAGTTTATGCTGTAAGCATTGAAAATGGAAAACAAAGATTGCGAGGAATGTTAAATATAAAAACCATTGATGGCAAATGTAGTATTCAGATTCATTTATTCGATAATGATTCTAATTTCACACTGATAAATAAAAAAGTAACAATTACTTTTCATAAGAGAATGAGAGATGAGTTAGAATTGAAAAATTCTAATAATCTTAAAGTTCAATTAGAAAATGATCGTCGAGAGATAAATGAGCTTATTTATTAGTTATGCCGCATATTTTTACGGTGGAAAATTGAAAATTATTAGCTAAAATGATATTGTTTGTAAAGCAATCTGGGACTGGTTTGAAAATGTACAAAGAATCTGATACTGATTCAATGTTTCATGGACATTGGAGTATGCTTTTTGGAAATTATAAAGCAAAAATATTTAACAATCAAAATGCTTTACTTTACAGCATAAGAAAACGATTCAAGCTTTTTAAGCTGGAGACAACTTATGAAATAAAAGCTAATAACGGTAGACACTTCGTTCTCAAATCAATGAATGGAAAGCATAGCATTTTAAGGCTTCATCATGATAAGGATATATATGAAATTAGAATTCATAAAGGTAGAGATAAGTCTATTTTTCTCAATGGGAAGCAGGTTGCGAAAATGACTGATTCTGTATTTGAAATACTTGGAAAAGATAAGATAGAAATTGAAGCAGACTATGACATAAATGTAGAAATAATATTTTTGCTTATAATTTGCTTAAGGATTGGTGAAGGTGGAGAATTAGGCGCGACATTTGATTTGGGACAGTTAGGAAAAATGGAAGAAGCTAATAAAAGATGGAAACCAAAAAGTAAAAATACGACGCCATAACATGCCATACGGGCGTTTGGTGGTTTTGTGACTTTTATATATTTTAGTAAAAGTTTTAACGGTTGACTGATAAGCAAGCAGGGAAAATCCCGTACAGGCCAGTATGGCAGGACCTTTAGAAAGCATGTAACAGAACATCAAATTCTTCGTCTTCAATATACAAATAAATCAAAATTAACAAATGAAAAGAAATTTATCTGGACGTAAAGAGACATGGAATACAATTTTTATTTTTCTCGCTATTGTTACAATTTTAAGTTCGCTATTTCATTATGCAATAGTTAATCTATATCCTTCGCGAATATATATAGGAGGTCTGATGTGGTGTCCTGCCGTAGCAACTATAATTACGTTAAAGTTGAAAGGAAGATCTATTTCTTCTCTAAATTGGAATTGGGGAAATTGGAAATATATACGTTTATCGTATTTTATTCCAGCTCTATATGTTTTTATTACTTACATATTTATTTGGCTTTTTTCCTTGGGAGGATTACCAAATAAAGAAATTATTTTGGAATGGGCTAAAGAAATTGGATTAATGGGCATAGGAACCTTAAAACCATTATATGTAGTTATTATAGCTATTGGATTATTGGGAACTGTTGAAGTTATTAGAGCAATGGCAACTACCTTAGGAGAAGAAATAGGATGGAGAGGGTTTTTTATATATGAATTAAGAAAAGTTCTTTCTTTTACTGGTGTATCTATTTTTAGTGGAATAATTTGGGCATCATGGCACTGGCCATTAATTGTTTATTATGGAGAAAATGTTCTCTTAGAAATGATAAACTTTTTTATTGTAATAATTTCTATGTCATTTATTATGACTTATTATACATTTAAATCAAGTAGTTTATGGGTAGCAGTAATTTTTCATGCAGTAAGTAATGTATTTATTCAAAAAATATTTCCACCATTAACTGTAAAACTTGAAGGAACTGAATATTGGCTAGGTGAAAATGGAATCATGTTTGCTATAATAACATTTGTTTTTGGACTATACTTTTGGCGAAAAGCTATTCAAGAGAAATTATAGGTAGAAAATTAGAACACAGTGCCTAATAATGTTTATAAGTACTTGCAAAGTTAAGTGCTAAACCCTGCAAATACTCATAACCGAGTCCCCCTACATAGCAACTTTAACTAATTGATATTTAATGCCAAATCTAGACTCTAAACTTATAATTCATAATTAGTAACTCATAATTCGTAATTCGTAACTCGTAATTCGAAACTTGTTTACTCCATAACTTTCCAGATATCATTCTTAAGTTTAATAATTTCAGGATTGGTTAAATTTCTATCTTTAATATCTATGGAAAATTTCTGTTTGATGCTTACAGGGGCTTTACTAAAAATATACACATCATTTCCTAAAAGAAGGGCTTCGTCAATGTCGTGTGTAACAAAAATTACAGTTCTTTTATCAAACTGCCAGATTTTTCTAAACGAGTTAATTAGATTTAGTTTTAATTTTATATCCAATGCTTTAAGTGGTTCGTCCATCAAAATTAAATCAGATGGATAAGCAAATGCACGTGCAATAGCAACACGTTGTTTCATTCCGCCACTTAGTTTATTGGGGTAATAATCTGCAAATTCATCAAGATTAACTAAACGAATATATTTACTTATTAATTCACTGTCTGCTTTTTTTAAGACAAATGAGATATTTTCTTTTACCGTTTTCCAGGGTACCAATCTGGGTTCTTGAAAAATATAGGATAATATTTTATCATTGAAACCATTAAATATTCCACTATTATTAGGTTCCGATCCACTAATCATGTTTAGTAAGGTTGTTTTTCCGCAGCCTGAAGGACCCAATATGCACGTTATCGTATTTTCTTTAATTTCAATATTAAAGTTATCGAAAAGTTTAACTTCATTAAATGACTTATGTAGATTTTCAATTTTAAGTGCCATATTATTTCCAAACAACAATTTGTTGCTCAATTTTTCTAATTATAAATTCAAAGAAATAACTAATAAATACAGCAATTATAGTCCATGCAATAACTTCTTTTACCAAAAGAAAGGTTTGTGCCGATTGCATAAAGGTTCCAATACCCCATTGCGGCTGACTTAATACTTCGCCAATAATAATTGCACGCCAGCCTATTCCCATAGCACTTGATGCTCCACTAAAAATAAAAGGGGTAATTGCAGGTAAATAAACTTCACGAATAACCTTTTTCTTTTTAATCCTATATGTGTTACACATTTGAATAAGGTCTTTATCAACATTCCTGATACCATCAATAACATTTGTACATATAAATGGAAACATCGTTAAAAAACCAATAAAAATAGGTACTAAATCAACATTGAACCATATTAATGCCAGCAGAATTAATGAAATTACCGGAACTGATCTTATGGTAACTAAAATGGGTTTTAAAAATGAATTAAAATTATCATTAATACCCGCCCAAATGCCCATTGCTATCCCGAGAATAAATGAAATGGCAAACCCAATAATCCCCCTGAAAATAGTTAAACTTATTATTCGAAAAAAGCTTTTTGATGTTATCAACTTAATTGTGGCAACTAAAGTAGATTCAGGGGATGGAAGAATCAGTTCGGACTTATAAATTAAAGAAAATATCTTCCATACAATAAGAATTGTACATACTGATAATAGTGAAATAAGTTTATTTTTTGAAAGTTTAAATTTCATTAACTAAAATATTTGCACTGAAAGTTACAAATAATAATTTATTTAGGAATTTTTAAAGGATATGTTCGTTAATCTTTTTCAGCAGAAAATCAGGGCGAACAGGTTTTGAGATATAATCATCGCAACCAAACTCCAGCGATATCGCTTCATCATCAGACAATGCATATGCTGTGAATGCTATAATTGGAACTTTTCTGGTAATATTTCTGATATTTTTTGTTGCTTCTAATCCTCCCATCTCTGGCATTCTGATATCCATTAAAATTAAATTTATATCAGGATGTTCTTTAAAAATTTTAACAGCTTGTTCCCCATTTTCGGCATGATAAACTTTTATACCCGTTTTTTCTAAAGATTTCTGGATTATAATAAAATTATGTAGTTCATCATCAGCTATTAAGATGCTTTTGTCTTCCCAGTCGTATGTAGTTGATGAATTCATTTATATTTTGTTTGTATATGATAATTAAACGTAGCTAATTAAAAAAAGTTGATTCATGTATTAAATTTAATAATTATTTTGTTATTGTTGAACATTTAAAAAGAAATTATCATCAGGAATTTTACCTCCTATAATGTCAGGATTTAGATTGTAAAAAATATCCAGGTATTTAATAATTTGATTTTTAATAGGATAAGCAAGCTCAAATTTTAAATTGCACGCAGGAATTGACGCAAATGCTACATCTTTATTAGGAAGAATATTATATTCTACAATTAATTTTGCAGCTAAATCCGGATTATTATTTACCCATTCTGATGATTTTTCATATTCATTTAAAAGTTGAATTAGTTGTTCTGGATTTTCTTCTGCATAATCTTTATGAACTAATAAAGCAGTTTGCGCTATTTCAACTCCTTCATTTTTCTTTTTCCATTCTTTATTTAAATTAAAAATAGTTTTGACATTTTTATTTTTTTGTTTAACCATACTAACTAAAGGTTCGGAAATTACTGCAAGATCTACCTGGTTCGAAGCAACTGCATTGGCTAAGTCAATGTGAGTAGGAAAGGAGTAATCCAGTTGTAAATCTTTTTCAGGATTTAACCCATTTTGAATTAATAATTGTTTAAATAAAACATCAGGGGTCATACCTTTTGCCATTAAATTCACCTTTTTACCTTTCATGTCGTTCCATGTATTGAAGGTAGTATCTTTTCCAACTAAGTATAATGTTCCCCAAACAGGAATTGCAACAAGTTGGTAAGGAATTCCTTTATTGTATAAAATCGATCCCATTGTAGTTGGTAAGATTGCTAAATCAACTTTATTTTCAAGCATTAATTTTCTAACCTGAATAGGCTCATTGTAAATTGTAATTTCAAAATTTGTATTAATATTATTTTTCAGACTATCAATCATTTTTATCATACCCATAGCCGATGGGCCTTTTAATGTAGCAATAGTAATTTTCTGATTGTCTTTTTCATTATTGCATCCCCAAAGACTTAAGCTTAATAGTATTAAATAGATTAAAACGTTCTTCATTTGATTACTTAGTTTTTACAAATCTAATCAAATTTAATTCGAAACTCACAACTCACAACTCACAACTCGTAACTCGTAACTCCAAACTCACAACTCGTAACTCATAACCTGTTATATATCATATTTACTATTCAAAAAATATTTCATACCTTTGTTAACGAAATAACAGTAAAAATTATTTACTCTTTCTAAGAAACGGATACGTTCTGTTTCAAGGTTAAAGAATAAATCTAATCCGGAGGAAATCTGATGGAAAAGAGAATTGGAACCGCACTTATTTTAATCGAAAGCAGCAATGTTGTTCAACAAATGAACGAAATTGCTTTCAAACATTCCAACATTATTATTGGTCGCCAGGGTTTGCCGCGTAGCAACGGTCAAAACATTATTTCTCTGGTTCTTGAAGGTACCACCGATGAGATTGGTTCTTTAACCGGTCAGTTAGGACGCTTAACAGGCATCCAGGTTAAATCGGTGCTTTTAAAGAACAGAAGTCATGAAGAAAACAGTTAAAATTTTAGTATTACTACTAATATCTTTTAGTACATATGCCCAATCATATGTTCTTAAGGGTAGAATTACAGACTCAAAAACAGGAGAGAAGTTATCAGGAGTGCATGTGCAGTTATTAAATCAAAATAACAAATATCACTCAGTATCTAATGTTCATGGTGAGTTTGTAATGCGCAATATTGAAAATGATGCATATCAATTAATAGTATCTTTTCTGGGATATGAATTATATAAAGAAGATAAGCAAATTACATCAGATGCAGAGTGCGAAATAAAATTGAAGCAAGAATTAGTTCATCTTGGTGAGGTAGTAGTTACCAGTTTAAGGCAAGAGAGAATGATAAAAGAAATTTCTGCTCCAATGGAAGTAGCATTGAAACAAGATATTGAAGCTGCCTCATCTTTTACGGTTTCAGATGTTCTGCAGGAAGAACCCGGTGTGGCTTTGGCAAGCGATGGAGCCTGGGCCACAGGAATTAATATTCGAGGTTTGAGTCAGCAACGTATTGTAATGTTAGTGGATGGGAATAGGATTGAAACTGCTACTGACTTAATGGCTTCTATGTCGTTTTTTGATGTGGATGATGTTGAACGTATTGAAATAATAAAAAGTGCTTCTTCTTCGCTATATGGAACCGGTGCAATGGGAGGTATTGTTAATGTGATTACAAACGAAGGATATTTTAATTCATCAAATTATTTTAATGGAAGTTTTAATGCCGGATATAATACTGTTAATGAATTATTTACTCGTAAATTGAGCTTTAAAACAGGATCTGAACGTTGGTATTTTACAGCAAGTGGTGCATTACGTAATGCAAACGATATAAGTACTCCTGAAGGAGAAATAAACAATAGCCAGTTTGAAGATAAATCTATTTCATTAACGGCTGGATTAAAAGTAAAAGATAAGCAAAATTTAAAACTAAAATACCAGTATTTTGATGCAACAGATGTTGGTATACCTGGCGGCGATGCTTTTCCTGGTCCTGGAGTAGCAACTTATACTGATGCTAAACGCTGGATGCTCTCAGTAAATTATGAAATAAGGGATATTAATGAGCACTTAAAGTTTTTTAATTTTAAATACTTTCATCAGTATATTTTGCGTGATGTTGAGTTATTTCCTAATACTGTAACAGAAAAACCAGCAACTCTTACAATACCTGATGTGTTTTACCCAAGCGGAACTCATATTACCGATGGCTTTCAGCTGCAAACAAACTGGGATTTTAATGAGCAGAATGATTTTATTGTTGGCATAGATTTATGGCGAAGAAAAATAGAAACAAGCCGTGAGAAATATATTGATGTTTATGTTAAGAGCAGTGGAATAACTAATCATGTTTTTAAAGATGAAACACCAATTCCTAATTCTTGCTTCGGTTCTGCCGGTATATATTTCCAGGATGAACAGCGATTGTTGAATGATGATTTAAAAGTAACCTTTGGTGGTAGAGTTGATGGAATTCGTATTGCTAATGAACAGGCCTATGACGTGAATCGGGTGATTATGAATGATACTATAGATCAGACTCCTGATCAAAGAATTACTTTCGATGAAAATGAAGAATACAAAATTTCGTGGAGCACAAATTTAGGATTTTTATATTCTTTTAATGAAGGATTAGACCTTAGCCTAACTGCAGGAAGGTCATTTCGTGCACCTTCGCTGGAAGAGAGTTTTAAGTACATCGATTTAGGAAGTTATGTTCGTTTAGGAGATCCTAGCCTTGAGCCTGAAAAGGGGTATTCATTAGATTTAGGATTAAGAATCTGGAAACCAAAGTTCAGTTTTAAGATTGATGGTTTTGTTAATTGGTTGGCAGATATGATTGTAGAGAAGCCTGGTGATTTTATTTACAGCACAGTCTCAGGAGATGTTGATACAATAGCAGCTCTAATAAATACAAATGTTGATGAAGCCAGATTGTACGGTGTTGATTTTGCAATGCAATATAATTTTTATACAAATTGGAATTTCTATATTTCAGGCTCATTCGTAAGGGGAGAAGATATCTTAAATAATAGTAGTTTACCGCTAATTCCACCATTGAACGGACGTTTAGGTGTGCGGTACAATTTGCCGGCTTATTTCGGAACAGAATTAATTGTAATTGGATTTGCAGATCAGGAAAAAGTAGCCGATGGTGAAATTGAAACCAAAGGATATACTCGTTATGACTTTAGATTAAATTCTTATCCTATGAATTTAAAGTCTGCAAAAATCCAGTTTTTTGGTGGTATAGAAAATTTATTTGATAGAGCGTATACAAACCATCTATCAACCAATCGTGGTTCTATTAGCATTGAGCCAGGTCGTAATTATTATATAAAAATGAAAGTATTATTTTAACAATACTCAGATAATTGATGTTATTAATTTAAGTGCAAACAATAATAAGCTTAGCTATATGAAATTTTATCCGGAACAATACAAAATTAAGGATCAACGAATGGAACCCTTTATTGATCCTGAAGAAATTTGGGATTATATAAATAAAACAGAATCGACACCTGAGCGTGTTAGACAGGTAATTGCAAAATCGTTAAATAAGGAAAGATTAACTCTTGAAGAAACTGCAGTTTTAATCAATGCTAAAGATTCTGAATTAATTGAAGAGATTAAACAGGGTGCAAAAACCTTAAAAGAAAAAGTTTATGGAAACAGGATTGTTCTTTTTGCTCCTTTATATGTTGGAAACAAGTGTACAAACAATTGTAAATATTGTGGATTTAGAGTAACGAACAAAGAAGCTATTCGCCAAACATTATCAAACGAAGATTTAGTTAAAGAGGTGGAAGCTTTAGAAGATAATGGTCAAAAGAGATTGATCTTAGTTTATGGAGAGCACCATGAATATTCACCTGAATTTATAGCTAAAAATGTAAAAACAGTATATAATGTTAAAAAAGGGAATGGAGAAATACGTCGTGTAAACATAAATGCAGCTCCATTAGATATTGAAGGCTTCAGAATAGTAAAAGATGCAGGTATTGGTACGTACCAGGTTTTTCAGGAAACCTACCATCCGGAAACTTATGCAAAATATCACCTAGGTGGTAAAAAGAAAGATTTTAATTACCGGTTAACTTCATTAGACAGGGCGCAGGAAGCAGGATTAGACGATGTTGGAATTGGAGCATTATTTGGATTATACGACTGGAGATACGAGGTGCTGGCAATGGTTCGACATACAAATCATTTCGAAGCATGTTATAATGTTGGACCACATACATTATCATTTCCAAGAATTCAAGATGCATCTGAAATGGATGTTGATCCTAAATATATGGTAAGCGACGAAGAATTTGTAAGGTTAATTGCTATTTTACGGCTTGCAGTTCCATATACAGGAATGATATTAACTGCACGCGAATCTGTTAGAGTTCGAAGAGAAGTAATGGAGTTTGGCGTTTCGCAGATTGATGGTGGTACTAAATTAGAGTTAGGATCTTATCACGAAAGCCAAAATGAAGAACAGAACCTAAATAAAGAACAGTTTGCAATTAATGATAATCGTTCATTGGCAGAAATTATTGATGAGTTGATTGAAAATGAATATTTACCTTCCTTTTGTACTGCATGTTACAGATTAGGAAGAACAGGAGAGCATTTTATGGAATTTTCTGTTCCCGGTTTCATTAAACGTTTCTGCACACCAAATGCCATATTAACTTTATCAGAGTATCTTGTAGATTATGCAACTGATGAAACAGCAGATAAAGCATGGAAAGTAATTGATAAAGAAATTAAGGGACTCGAAAATGATAAAGTTGCCATGCAGGTTAAAGAGCGAATTGAAAAAATAAAACAAGGTCAAAGAGATTTATATTTTTAAGATTTCCTGTTTGAAATAGTTAGAGAAAATATTTTTAAAAATAAAAGTCTGTAAATGAGCAAATTAATATATATCTAAAAATATTATTTAAATGTTTTTTGACTTGGGTTTATAATTTTCGTAACTTATTTACCTAAAATATAATTTTATATAATGGAACAAGAAACAAGAATATTAGGAGTTAAGATAACCGATAGGAAGAAGGAAGCTGGTGATGTACAAGGTGTACTTACTAAATATGGCTGTTCCATTAAAACTCGTTTAGGTTTGCACGAAGTAACCAGAGACAATTGTAGCACAAGCGGCTTAATAATACTTGAGCTTACCGGAAATATTTCAGATATGGAAAATCTGGAAAAAGAGTTAATCGCCATTGAGGGTACACAAACTCAAAAAATGGTTTTTATGGATTAAATTTTAGGGGTGTTGAAAGAGAAAAAGCGTGGATAGTTAGGAGTCCACGCTTTTTTTATTTAAGTAGTTTAGAAATTATTGTATATACTATTAATGAGCTGGAAATTCCAAAAAAGTTTTCATCAATACCATATAAATTAAATTTAGTCACACTCAAAAAAAGCGTAACTGACCCCCCAGTTACCATCGACCAGAATATTGCATTTTCATGAATTTTTTTTGAATAAAATATTGCAATTACCGGTACTAACAAACCAGACACCATAATAGAATAGGAGTAAAGCATCATTTCAAGAACATTTGTCATTGATAAAGCAAGGTAAACAGCAATAACACCTATGGCTAATGTAATTACTTGAAATGCTCTTAATGACTTATCACTATTTATTCCAAGTATATCATTGGTCATAGCCCCCGAAGCAGCAATTAAGCAACTATCTGCAGTTGACATTATAGCCGAAAAATATGCAGCTAGCATTATTCCTAATAATCCAACAGGTAGAATGGTTTTTAAAAAAATTGGTAATCCCATTTCAGGATCCATGGTAGCAACAGACCCTCCAATGGCTTCATATAGCCCGATTTCGGCACCAACTCTGGCAAAAAGTCCCAGTATAACACCTAAAAAAGCCATAAAGGGATATTCAAGAATGCCAGCAATGTACCATGCTTTTTGAGCTGATTTAACATCTTTTGAAGCATATATTCTTTGATAAAGTGTCATCCCTACAAACCAAATGGGTAGTATGGTAATTAGCCAGTTAAAGAAAGTTAACCAGGTAATGTTTGTGAATGAAAAGAACTCTTTGGGAAGTACAGTAAACATTGATACTTCTTTGTTAATGGTAATATAACCTAATGGGATACCAATTAATATTAATCCTACCAAAAGAATAATCCATTGAACTGTGTCTGTATAGATTACAGCTTTGATACCACCAAGAGATGTATATAATACAATTACAACACCCATTAAAATGATGGCATATTTTAAATTTACCATTGAAAAAGCAGCTGAAGCTAATTTTGCACCTGCCAATATTTGTGAACTGGTAAATCCAATATATCCGATTGTTGTAATTGTAGCAGCGGCATAAAATACTTTCTTACCTGAAAGTTTTAAAAAAATTTGTGGAAAAGTAAGTAATTTTAATTTAGAAGAAATAGGATATACTTTTGGTATAAGAAATATGGCGCTCAACCAGGCGCCTAAAAGTCCTGTTAACAGCATCCACGATCCGGATATACCAAGCGCAAAACCAAGGCCGCCTAATCCGATTGAAAATCCTCCACCAACATCGGTTGCAACAACAGATAATCCAATATGCCAACTGCTCATTTTTCTATCTCCAACAAAGTATTCGTCGGTATTGGTATTTTTCATAAAAAAATATAATCCAACACCAATCATGGCAAGGAAATAGATTATAAATATAATTATATCAATTATATGCATAATTATAGAAAATCAATTTAACTTGCAGATTCTAATTGACTTAATAAATCAGTATTTAATTCCAAGAGTGTGGAATTTTGAACATTTTTTACTAATCCCAGATATTTTAACTCAATAATATGCTTTGTTCCATTTTTAGGATTTAAAGACAAGTTTTTTATAATATTTCCTAAATATAGCTGAGTATTATTTTTTAAATGATTTATTATTCTTTGTTTCGTTTTATTATTAATTGATTCTTTAATTTTTGATAATTCTTGTTGCTTATATGTCATAGTAATAAAATGATTTATTTAATTCGTTTTTCGATATACTTTGAGTTTAAAATACTTAATGTACCCATATAATCTAATGAGAATTCGACAAGATCTCCAACTTTATAGTTTTTTTCATTTTTACCAAGGTCTAGTACGATCATATCTGAGCTTGATCCGACAAATTCAATATTGCTATCTTTAGGCTCAATATGTTTCACTTCAACATCCAGTAAACCCATATCTAAAATAGCTCTGCAAGAGCTTTTCCCAATTTGTTTATCATCAAATTCATATTCATCCCCTTCAACATTAGTTCCAAATTCTCCTGTTGGCACCATTGGTTTTTCAGATAACTCAATAATTTCAGCAAATAGTTGAAATACATTATGTTCCATATTTCGAATAGTACTGTCGTTGTAAACATCAGTTCCTAAAAATAAGGTTTCACCAACTCTAAAATGGTTCACACTTTTGGGTAATAATCCTTTAAAAATTAGTGGAATTGTTACAGAAGAACCACCCGAAACATATGGAATGTTTCTGTCAAATTTTGCTTCAATAAGCTGCTCATAAAGACTTAACTGGATTAGCTTATCTTGATTTGGTAAAACACCATAAAGACAACTTAAATTTGTTCCAATACCAACCACTTCAATATTTGAAAGATTAAACACCGATTCGTAGAAATCAATAAATTCATTCCACATTACACCTTCTCTGAGCTCGCCCATTTCGATCATGATCATGATTTTATGAATCTTTTTTAACCTTTTCGCTTCTTCATTAAGAAGTTTTATGGTTTCAAATTCTGTATTCATGCTAATGTCAGCATATTTAACTATACTTTTTAAAGATCGTTTGGCTGGAGGTTTTATGTAAATTGTTTCAATGCTTTTATCAATATCTTTGATAACTTTCAGATTGGATACTCTTGAATCACAAATTTGCTTTATTCCTAAATCAATAACTTCTTTCATGTACGCTTTGTTACCACATAACAATTTGGATACTACTGCCCATTCAATTTTATGCTTTTTAAAAAGTTTATTTAAATAAGTAAAATTGTGAACCAGCTTTTCTTTGTTTAAAACTATAAAAGCCATTGTAATTTATTTTATAACTACCCTTTGTATTTCGTTGGGTAATCGTGTTAATAATTCATAATTTAATTGATCGCTGAATTCAGTGAATGATGAAACATTTATTGAAAGATCTCCTTGCTTGCCTATTAAAACAACTTCATCGCTAACTGAAACATCATCGATGCTTGTTACATCAGCAATTAACATATTCATGTTAACCATGCCTATAACACCCACCCGTTGTTCATTAATAAGTACCCTGCCCTGGTTACTTAAACTGCGTGTGTAACCATGAGCATATCCAACAGGTACAATTGCAATTTTCATGTCTTTTTGAGCCAGGTAGCTTGTACCGTAACTTATAAACTCCCCGGTTTTTACATTTTTTATTGTCATAACGGACGATTTCCAGCTGAGAATCTGACAAAGTGGATCTTCTTTAATATTGTTTTTAGATAGAAATTGGACATAAGTTTCAACACTTGGCCAGAAACCATATTGTAAGATTCCAATACGCACCATCTCAAATTGTGTTTTAGGATAGTTTAATGAAGCAGCACTGCAGGCTGTATGCCTTACTTCTGGCTTTAAATCATTCTTTAGAAATATTTTATAAATCTTATTAAAGAGTTTTATCTGATCATTAATTCGCTTGTAATTTGCTATGCTTTCTGCTCCGGCATAGTGCGTGCAAAGTCCTTTGAGTTCAAAAAACTCAGAATTTGTTTTTAAAATCTCTATTAATTTTTTAACATCTTTTTTGTCAAATCCGGTACGATTCATTCCTGTTTCAAGGTCAATATGGATTTTTGCTGATTTTCTTAATCTTTTTGATGCTCCAAAAATTTTTGCAAGCCTGTCAAAATCAAAAACAAAGAACTCAATATTGTTTTCAATTATCCAGTCTATATCTTCACAAGCTTCCAGTGCAGGGAAAATGATTTTTTCAGAGAACTCCCGGGCAATATAAT